>JAIRKH010000083.1 GCA_031260245.1 Treponema sp. | reverse complement strand
TTCCAGTCCTCGACGAGGACTGCTTTCGGAACCTTTCCGCGTTTTTTCCTACATACCGGCTTATTCCACATGAAAATAATCAAAGTCAACATAGCCGCCGGCTTCCCGTGTCGCGTAGTTAAACAGACCGAAACGGTAGCCGGTAAAATGCGGCATGGACCATTGAATGGTTACGGCATTCCCGATGGATTGCCATGTTTCCCCGTCAAGACTGTACGAAAAAGTCGCCGTTTCCGCGTTACTTGCGGGGGTTCTAAATTGGAAAGCCACTTTGAAATAGGCTTTCTCGCCCGTAAACGGAATTTGTTCCTGTCTCGTTACCGCTGCGGCGGTTCCGTTCCCGGAGCCGGTATACATGACAATGAATTTTTGACCGCCTGTCTGCTCAATACCGACAAAACCGGAAGCCGCCTGCAAAGCGATAAGCCCGGCAATATCACCGTCTTTCATGGCGGTGGGTTCAAGGGCGATAGTCCCCGTACAGGCCGGTTCAAAGGTTCTCTGCGTCAGGGTGTTTCTCGCGTGGTACACCGTTTTGCTTGTTCTGCCCGTCTTAATCCGCAGATAGCCGGGCCGTTCCGTAAGAGACCAATTGGCGTTGTCCGGGTTGTGATTCCACTGCCAGGCAAGGGGCAGTTTTGTTTCTTCAAATTCATCCGAAACATACAGATTGGTCTTAAAATCTTTTGCCAGTTTTATATCGAATTCTTCCGGGATTCGCCCGTTCGCGCCGCCGAATACCGGCCAGCCCTCATTATCCCAGATCATGGAGACCAGTACGGGCATACGGCCTATGGCGTCCCGATCCTGAAAAAAGAAGCCGTACCAGTCGCCGTCCGGCGTGTCAATTATGCTCCCCTGGGCAACCCCGCCGGACCTGTTTCCCAAAGCGGCGTTCAGTACCACCCTGCCTTCGTAAGGTCCGGTGATGGTATCGGCGCGGTAACAAAGCTCGGATCTCCTGCCGCCGACCCAGCCAATAAGAAAAACATAATATTTACCGTTCCGCTTGTAAACCTGGGACCCTTCGGCGTTCTGTGCGCCGCCTACATTCGACGCGGGGATTACCGCCGTATCAACGCCGCCATCGGCAACGGAACGTAGGTTGCGGGTCATTTGGGTCAACTGCACGGTTCCGCAACCGGAAAAAAGATACGGTGTGCCGTCATCATCAAAAAACAATGACGGATCGTGAAACTGCCGATCAAGTTCAATGCGCTGCCACGAACCTTCTTTTTCAATATCGGTAGTATAAAAAATATAGGTTTTTTGGGTGGTGTTATTGGTAAACGTTACATAATACCGCTTTGACTGGTATCGTAAACTCGCCGCCCACTGGCCCCGGCCATATTCGCCGATGCGGTTTGCGTCCTCGGTCTCAAGCCTGAACGAAGGCTCGTCTTCAAGAATATCGGCGCAATAATTAACGATCTGCCACTGAACCAGATCGTACGACTTCATTATGGGAGCGACCGGGCTAAAATACATGGTGGTGCTGACCATGTAATAGGCGTCCTCAACGCGGATAACCGACACATCGGGCGCATCGCCTTTGATAAGCGGATTGGCTGCCTTTCCCAGTTCCAATTCCGGCGGACTTTCCGGTTCCTCCTGGTTTGGCTTTGGTGTAACTTCGTTATCCCTCGGCTTGGGACAAGCGGTTAAGGACAATACGCATAACGCCGCCGCGGCGGCAAGCGCTGATATTAATGTCAGATTACTGATCATAATTTCCTCCTAAAAATTCCAACCGGATAAACCCGATTGGTTATTGTTAGACCTTTGTACACGAAGCATTAGAGCCAATTGTCAGTTCCGAGACGGAACTGTTAAACCCTCTGTTGTCTGCTCAAAAAATTTTATAGTTCCGTCAGCGTTGTAATTCAAAAAAACACAAAAGTTAGGTCTTTAACGCCCTTGACTCGTTTCAAGAGGCCGGCTGTTATGTTCTGCCAGCCGCTTGCGCCCGCTTCAATAACGGCGTAGCCAAACGCTTCACCGTGGGGCCGTTGCGGATTTGAATAACGGCTTTACCGGTTCCCGGCGATGTAACGCGGCATTCAAATCGCGGCGGTTCCCGTCTCCAACGGAGACGCTTGCGGAACCGTTCCGCGTTTATTTGCGCCCAATCCTGCGGGCGCTACAGCCGACTTTCAGATAATAGACGGCGCCCGTCATTGCGAGCGCAACGAAGCAATCTCCGTGGGCGGCGCGCCTCTGGAACGGCTCGTACTTCTCATCTCTTATCTCTTACTTTTCCTATGTTACCTGTTACGGGACAACCGCCGAAGCGACGGGACCCCACTGACCGACTTCGCCCTTGCCGTTCTCGTAGCGGCAACAGACGTAAGCTGTCATACCGGCGTCCGCCGCGTCGAAGAGAATTTTTTCCTTCCGCCGCCGAGAGAACCGATAATGCGACAGTATCTTTCCGTCCGCGGGCGGCTTCATCAAGTAGCGTTTCTCCGACGCGGCCTGCTCCAGTGTGGCGCCGCCGGGAGGCATCACGCCCAGATAAATAGCGTAGCCGTAGTCGCTTTCGGGGTTAAGTTCCCGAGTTCCCGCCATGGGTCCCAGATGGGCCGTCATCGCGTGGGGACCGCCGGAGTAGCTCAAGGAAACAGCGGGCGTTCCCTCTGGCGCGGGTATCGGCGTCGGATGCGGGTCCTTCTGCTTGAAGCCCAGCGCCGCCCAATCCCCTTCGGCGAGGGGCGGTATCTTGAAGTAGCGGTCCCGGAAGAAGCGCATCTTCGCGGTCAGGGTTTTGAAAGCCGCCTGAAGTTCAACGGTGATTACGTGGGTTCGCTCCGCCTCGTTCTGCGCCTTCTTGAGAAGCGCGTCCGCGGCGTTGTAAAGGTTCCCCAGCGTCGTGAACTCCGCGTCCGGGACGCCAAAGAGCGCCCGCAGTTCCGGGGTCAGGTACGTCAGCCAATTCCAGCACATCGCTAGAATCGCCGCTCGCGCGGCAGGCATCCAATCATTGCTCATATCTTCCTCCTTTCGACTCGTTAATTTTGACTGACGAGTCGTTAGGGGCTCCTAACGCATGGTTAGGCGCGCCTAATGAGTCGACAGGGATTCCTTTTGAGTCAGCAAGAGCGGCTTTTGAGTCGACAGGGATTCCTTTTGAGTCAGCAGGAACGGCTTTTGAGTCGACAGGGCTTCCTTTTGAGTCAACAGGCGCGGCTTTTAAGTCGACAGGGCTTCCTTTTGAGTCAACAGGCGCGGCTTCTGAATCAAAAGCTTTAACTTTGGAGTCGTTTTTAAATAAGTATATGAAGTAAATGGAGAAAATAGAAAAAACCGCGGACTTCTGGCGTTGAGAAAACGAAACGGCTGTGTTCTTGAAACAAGAACGCCAGACGCATTCGCGGGTTTTTCTATATCTAATGAATTCTACGGGGGGGGGGGGTACAAGCAGGGGCGTAAACAGAGCGACTAACGACCCATAAACGCCGCTCTATCACAACTTGCGGGATTTCTACCCAGAGACTAAAAGAATTAATACGCTCTTGCTGTCGTCGCATGAGAAATATGTTCATCCAAGAAATCAGAATTGTCAAGCGGTTTTTTGTAAAAAATGTTAATAATAAGTAAAAAGTAAATACAAGGAAAGCAACAGGGGCGCGTGTCTGACACCGCGTCGCGGGCGTCGGACGCTACGCGGGCGAGTCGCAGGGCGAGGGCGGGGGGGGGCGCGGGTGCCATACGCCGCGCATGGGGTCGCACGGGGCGCGTGTCTGACACCGCGTCGCGGGCGTGAGGACACGCAAGTCGTAATTGACAAATACTTCGCGATAGTGTATTTTTTTTGATGATGTATTCATTTTTAAGAGGTTTATTTATGAAAGCAAAACTTATGTTACATAAAGATTTTTTGATAGGCTCGCTTGATGAGCGTGTCTATGGGTCGTTTATCGAACATCTGGGGCGGGCGGTGTATACCGGCATCTACGAACCTGGACATCCAGAGGCTGACGAGGCTGGCTTTAGGCGAGACGTGATCCGGCTTGTGCGGGAACTGAATGTGCCTATTGTCCGCTATCCGGGTGGGAACTTTGTGTCTGGCTACAACTGGGAGGATGGCGTGGGGCCGCGTGAGCAGCGGCCAACACGCATGGACCTGGCGTGGGCCACGCTGGAACCAAACAAGATTGGGGTGAACGAGTTTGTTGACTGGGCGAAGAAGGCTGGAACTGAGGTGATGATGGCGGTGAATCTCGGCGCCCGCGGGCCTGATGCGGCGCGCAACCTTGTTGAATACTGCAACTTCCCCAAAGGCACCCAGTGGAGCGACCTGCGCCGTAGTCATGGGTATGAGAATCCGCATGGCATCAAGCTCTGGTGTCTGGGTAACGAGATGGACGGTCCGTGGCAGATATGCCACCGCACTGCTGACGAATATGGCCGGGTGGCGCTGGAGGCGGCGAAAGTGATGAAGTGGACAGATCCCTCAATAGAACTGGTAGCCTGCGGGAGTTCCAGTTCTACTATGCCGACCTTTGGCAGCTGGGAGACGACGGTGTTGGAGCATACCTACGAACATATCGACTATGTATCGCTCCACACGTATTACGGGAACCAAGATAACGACACGCCCAGTTTCCTTGCCCGTAGTCTTGAGATGGATTCTTTTATAAAGACCGTGGTGGGCGTATGTGATCTGGTGAAGGCGCGGAAGCGGAGTAAGAAAACCGTGAACCTGTCCTTTGACGAGTGGAACGTCTGGTTTCATAGCAACGACGTCAAAGTTGAAAAGTGGACGGTTGCTCCACCTCTGCTGGAAGACATCTACACGATGGAGGACGCGCTGCTTGTTGGCTGTATGCTCATCACTCTGCTTAAAAACGCTGACCGCGTGAAGGTTGCCTGTCTTGCCCAACTCGTGAATGTGATCGCGCCGATTATGACCCATGCTGGCGGCGGCGTATGGCGGCAGACCATCTTTTACCCTTTCGCCCAGATGTCACAGTACGGACGCGGCGTGGTGTTACGCGGCGAGATCGTGTGTGATCGTTACGATACCAAAGACATTGATGGCGTTCCCTACCTTGAAAGCGTAGCGGTGCGCAACGAGCAGGGACTCACGATTTTTGCGGTGAACCGTAACCTCTGTGAAGCGCTGGTGCTTGAGACTGAGCTTGCTGGCTTTGATACGAAGAACTGGCGTTTCATTGAACACACGGCCATGCGCCACGACAACCTCAAGGCGACTAACTCGGCGAAGGATGAGCCGGTGAGCCCAGTGGCGCAGGTTGCGGGCAAGCTGGACCGCGCTGCTCTGGAGCTGGTGTTGCCACCGGCGTCGTGGAACGTGATACGGCTGGGGCTTTGAGCATAGCGTAGCCTGTTTAAAGACTTCTTAATGGGGCGTTGTTTGAGGGGCGCCGCTGTCCCCGTCTTGACGTCTCCGCTTGCAAGCAAGCGGAGACTATTTTATGGCGCGCAGGAGGACTTACGGGTCTGACTTATCGGACTTACGCCAATGAGCGCCGTCATTTTCCGGCTTTCCGCCTCTTCATCCGCCGCGTCTTCCTGTCCGCCTCGCGGTCTTGGACAGTGCGGTTTTTCCTTCCGTTCCCGGCAGGCTTTTCGTAGACCCGTACTGGCTTGCGATTCGATAGATTCGCCGCTACGACAAGCCAGGCGACTCCGACGGCTACCATTGCAAAGCATAATATCTGACCCGTTGAGAAACTCAAGAGCGGATGGTAAAGCGCAATGGGCAAATCCGTTTTGACGATTTCAAGACGATATCCAAGATCCGCGTCCGGTTCGCGGAAATATTCAATGAAGAATCGGAAAAGCCCGTACCCCAAAATATAAATTCCCGCGGTAAAACCCTTGAACGGCTTCTTATTGCGGATAAGCCAAATAATCGCCCAGAGGACAACGCCTTCGATAAGCGCCTCGTAAAGCTGTGACGGGTGCCGGGGCAGGTTAAGCATGGCGTCTGGCGAAGGAATGGCGAGACCTATCTCCTCCGCGATTTCCTGAACCCAGGGGAGGCTTGCCGAATAGGTCTTCGCTTCGGGAAACGTCATGCCTATGGGAGACGCGGTGATTCTACCGTAAAGCTCCTCGTTTATGAAATTGCCGATCCTGCCGAAAGTGTAGCCGAGAGGAATGCTCGCCGCAAACATATCGGCGATTTCTCGTACGTCAAAACGTTTTACCGCGCTATAAACGACGAAACCTAGTATCCCGCCAATGACTCCGCCGTGGTAGCTCATGCCTTGGAGACCGGTAAAACGTCCGTCGCGGAAGGGCCAGAACACGAGCCACGGCTCTCTGCGGTAGATGTCGCTCGTTTCGTAAACGATGGTAGCGAACACGCGCGCGCCAATCAACAGCCCAGCTATGCCCCAGAAGAATAAGCCCGACAAGTCGTCCGCGCTCATGGGAAAATTTCTCTCCTTAATTTGTCTTTTATAGAGGAGATACGCGACGCCGAAAGCAATAAGATACATCAGCCCATACCACCGGACCGGCAGTCCATGGATGATTTCCGGCTTCAGCCATGACGGAAAATTTATTGACAATAACAAAAAAGCCTCCTTATTTATGATACGCTTTCCATGTGGTTTCAATCAAAGTTTCAGCGTCTGAATAGCGGGCTTGCCAGCCGAGAACCTCGCGAGCGTATTGAGACGAAGCGGTAAGCTTCGCGGGGTCGCCAGCTCTGCGTCCGTCGATTCTCGCCGGAATAGGCTTGCCGGTAACGCGCCGCGCTATTTCGAGCATCTCTTTTACCGAAACGCCGTTCTCGCTGCCCAAGTTGAGGACGATGCTTGCGGCGTTTTCGCGGATATAGTCAAGCGCCGCGACGTGTCCCGCGGCGAGGTCGCTCACATGAACGTAGTCGCGGATACATGTGCCGTCCCGCGTGTCGTAATCGTCCCCGAATATGCGTAATTCCCGCCTCAGTCCAGCCGCGACTTCCATAATAATGGGGAGTAGGTTTGCGGGATTCTGTTCCAGTCCGGCGATGCGCCCTTTGACGTCGTAGCCGGCCGCGTTGAAGTAACGGAGAGCGGCGAAACGGACGCCTTTCAGCTTTTCGTACCACGAAAGCAAGCGCTCAATCTCCAGTTTGGTGAAACCGTAATAATTTTCAGGATTGGTTGGGTGTTTTTCGTCAATGGGCAGGTATTGCGGCTCGCCGTAAACGGCCGCGCTTGACGAAAAAACTATATTTTTAACGCCCGCTTCAAGCGCCGCGTTGAGGATGTTGACGGTTCCGCTTATGTTCTGTCGAGAGTACTTTTCAGGTTTCAGCATGGATTCGCCTGCGGCCTTCGCGGCCGCAAGGTGAATCAACGCGTCAAAGCCGTTTCCCATTGCCCGCAAGAGCGTCGAATAGTCGAGGATGTCGCCGTAGATGAACTCTTCGTCCTTGAACAGGTTTTCCCGCGTTCCGCTCGAAAGATTGTCAAACGCCGTTACTCTGTGTCCGTTATCCAGAAATTCCCGCGCTACGTGGCTTCCTATGTAGCCCGCGCCGCCGATTACAAGTATATTCATAGTTTTTAATCCAATTGATTAGCTACTATCCAAAACTTTAGTTTTGAAAAGACTTTTTGTATTATATCTTTTTTCGTATTGCATTGCAAGTCTGTCTTGTGATAGAGGGTCGGAGGTATCGCCGTCTTTCACCCTATACCACGCCGTTCTTTCATAGTATAATATGAGTATGTTTTTTGAATTAACGCAGGTTTTAATTGACGAGATTCTCTTTTGTATGGAAGACCAGAACAACAATTTTCTTTTGGATACGCAGGAGTCCAAGCTTATCAATACCAAAATCGACGATATTGAAGGCGGTATTGAAGAGCGCTTCATCAGAATTCCTGAATGGCGTTCGTCGGACGGGTTCCTCGTCATGGAACAATTCGTGTCCAGGCGTCGGAATAGCGTTATCAAAGACGCTTTGACGCAAAGCCTTGAACGAGGGAAAGGAGTCTTTCGCGCGTTTAAAGACGTGTTGAATCAATATCCAGAAACGGAAAAGCGTTGGTTCGCCTTCAAGAAACGAGAGATGAAGCGGCGCATCGTTCAATGGTATAACGGGCTACGAGAGTCTTGGAATATGGAAAAAATCGGCTTTGAGGAGCCTGAAGAGACTCAAGAGCTTGTTTTGGAAGATTTTACGTTCCGCGACTGTATTCTTGGCGATGCGTCAGCCATAGCGGCTTTGCATCGCGCCTGCGTTGACGAGAGCCCGCTCTGTGCGGCGTATGATGTGGAAGTCAAACGTGAAACGAGCGATAAAATCATCGTCGCCGAAACCACGGAACGCGGCATAGCGGGTTTTGCCGCGGCGCAGGAGCAGGGCGGCGGTTTCAATTGCCGACTCATAGTCGAAGTTCAGCCTGAATACCGGGGATTAGGACTTGGATCCGAGCTTTGCGCCCGTATGGTAGACTTCTTGAAGAACAGCCGCGAGACTGGGGATGTATACATTGACGTCTCAATTGAGTTCGACGGCTTTTCCCGTTATTTAATTCGGTCGTCGTTTAGTCCCGCTCTGACGCGGTATGTCCTATCCGTTTAATGGAGAGGGCTTTTCCCGTATTTTCGTCGATTTCCGCAACAACGCCTTGAACCGATCCTTCCCCCTGCGCGCATTCCATGTGGTAGAGAACTTGTTTCACGGCGCGGTCCACGCATATCCGCGTATCCATTCCGATAACGCTATTCTGAACGCCAGTCATGCCTATATCTGTGATATAGGCCGCGCCGCCGGGTAGGACGCGATTATCCGCCGTTTGTACGTGCGTATGCGTTCCCACAATAACGCTTGCGCGGGCGCCCAAATAGAAACCTAGCGCTTCTTTCTCCTTTGTGGATTCCGCGTGGAAATCAATAAGCGTAATGAAGGGCGGATAGGGCATTTCGTATATTTTGTGGCGTTCTGGTACAGTATCGCCGCGCGCCGAAAATATCGCGTCAAAGGTCCTGAACGGGCAATCTATGCTTTTCATCTTGTCCCGTCCTTGTAGGTTAATAACAAGCCAGAAGACGCCGTTTTTTCTCGTTTTGAGCCAGCCGCGGCCCGGAATGCCCGGCGGGTAATTCGCCGGACGCAGAACGCGCTCGTCATTTTCCAAAACGCTCCAAAATTCGCGCTCTTCCCAAACGTGGTTGCCCGACGTTACAACGTCCGCCCCGCTTTGCAAGATGCGATTCAAGGTCTGTCCTGTCATACCGAAACCGTCAGCCGCATTCTCGCCGTTCACTACTACGAAATCAGCCTTATACTCGCGTATCAGAGATGGCAATTCTCTTTCCAGAGCCGTCAACCCCGGCTCTCCTACCACATCGCCTATCATTATCGTTCTTACCATAGGCTTTATGTTACACGGTTTACGATAAAAAGTAAACTACCGCACGCCAAACGAGGTCTGTCCTTCATGCGAAAATTCCGACGTTTTTTCGTTTTTTGTTTGACAAAAAAAATAAATGCGCTATACTCATTGCTATGAATGCGAAACATAATACTTCCAGAATACGCTTTTCCATGATGCCCCCCCCCCCCGCACAGTAGCGGACTAAAACACGGGACTTATTTTCTTTTTCCACATAATTATTCGCTACTCATTTTTGCCGTTGTAAACGACGGCGCATCTCAAGGCTTTCTCCGTTTGTGAAAACGGTTAAGCGGGCGACGTAGTCGCTCCTAATAAAACAGAAGCCTTGGGGATTGTGAAGACTCCGCGGCTTCTTAATGGAGGATGTTTTATGAAGAAAACATTTTTATTATTGTTGACGGTCATGCTGACATTCGGCATGACGCTCGTAAGTTGCAGCGGCGACGACGAGGGTCCGGGCATTACCACACAGAGCTATACTATCACCAACACGGAAGACGGCGATGTGGTACAAGGCTTCGGAGACGGCAAACTTTACACCAAGATTCCTTACACCATCTACACTTTTAAAGATGGGCATAAGACGGAAAACAAGGCTGATAAAAAGGCCAAGAAATACTATGTGAAAGACTTAAATATTGACATCAAGAAAATTATCGCCGGCGCCCCAGTTGTCATTCAGGATTTTGAGGCTTTAGAGAATGCTTCTTCTTTCAAGAGCGCGGACTACGGTAACGGCGCGACTGAAGACAATGATACGAATCTTGCAACACTTTCTCTTGAAACGGATTCCACTAAGTACGCAAAAGCGGTGTGGGCGAATTGGGGTTCAGGTATCGTTGTTCCGGTGGATGCGCTCTCCACAAGGACAGACCTCATCCGGAGCGAAGGATTGGTGAAAGGTTAAAGTAATGAATCCGCAATTGTCAGGTCTAAAGAATAGGGTGCAGGAGGAGCCTCTCCCTTGGGACTTGCGTCTCATTGTCAAAAAGTTTCTCCATGGTAAACAATCTATCCTTGATATGTTCGCGGGTAACGCGGACTTCCTAAACTGCTTCCCTACCCTACCCCCGCGCGTCGCGTTCGTCGACAAACTCCCCGTCGATGCGCCAGAACAGGTCTGGAACGTCAAAGACGCGCGCGTTCGCGTCAAACACTCCAACGGCGATTGTCTGCTTCCTTTTCCAGACGCGTCTTTCGATCTCATCCTCAACCGCAACGGCAAATACGAAATCAGCGAGGTCTGTCGCTCCCTTGCTCCCGGCGGTGTGTTCATCACACAGCAAATCGGCGGCATGAACGCACTGGACCTCTGCGCCGCATTGGGTATGCTTATCAAAATAACAGGGCGGAACCTCGTGCAAAACACAGCCGCATTCGCACGAGCGGGCTTATGTCTCGTAGACTGTGGCGAGAGTATGGGTAAACAGCGGTTCTACCGTATCGACGACGTCCTTTATTATATCAAACATATTCCCTTGTTGACCGAATGTTTCAACGCGAATATCTCTAAACAAGAGTTGTCTGTGTTAGAGTCCGTGATGGAACGGCAGGGTTACTTTGACTGTATCAGTCATCGCTACTTCCTGGCTGTGGAAAAACCGTCTCAGCAGGACAGACCTCACTCCCTATAGGTCAGACCTACCGAAAAAAGCAAAGCAAAATACAGAATAAACCCATATATAAGGGTACTATGGCATCGCATCGCCCACGTGGACAAACCGATATGGGTCTAACCTACCATGTCTCATCGGAGGTTAACCGTCACGTTCCCGAACTACAATCCGTTGTGATGAAAAACCTATTCATCTCTATCATCCAAGAAGCCAAAACCAAGAAAGGATTCAAGTTTGAGTTATGGAACTTTTGCATAATGGATAACCATTTCCATTTCCTTATCACTCCAGAAAAAGGAGAGAGCCTGTCGATGGTACTTAAATGGATAAAAATGGTATATGCGATACGGTGGAACAAGTTACACGGGAAGACCGGGCATTTTTGGGGGGATCGGTTTTGGGCGCGAGAGGTAAAAGGGGAGGAAGACTTTCTAACGGTATATAACTACATAGACCGGAATCCGGTGAAAGCGGGTTTGGCGCAGGAACCGGGAGACTGGGAATGGGGTGGGGCGTACCATCGCAAACAGGGAATTATGGGGATAGTATCTACAAGAGCCCCCCCCCTATAGGTCAGACCTATAGGGGGGGCTTGGGCTAAACCATAGCTTTCACGAGCCGTTGCTTGCGATTTCCTGCGGTCCCCCGGATGATTTCAACGATACGGCCGTTCCGTAAGACGAAGATTTCGTCGCAGAGTGGAACAAGATTGTCAATATCCGCAGAAAAAATAAGAACAGCGCCTCCGCGCCTTGTAACAGAATTCAGTTTTTGAACAAGATGAGCGCAGGCTTGAGTATCCAAGCCCCAGAAAGGCTCAGAAAGCACAAGTAGTCCCGCGTTTTCAGCCAGTTCCCTCTCCAAAACAAGCCGCTGAAGCTGACCGCCTGAAAAAAACCGCGCTGTTTCTTTGAAAGAACGCCCTTTCTCTTCTTTTCCCCATTGTACTTTCGTCTTCTCCAGAAGAGAATCTACCCAATCGTTCAAGAAGCTCTTGTCCAAGAAGAAACAATTTTTCCGATGAGCGTGTATAACGAGATTGTCCCACAGAGACAGATTCGGCGCAAGACACACTCCTATTCGGTCGGCAGCCAAATACGCGCCGCCCGCGTCCCGAAACGTCCGCGGATACCCATCCATTTCAATACCGTTGAGGCGAATAGTCCCTGAATCTTGTTTCAAGAAACCAGTAAGAACCAATTCCAGCGTCTCGGTACCGCTATCCCTGACCCCGGCCACACCCACAATGGAACCGCGGACAACGCTCATCGTAACATCCCATAAAAAAGGCAGTTCCGCATTCCCAGTTACCGCAAGATTCTGAACGCAAAGAATCTTTCCCCCCTCCCCTCCCCTTGCCTCCCGACCTTCAACTTCCAATCCCTTTCCAAACATCAATGCATTTAATGTTTCCCTGTTTGATTCCTTTGCGCCGAAACTTGCAATAGTCTTGCCTCTGCGAAGAACGGTAACACGGTCTGCGACGGAGAGGGTCTCGTCCAATTTGTGGGAGATGAGAGCGATGCTCGCCCCGTTTTGTTTGAGTCGTCCGAGAAGCGCGAATAGCCTTTCAGTTTCGTAGAGGGAAAGCACCGCCGTAACTTCGTCGAAGATGAATACGGAACAGCCGCGCAAGAGAAGACAGACCACTGCGACAATCTGCCTCTGACTCGCGGTCAGAGAGGAAGAGTCTCTATCCAAAGGCAGGTGAAATCCCCACTCTTCGCAAATAGACTCCACCCGCGCGCGCAACTTCTTTGGGGTGAATAAGAAGCCGTCTTCCGCTCCGAGCGCACAGACTACCCATGAGGGGAATCCATCTACGATTAAGGGATGTTGCTTTACTATGCCGATACCCGCGTGGATCGCGTCTATATAGCCTGAAAAGCGCCTCTCCTTGCCGTCAACTGTTATGGTTCCGGCGTCAGCCTTCAAAAAGCCGACAAGCGTATGCATAAGCGTAGACTTACCCGCGCCGTTTTCACCTAAAACCGCATGAATCTCGCCTTTTTGAAGTTCCAGACTCGCTCCATCGAGGGCTTTAACGCCGTTTGAAAATGTTTTCTCTATACCAGTTAAGGTTATCATTCCAGAAAACACGGGTAATTGTTACGAAACAGCCGTGTCCAGGGCGATCTCTATCATATTGACAAAGGTATTCTGTCGCTCTTCGGCCGTGGTGATTTGACCGGTAACTACATGGTCGGAAATGGTAAGCAAAGCAAGAGCATCCCGCCTGTATTTAGCCGCGAGTGTGTAGAGTTCCGCGGTCTCCATTTCTATTGCTAGACAGCCAAATTTCGCCCAGATTTTCCAATCGTCCGAGTCTTCGGTGTAGAACATATCTGAAGAAACCACGGTACCGACTTTCGGGTCAAAGCCTTTTTGAACCGCTATCTCATAAGCCGTTTTGAGCAAGGGAAAGGAAGCCGCGGGAGCGAAGTCCCTGCCTCGAAAACGGATGTTGTTTGCGCCGTTGTCCGTTGACGCGGCTGTGGCGAGGATCACGTCTCGAATTTCCACTTCAGACTGAATCGCGCCGGCCGTTCCTATGCGGATTGCCCGTTTGACCCCATATTCACGAAAAAGTTCGTTCACATAGATAGAAATGGATGGAATACCCATGCCGGTTCCTTGAACGGACACGGGCTTACCCTTGTAGAGTCCCGTATAACCGAATATATTCCGCACGTTCGTGTATTGGCGAGCGTCTTTAAGAAACGTCTCAGCTATGAATTTCGCCCGCAAAGGGTCTCCGGGCAGAAGAATTGCATCCGAAATCTCGCCGCTTTTTGCCGTAATGTGTGTTGACATAAAACCTCCAAAGATTCTCTGTTTTTAGTTTTCATAATAGCTAGACTCTTTGAAAGAGTCTAGGCGCGTTTTGAAGATGTTTGTTAAGTCCATACTACTCCTCTTGACAAGAATCGTCTGATAATTCATAATAAAAAATCAATTTTCATGGTAACGCCGTATTGTACGCGTGAATTATGGAGACAGAGTTTGGAAAAATGAATGTGGCGAAACGCGGGATTCGGACAGGGTGAATCTGATACGACTACCCGCTGAAGTCCGCCCACGGGAAAGGCTCATGGACAAGGGAGTGGACGCGCTCTCGGATAGGGAACTTCTCGCCATCCTGCTTAACACAGGTATAAAGGGTAAAGGCGTTTGGACCCTTGCTGGGGACCTGCTTGAACGCCTCGACGTAAGGAAAGGTATCCCTGACGTTAGAGATCTGGTAAAGATAACGGGACTCGGTAAAGGCAAGTCCTGTTCCATCGTGGCAATGCTCGAATTTGGTAGAAGACAGTGGGGTATCGCGGGAACGCGTATACGCCAGCCCGAAGACGCTTTCAACATCATCAAACATTATGCTGATCGCAAACAAGAACGCTTCATCTGCCTTTCTCTCAACGGCGCGCACGAGGTTCTCGCGGTCCGTGTCGTTACCATAGGACTGGTGAACAAGACCATGGTGCATCCCAGAGAGGTGTTTGCGGACCCGATTCTGGATAGGGCAAGCGCGGTGATAGCGGCGCATAACCACCCTTCGGGACAGCTTGCTCCATCGCCGGAAGACGACGAAATAACCGGGCGGTTGCGCGCCGCGGCGGATGTTCTGGGGCTGAACTTTCTTGACCATATCATCTTTTCAGAAACAGCCTATTTTAGTTACCAAAAAGACGGGAGGTTTACGTGAATTCTTTTAAAGCGATTCTCTTTTTTTCACTTCTTTCCTTTTCAAGCGCTACTTTTGTAAGTATTGTATTCGCGGACGAGGGCGGGAAAATAAAAATGGGCACGGATTTATCTCTTACTGTGTCCTCCAGACCCGAAGCAAAGGCCGCGTTGAGCCAAAGTTTCGTCATTCCCTTTTTGCAGGGCCAAAGTCCACTCTCCGCGGATAATAATATCACGGCTGTTTTAAGAACGGAATTCTCCCCCATTTCCATAAACGGAATCGCTGAAATCGTGTGGACGCCCATCGCCTTCTTCCAACTAGTAACCGGTGGAAGAATCGGTTCTGGTTGGAATATCAAGCTCTTCGGGGAAGACGTCTATGGCATAGGCATAGTACGGAAGGACGGCGGGAGCGTTGTAGTGGACGGCGACGGCTTTGACGGGATATTGTGGAGCGCAAAGGCGGGCGCGGCTGTGCAATTTGATTTTGCCGCGGTTTTCCCCGGAGACTGGAACCATGTCGTGTTCCGTACTTACCACGAGGTCAACTACGCGGGCTATTCGGACGCAAAGAACGACGAGCCCTGGTATTTCGAAAACGACGACGGCGAAAATATGAACGGCTGGAACTACTATGGCAACTACTTGATTGGCTACCAGATGCCTATATTCCTCAATATGACGGGCTTCTTGGTGGAAACGAGTAATTATCTCTACACGACCGCAAACCGCAAGACATGGGGCGACGAGGTGTTCAGATGGACATTTTCCATCCTGTTTAACTTCACAGTAACGGAACGGATCAGCATAGCGACGCTTGCTCAACTCTGGACGCGGCGGACTTTCACGACGGAAACGAAAAACAACGCCTTCTATCAAGACCGCGTCATAGCCCCAGATCCCATTCACCTCGAATTCTACCGCGTCGTCGTCATAGCAACCTTCAAGTTAAGATAATGCGAAAAGCGGTTTTTGCAGGTTCTTTTGATCCGCCGACATTGGGACATATTGACGTCATCAAAAGAGCCGCGGCTCTTTTTGACGAACTCCTTGTGGTCGCGGCTGAAAACAGCCAGAAAAAGTCTCTTTTCTCTCTTGACGAACGGATTGAAATGCTCGAAAGGTTGACGGAACCATTCAAAAACACGCGCGTTTTTGGATGGGATTCCCTTATGACCGATTTTATGAAGGCGCAAAACGCCTTGATTCTCGTCAGAGGGCTAAGAGCGCAAGCCGACTTTGCTTATGAAACGGAAATCGCAACAATCTACAAGGCTATTGACCCGCGCGTAGAGACCGTTTTTCTCCCGTCTGATCCGAAATTCCTCGCCGTCCGCTCGTCAACCGTGAAAGAGCTTGCGGCGTTTCACGTAGACGTTTCCTTAATGGTTCCGCCGTTGGTCATAGAGGCGCTCTCTAAAAAATCAGCGAGCTTAAATTAATAACCATAGAACAGCTGGTAATCGTAAGCAATAACGCCGCTTGATTTTGCGGTTAAAGCCCTTCTCTGCCTATGGTTTCAAACCTCTTGACACTTATCGGATTTTTTCCCATTATAGATTTAATGCCTGACGCTATTCTAAAAAGAGCCTATCTTGAAGGCTTAACAACTCAAGAGTTGATAAATATTGCGGACCATTTTGATATTGATATTCCGTCCGACCTCGATTGGAACTTCATCATAGAAGCGTTGTTGGATATTGAACTGGAAGACGATGTTCAGCCTCTCTTGGATATTCCGCTTTCCGGCGCCGTTCCGTTGCCGGAACATTACAATATCACTTTCATCAACGTACTGATACGCGATCCGATGTGGGTTTTCGCGTTTTGGGAGATTAAGCGGCAGGATAAGGAGCGCATCGAGAATTCGCCTGATTTCGACGGGTACTTTCTTAAAGTTCTGCCTTTAAGCGACCCCAAGGGAGCGTGGATAGTGAACATAGAGCCGGACGATACGGCATGGTACGTGTCCATACCAGTACCGAACGGCGTCTTTAGAGTGACTCTCTGCGCCTTATTTGGAGACAAGGAAGAGGTTCTCGCGGCGTCGCGTGAATTTGCCATGCCGAAACTGTTTGAACCGCAGAAAACTCGGCTTTACGCGGAGAAGAATCCGCTGTTGCGCTTATCGGGCGTTGAAGATTTCCCCATAATCCGCGGCAGGGAGCGAACGGTGTGAATAAACCTGTTTTTTCTTTGGTAATAAAAGCTCATATGCCTTGGACGCCTTATAATGAGGAACGGCTGTTCGAAAGCATCTTTGACTCCTTCCTGCCGTTGTTTGAAATTTTTGACCGACTAGAAGCGGACCACGTTCCTTTTCAGCTGGGCGTCTCTTTTTCGCCGTCGCTTTGTTTTCTCCTGTCTGATGAAGATATCTTGAAAAGATTCGACGACTGGCTCAACAAACGCATAGACTTCCTCAAGCAAGAGCTGACTCGTACCGATAACGCCCCGGAAAACGCCCTCGCCCAAATGTATTACGAAGAGGCTGTGGATAAAAAGCTCCAGTGGACCATCAGATATGAGCGGAACATCCTGAAGACGCTTGAGTATTACCAAAAGAAGGGTAATGTAGAGCTTCTGATGACCGCGGCCACTCATGCGTTCCTTCCGTTTTACGTTTATTACCCCGAAGCGGTGCAGGCGCAAATTGAAACGGCCATAGGCGCGTTTCGGCGCTTTTTCGGCAAATATCCTCTTGGTTTCTTCCTGCCGGAAATAGCGTGGGACCCGGACATCGACCGATTTCTGCGCGCGTATAATTTTGGCTATACCATAATGGACGCTCATGCTTTTGCGCTTGGCGAGCCGCCCGCTTCAAAGGGAGCGTTTTACCCTATTAGGACAAGTACCGGCGTTTTCGCGATGGCGCGGGATACCGGCGCTCAATTTTCCGCCTATCCCGGCGCCGATTGTTACCGCGACAATAGCCGCGACGTCGCATACGAGCTTCCAAAAGAGACGTTGAAACCGTTTTTCGGGAACAGACGGACGTCAACCGGTTGTAAGTACTACGCGCATGATAAAAGCCTCTACGACCCGGATCTTGCGGCAACGAAGGCCCGTTCCCAAGCGCGGGCTTTTCTGGATATGCAGTCCGAACGTCTCCATAAAGTAGGCGAATTCATGCCCGAAACGCCGGTAAGCCTCTGCGTATGCGACGCGGAAGACTTGGGACGTTCCTGGCGTGAGGGCTACTATTTTGTCGAGTCGCTGTTTCGCGAGACAAACGCCTCGAAGAACGCAGGCGTCAGACTCTTGTGTCCGGGAAAATATCTTTTCGATCAAGAAGCGGACAAATTCGAAACTATTACGCCTTCGTTTTCGTCGTCCGGCATCAACGGATACGCGGAGATGTGGCTCGATTCTTCTAACGACTGGATGTACAGTCACATGATTCGGGCTATCGAACGCATGACGGAACTCGCGGAACGGTTCCCTAATGAATCCTGTATAAAAGAGCGCGCCTTGAACCAGGCCGCGCGAGAGATACTCCTCGCCCAAGACTCAAGCTGGCCCATGATGCTTTATAGTAAAGAATACGCTGAATACGCGGGTAAACAAATCGAGGGGTGCCTACAGAATTTTACCACCATCTATGAATCGCTCGGCAATGGTCACATCAGTACCGAATGGCTCACTAACTTGGAATACGATCATCGTATTTTTCCCAACATAAACTATCGCGTCTTCAGGAAGAATCAGTAATCTTATGGAAAGAACTTTTGTCCGTAGAACAGGACGGATGACGCACGGACAACGGAGGGCGCTGGCGGCTCTGTTGCCGGTCTATGGAGCGTCTTTGTTCGAACAAAAAGGGAGGAATATTGACTTTGAGAAAATCTTCGGCAACGCCGATCCGGTTGTAGTAGAAATCGGCTTCGGTATGGGAGAAGCGACGGCCGTCATTGCGGAAAACAATCCGGATGTAAACTACATGGGCATGGAGGTCCACACCCCGGGACTAGGCAGACTGCTGATGGAGATTGAGCGGCGCGGTTTAAAAAACATCCGCGTCGCCGCCTGCGACGCGGTGGAGGCGTTTAACGCCGTAAACGCGGAGAGTATATTTGGAATTCACCTATTTTTTCCGGACCCCTGGCCCAAGAAACGGCACCGCAAGCGGCGGATAATTCAGAAACCGTTTACCGATACGCTTGCGTCAAAATTGCGAGTCGGCGGGTACCTCTACATGGTAACAGACTGGACTGAATACGCTGACGCGGCGCTTGCCGAACTCTCTGCGACGACTGGTCTTGAAAACGCCTACGCTCGATTCGCCCCGCGCCAAACATGGCGCCCAAAGACTAAATTCGAAGAACGCGCCCGCGCGGAAGGACGCGAAATAAGGGAATTGTTCTTCGTAAAGTCGCCTCCCGCCGAATTTTTCTGACAGACATTCTTCTCTTGACCCCTTGACCTTCTCCGTCAAAAATGGTATTCTATCGACCACTTTAGAGAATTTACAATTTACAGAGGATATTATGGCTTTAAAAGAGAAAAAAGCGGCCGCAAAAAAGAACGAATCCATAACGGAGGAGTTTACCCGCCAGTTCAAGACTCGCCCCGGCGTTTTTATCGGAACGATTCTTGTGTTGGTTATCGTGATTATCGCGTTTGTCTTTGTGCCGGCGATAACGCCGAGCGCCGAAATGGGACGCAGCGTGGACTTAATTTTCGGTTACTACGGCAAGACGCCTATTTCCTATACGCCGGGCGGTTATCTTGCCCAGGTTTACGAGAACATCGCCAGAAGCCAGCAGAACGCGGGACAGGACGTCAACAACCTATTTATGAACTATCAAATATGGCGCGCGGCCTTTGAACAAACCGTGGTTCGGACGGCGATTCTTGAGGAAATGCGGAAAGCCGGCTACGCGACGCCCGACGGCGTTGTGGACAAGGAAGTCGCGGCTTTGCCGATATTTCAGGAAAACGGGCGTTTTTCCTCGGTGAAATATCGGCAGATGGACGGCAACACGCGGGAAACGCTATGGAAGGAAGTGCAGGAGGAAATCGCAGCGTCTCGTTATATAGACGATATAACCAGTTTAAGAATATCCTCCAAAGAGGCGCCCTTTATCAGAGCGATGGCTTCTCCTGAACGCTCGTTTGATATGGTTACGTTCTCCTTGAGCAATTATCCGGATTCCGAAACGATAGCTTTCGCCAACGCCAATCCGAGCCTCTTCAAGTCCGCGCATCTCTCGAAAATCGCCATGAAGTCCGAGAAAGAGGCGCAACAAGTCATGCAAAATATCAAGGACGGCGTTGCGACCTTTGAGGATTCGGCGAAAACTCAGTCCCAAGACGCGGTAACCGCGGAGAAAGGCGGAGACATGGGCGTCAAAATGGCTTTCGAGCTTATATCGGAGATACCCGACGCGGACGCGCGAAACGCGGTTTTGGACCTTGCCCAAGGGAGTTTCAGCGAGCTCGTAAAGACAGGCGAAACATGGACGTTCTTCCGCGCCGAAGACGCGCCCAAGCTCGCCGATACGACGGACGAGGAAACCTTGAGGAAGATACGCTCCTACGTCATAGATTTTGAGAGAGGGCGCGTGGAAGACTATTTCATAAAAGAGGCGGAAGCTTTCGCCTCCTTGAGCAATACCAAGGGCCTTGACGCCGCTCTTGACGAAAGGGGACTTGAAAAGAAACATTTTGGTCCTACGCCCATTAACTTCGGCGGAGATCAGCTTTTGCCGCCCCTTGACTCGTCGATAAGCGAACTTTCGGGCGCAGTCTCAAACGAGAACTTCTGGCGGATAGCTTTTTCCACCCCGCTCAATACCGCGTCTAATCCTTTCGTCGTCGGAAACAACGTGCTTGTGCTTTACCCCACGGAAGAAGCGCCTGCCGACGAAACCAACGCCGGTTACATCGAGACCGCTTATTCTTCTTATTGGTTGAGTTATACTATGGAACAAAAAACAAGCTCTTTCTTTACAGGAAACGCAAAACTAAAAGACAACTTCTCGGACGCCTATTTTAAATATCTTCAACCCCAACCGTCGGCGAGCGCCGCTGAATAAAACGTATAACGTTTCGGCTGTATGCACGTTCCAACCCTCCCATAAAGCAAGCCATAGGTTTGTGGCGGGTTGGAACGTGGACGAAAGAGGCGTAGGGATAGGGCGTAGCGGAATGACTTCGCCGTTGCGGAGACAGGTCCGCCAACAACGGCGAAGCGTAAGCAGTTAGGACAGTGTTAATACCCTTACTCCACCTTAAATTTTGACACCTCTTTGACCAGCACGCCGATGTTTTCCTTGTTCTGTCCACTGATCTCGTTCACATGGGTTACCGCCGCATTGATCTGTTCAGCCCCGGTCGCCATTTCATTCATCCCGTTGGCGATCTCCTGGGTCGCCATTTCAAGATTCTTGCTTTCCTGAATGACCTCTTTGCTCCCATCCAGCATTTCGACAGACCCGCTTTTAACCTGCCCGGTTATTTCATTCAGGGCGTTGATCATTTCCAGTATCTGGTGGCTCCCTATCTCCTGCTCTTCCATAGAGGCGCGTATATTCTGCGCCTGATTCGATACTGTTTTCACCCCGCCTTCTATGGCTTCGAATTTTAAAAGCACGTTGTCCGTGCTTTTTATTATCTTGTCTATGCTTCCCTTGATCTTTTTAAGCGCCTCGCTGATGGTCTTGCTCTGATCCGCCGAGCTTTCGGCCAGTTTGCGTATCTCATCGGCCACCACCGCAAAACCTTTCCCCGCTTCCCCGGCATGGGCGGCCTCTATGGCGGCGTTCATGGACAGCAGGTTGGTTTGACTTGCGATATTTTCCATCACTGTGTTTATTTCCAAAAGCCCCTCGGATTCCCGAGCGATTTCCTGGATATCGGTGGAAACTTCCCCCACGCTGGAACGTCCCACCTCTGCGGCTTCCATGAGATCCATGACGCTCCGGGCGTTTTGTTCCAGAGTCGCCACGACCGATTTGATATTGGCCGTCATTTCTTCAATAGCGGTACTTGACTGGGAGACATGCTCGCTCTGTTTTCCCACATGGACTGAGAGTCTTTCAATATTGGCCGTCACCTGTTCCATGGCGACGTTGGTTTCGGCGACGCTGGCGCTCTGGTTTGACACCCGGCCCTTGATGCTCTGGATATTGGCGGTAATCTCGTTAATGGCGGCCGCAGTCTCGGTTATATTGCTGGCAAGTTCGCTGCCTATGTCAAAGAGAGCTATAGTCTCTTTCTTGATGACCATCACAAGGTTTTTGATCTTTTCCAGAGTGAGATTAAAATAGTGGGCAAGTTCCCCTATCTCGTCTTTTGTGTTGACTGCAAGGCTATGAGTCAAATCCCCTTCGCCTTCAGAAATATTCTTGAGCATATTCATCGTGTACACAATGGGTTTACTGATAGCGCGGGACATGAAAAAAGAGCCCAGGCAGATCACCAGTATAACCGCAAGGCCGACAATGATAGTGGCGATCATAAGCGCTATGACCGGCGACATGATGGTTTTTTCCGAACATCCAATAGCCATAGCCCATTTGGTTGATGTTTTTCCAATCGTAATGGGAGCAGTCTGGATATACATATCGTTGTTAAAACCGGGCTGGTGGACTACAAAACTATAAGGTCTGCCCGCCTCAACTGCGGCGGCGAAATCGGGGAGGAAATCGCCGGCCATGTCCTGTTCGGAGTCCCTCATCTGTTTCCCTAAACGGGAGGAATCGAAATGGCCTACGACGATCCCCTTGTTTGAGAAGGCGGCGGCCACGCCGTCGCCAAAAGGTTTAAGCGCACCCACAAGTTCCTGTATGAGCGACAGGTCTATGTCGACGCCTAGCACCCCTACAACCTTTCCGTTGTTTTTTATGGGAACCGCAAGGCTGATAAGCAATACCCTCTTGCTGCCCGCTGTATCGAAGTAAGGCTCTATAACCGCTTCCTTGCCGGTTTTTAATGGTATCTGGTAATAATCGTTGGTACTGTAATCAGTCAAGGGTTCTGACGCCACCTTGCCGCCCGACCAATACCAATAGACAAGGTAACGCCCGGTGCTGTCAGTTCCCGGAGTATTCGCGTATTCGCTGTCCATGCCGTCCAGCGCGTTTGGCTCCCAACCGTTCCATAAGCCGATAATATCGGGATTCCTTTCAACGATTCCCTTTAGGAAGGCGTCAAAGAGAACACGCCTCCGTTCGACATTTATGCTTTCGTATTCTTCCATCATCTGGCCAATAGTCCGGACAATGTCCATGTACACTTCCAGCTTCACCTGAATCTCGCGGCTGTACTGTTCGGCCATGATTGCCGTGCTGTCATTTATGACATGCGAGAACTCGGCGCGGGTCAGTTGCATGGTTATGAGAGCCAGGACGCTAATACCAATGCCGCTCAAAACCGCTACAACCAGAATAATCTTTTTCCCTATCTTCATACTTTTCCTCCTCTGTATTACTTTATCTTAACGCTGTTTCAAAACGTGAGGTTTTGAAACAACCTCAATAGCTAAAGAATTCCGAAATACGTCCACAACACAGCTCGTACTTCTTTGACGTTTGTTTTGAGTCCTTTCTTTTTCAGCGCGGCGAAAACTGCTTCCGCGTTTTGATTAGGATTCGCGTTATACTCGTTTAGGACGGCAAGCGTCGTTTCTGGGGACACGCCCGTTTTCGGCGCGGATTTGGCAAGCGCCGCGACAAGCGCCTTTTCGAGACGGTCTATGCGCCCCAGAAGAGACTGGTCGAACATATACATCTCCGGCATCAAAATAGCGGCTGAAACGTGCTTAATTAACCCGTCGGGCGACACGAACGCGCCGGTAACCTTCGGCATGAAGTCGCCCACCTTCATAGAAATATCGTAGAAAAGACTCGTGTGGTAGTAAAACGCCATACCGGAAGGGAAATAGCCGCTCAACTCTTCGCCGCCGTTCGTAAACGATTCCGGGTATACGACGAGCCGAAAACCGCCGTCGCCCTTCTCGTCCATATACGCCGAAGACTCGGTCCCTCGCATACCCGGAATCGCCCACACCGCGTTCAGACTGGCGCCCACGACTCGCGCGTCCGCGTCGTTCAATTCATTCGCGGAGACGACGCGGCAGACCAGCCCACCCGAAGACGCCAATTCTGTAACGGTCTCGGAGCCTTCCTTCCTTTCGTTCCGCTTTTCCCATTCCTGCGCGTTAAGCCCCGCGCAGGCAAACAATAAACCAATAAAAATAATTTTCCTGTACATTTTTCCTCCTAAAAATTTATAGCGCGCTTTTACCGCCGCCGCTCACGTCAATTTACCGTCCCTTTGTTTCAAGCAAAATCTTGTCGTTAGGCTCAATAGCCATACCTTGGGCAAGTTCTACAGTCCTGGCCGTGAACACCCCGCCCGAGCCGGAAATCGTTACGGAACCCACGTATTCGTTACCAGTTCTGAATACGAACGCCCTTTGACCCTCAAACGAAAGCCCGAACAGCGGGTCAATGTAGACAAGAATATCCGTTCTGCTTCTTGGATCCACGACGTATCCGGCCGCGCCATTTTTTTCCGTTACCGCGCGGAAGAATCGGCGGTTTCGGGCAAGCAAGTCATTTGCGGCGTCCAGGTTATGGGAAAGCGTCGCGCTTTCGCCGATGAGAGCGTTCTTCTCTTGGGTAAGCGTCTGTTTCTCGGCGGATAGCGCTTCTCGCTCCGCAATTAACGTCGCTTTTTCTCGGGTAAGAGCCTCTCTTTCTTGAGTAAGGAGGTTCTTCTCTTGAGTAAGCGCCTGCTTTTCCGCGGACAGCGCTTCTCGTTCCACAGTCAAGTCCGCTAGGCGCGCGGCCAGAGAAGCGTTGTCCGCTTTGGCGGCTTCGGCTTCAGCAGAGGCGTCGGCGAGCAAGGACTGTAATTCGGCGATTTGCGTTTCAAGCGCCTGTTTTTGCGCGTCCATAGTATCGGCGAGCTGTTGAATCTCGGCGCCCGCGGAGCGCGCGGTTTCGTAGAAGAGCGCGTCCATAGCTTTAACGTAAGAGGGCGTGTTGTTTTTCCAGGGGATAGTGAGCAATTCTGATGAGAGCGCGTTCATATTACGGTAAGCGGCGTTTATTTCGGCGAGAATTCTCATTCTTTCATCGGGCAGAGGAAGCTCCGCGTCTGGCGGCGCGCCTATACTCGCTATGACGGCCGCGTTCCGCTCGTTCTCCCACACCGGATCGAGCTCCGCGATTTCCGCCTTGTATTTTGAGGACACCACGTCGATACTTTCTAATTGCGTCTGCAAGCCGACCTTTTGAGACTCGGTAAGTACCGCGAGGAGATTCGCTATGGTTTCCTCGTACTGGGCGCGTATCGTCTCTTTCTCATGTTCGAAGCGCAGGTATTCGGCGTTGGCAGTTTTTCGTTGTTCCTCGGCCTGCTCGATACGAGCTTTGTCAAAGGAGGCGATTTGACTCCTGTATTCTTCGAGCTTTGCGTTCAGGGCGACCAAGGGCTCCGCGTATTTCGCTCGTACTTTATCCGTATCCACGAGCAGTTTCGCTGTCGCTTGGGCGATGCGGGCGTTTTCGTCGACGCGCGGCAGAGAGAGAGCGCGTATGGCTGCGCGTTCGGTTTCGGCGTTTGTTTCGAGCTTGTTTAACTCCACAGCCATTTCGCCTTCGAGCGCGGATTTTTCCGCAAGCGTCGTTTGGTAAGAGAACTCGATGCGGCTCGCCATATCGAGAAGATTCTTGAGGTTTAGGTCGTCGAAGGTGTTGATGCTCTCCGGCACGTTCCGCGTCCGCGTGTTGATAATCCGCGTCGTTATGAGAAGCCCGCATACAGTCGCGACGGTAACGCCGAGTATAATCAGAATGACGAACCAGGAGCGGTTTTTTTTCGCCTTGGCGAATTCCGTTTCCAGGTCGTAGACGTCCGGCGCGTCGCCCTTGAGGATCTTTATGGCGTCTTCGCGGAAGAACAGGCGCGTCTCTCTATCAACGAAATCAAAACCAGTCAGCGCGGTTATTTGCTTGTCATCGTCCATATTCCATTCCATCCTTCCGGGACTTCCCGTGTATTAACGCGCTGTTTAAATACCTCGGCGACCGGAATAGTCAGCGAGTTGAAACCGGCGCGCGCCATATCCCAATTTCCGTCGTAGTAATAAGTCAGAGCCTGTTCAAAGACCTCCCATTCGGCGATATCCTTGTCTCCGATCAGCTCTATGTCCATAGGGTAGAACACTTTTTTCCCCTTTGTCTTGCCTTTCATCTGCACCGTGTCGATCTCGAAGAATCGGAAGCGGTCGGTTTTCTCCGCGACATCATCCCTCACGTATTCCGACACGATGACCGGAAGCTGGTAGATGCGGGTCAGACCCTCGATACGGGACGCGGAATTCACGTTATCTCCGATGACCGTGTTCGTCATACGCTCGTTGGAGCCGATGGTGCCGTAGAACACCGCGCCTCCATCTATGCCCACGCCGATGGCGAGCATCACGGCCTTGAACACCTCTTCTTCGCGGGGCGTGAGAGCGCGGGTTTGTTCAATCGCCTGACGGTTTTCGAGCATACTATTCCGCAACTCCAGGGCCGCGTCTTGCAGTTTCCATGCGGAGAGCAGAGCCGCAAGAGACTTGTTCTGGTCGACGGTTTCTTCGTCCGCGCCGTAGACCGCGAGCAGGGCGTCTCCGATGATAGAGCCGACGATGCCGCCGTTGCTGTGTATGATATGAATCGCGCTGTTGTAGTGCAGGTTGATAAGGTCTATGATGTCGTTGCCCAGAGTTTCCGTCATGTTGGTAAAACTTTTGATGTCGGTAAAAAGTATGGACAGTTCCCGCTGTTCGCCTTCGAGGTTTACGATACGGTCGCGGTACGCTTTGTTCACCACGTCGCGGGACGCGAATTTGCGGAAGATGCCGAGTAGGTTGTTAATAGAAGACGCCAGCGAGTTGAAGGAAACGCCCAGATAGGTGATGTCGTCGGCTGGGGCTTCCTTCAGGTCTATGAGCGTAAGCTCCTGCATCTGCTGCATGTCGTAGAGGGAGCGGCTTATGACCTTGACGAAACGCAGAAGGCGAAAGAGCGCGCAGAAACTCACGATTATAAATACGACGGTCAGGACGACGATAATAGCGACTATTCGTTTAAAGACCGCGTTTGATTCGCGCATGAGGTCGGCCATTAAATCCGCGCGGATCAGGAACACGCCCCAGTCTTCGTGGTATTTGTAGACCCCGAAGTATTCGCCGTAGGGCGTATCGAAGAAGCGCGCGCCTTCGTCTACTCCGTTCTCTTTAGCTTGCGTTATCTCGTCCAGCAACTTTTCGTCGGGCAGGCGTTCAGGCGTCGCGGCCGCGGTTTTAAAAAGCAACCCTCCCGATGGGAGCGCGCCGACGGCCCAGCTTCCGGGGTGGGTCATACTCTTCTCTGCGGGCTGGACGATGAAATCCATCGCTTCTTGTTTATTCCCTGAAAACAGGTATATTTGGTATTGGTTTCCCGCGTTTATGTAGATTTCTTTCAGTTCCCGCGCAAGCAATCGGCTGTTCATTTCCATCGTTTCCTTGCGAAGAAAGGAAATGGTTAAATAGTTAGTAGCGAAATTTGAAACAAACAACAGAACTGATACGATAATCACAATCTTGGCGGAAATAGGTACCATTGAAGTTTCGCCGATTTTTTGAAACAAACCTCTTTTTTTATCCTGTTTCATAGTTATTTTTATACCTCTTTCGAAAAAAAGTCAAGGGGAAATAAAAAATCCTCGCCCCAAAGGGGCGGGGTATTAAGCCCAAAGGGGAATAAATCTTTGATCGATCGTGTTACATAAGGAGAGAGGATTTCCCCTCTCCTGTGGAACAAGGCGGACCATTTACGCCTCGTTAAGAAGTCATAAAAAAGGGGGACGCTTTCCAAAACGCTTTAGACGGCGGTATGTTTTTCGGTGCGCCCGCTATGCGAGAGTCTCGCACAGCGGCGATCCTTTTCAAACAACGCCCTGTGTGAAGTCGTTAAACAGGCGGAGCCTGCGCTTATATAGTAGTTTTATATCAGATAAACTGCCGCTGATGACGTTTCCGCGTTTATTCTCATAAAATGGAGTCTGAATTGAGGTAAAAATTCGCGCTTGTAATCCGAGAGCGAATAGTTCACCTCGCCACGAGGCTCACTACGCGGTATTGCAGGATTTGAAGCGTTTGCAGAACACGATTCACTCTTTCAAATCGCGTATTCTTATCCGCGATGACGTGAACGCGAGTACTGGGCGCGTTCTGATACGCCTCAATAACGCTGTCCTCCAGAGTCTTTAAATCGCTTAAGGAACCGTTAAGGTAAAGTTCCCCATCCCTGTCAATCCAGATTTCGAGGTTTTTCTCCACATCGGTCTTCTTCGCCGTTTCCGCTTCCGGATATTCAATTTTTATTTCCTGTCGGTAATTTATTAGGGAAAGGAACATGATGAATATGAGCAAGATAAAGGCAACGTCTGACATAGAGTCAAGAGGAATCGAAAAACGTCTACGTCCGCGTCTGATGTTCATTGTTCCTCCTCCATGGCGAATGAAAAGGAATCCACTCGTAAATTTTGGGCGAGTTCCACGAAGGACACCACGCTTTGCCAAGGCGCGGCAGGCGCTATTTCAAGGACCACCGCGATATTAGGTCTTTCGGCGACAGCCTGTCGAATTTCTCGTTCCACGCCGTCTTTGTCAAGATAGCTTCCGTTTACCGACACCGCGCCTACGCGGTCCATTTCAAAGCGGAGAATATCTTCTTTTAGTAACAGGCGAGTCGAGTCTTTTTCGGGCAAGTTCAACAAGAGACCTTTGTTGACGCTGAAACCAGCTATGACGATGAAGTAAATTATGAGCAGGAAGGCAATATCGCTCGACACGCTTGAGGCTTCAAAAGGATTTCTTTTCTCGCGGTGAATTCGCATTATGTGTACTCTTCCAACGAAAGCACCTGGTTAGGACGAGGGCTTGGCAACAGCTTCAAGTCCGTTCTACCTCTGCCCATTGCGTTGAGGCGGGTTATGTCAATCATAAGGTCTGAGCACGTTTTTTCCATATCCGAAGCGAAAGAGTCGACCAAGTGCGACAGAAACGCATGGGCAAGCATAGCGGCTATAGCGATGATGAGACCAAAGACAGTAGTTACCAAGGCTTCATAGATACCGCTTGCTACGATTTGTGCGTTGACGTTTTCCGCTTCTGCGATGGACCTGAACGCGCCAATCATTCCAGAAACCGTTCCCAAAAAGCCAGTGAGCGGAGAAAGGGAGCCGAGCGCTGTCAGGAAGTTGAAACCAGTCTCCATTTCCCTAATGCAGTCTGCGGCCGAGGCTTCCACCGCCTTTTCTAACTGGCTCTCTGGTATGTCGCGCTGTTTGACCATGGCGAGAAGCGCGCGCGCGCCTAACTGTTTCTTAGCAAGCGCGGATAAGTAATCCTGCGCGCCCCTCATATTGCCTGTGGCAAGATAGCCCTGCACCTTGACTTCAAGGTCCTCAACGTGCAGGTTGTGATAAAGAAAGTAGACCGCGCGCTCAATGACAATGGCAAAAGTCCAAATAGAAAAAACCAGGAGGGGCCACATAAATATACCGCCCATCCTGAAAATATCTATCAACGAAAAATTCTCCACGTTATTTACCTCCTTGCTTTCTGACAAGAGTCAGGCGCCCCTGGGAAAAGAGGCTCTGCACATAATCCCACTCATAGTCCATGTAGAGCCATGCCAGGGCTTCTTCCCAGTCGCGGAGCAGAGCGCCTGAGTCCCGCGCGGCTCTTAAATGTTCGGGCAGAACGCGCGTCGTATAGGACGTGTTCCACTTGACCTCTTCGGCTATGACCCATGCGCCCGCGTCTGTCCATGTTGAAGGTCTCTTCTTGGCGGAAACCGTTTCCGGCAGGAGAATGGGCCGCCAGTAGTCTTCGAATACCCGCTCATTGGGGAAATGCACGGGCGCGTCCTCAAACTGGGCGCGCATCCATTGGGTCAGCGCGTCAATCCTTTCGGCTCGACCCCTCATATTCGACAAGGCTTGCCCCTCCTGTAGTTTGCCGTCCTTGTAGAGCGTATTTGCGCTTGCGATTTGTCCGCGTTCGGTCCGGGGTACGTTAAGGAACGCGAAGCTTTCGGTGAATCTGACGTTCCCGCCTCCCGTCAGTTCCTGGGTGAATTCATTCCACCCAGAGGGACTAGCGCCCAAGAAGCGCAATTCGGTCCATAAGAAGGATTCGTCCACTCGTAGCTCCGCCTGCATTTGCAAAAATGGAAATTCGGTCAACTGCACGGTCCCGCTCCTGTCCCCGTCCTTGTTTATTTCACCCATAGATAAGGAGACGTCTCTGCCCGCATATACGGCTGTGGCTTTCTGGGGCAGAGCGCCTCCAATAAGCTGTCCGACCCTTTCAGTTGGGACTATAAGAGCGCAGCCGAAACATACGAGCGCGACTCCAAGCGCCAACGGCATTTTCATCATTCGCCCAAAAAAGCTCATACGAGACTATACCACAAAAGCAAAGGAACTTTCAAGCGCAGTGAACGCCTAAAGGCGGCGCAAATCGGCGCGGGCTGGACCGCGGCTTTCATGTGAAAAATATCCTTGCAAGAAGTGAGATTTGGTATATAATATGAACATGGTAGAAAAGAATAAAATTGGTCTAGTCCTCGCTTCAATACACACCGGTTCGGCCTGCGGCGTGTGGTCCCATTTCGCGCGGGCCGCGATGGACGAGAAGACGAGCCTCTTTGTATTTCCCGGAGGCAAACTCAACGCTGAAGACAACATGGAATACCTACGCAACCCTATCTACTCATTAGCTAACGCCCAGAATCTCGATGGACTGATAAGTTGGAGTTCCTCTATTGGCTGTTCCAGCCTTTCCGAACTCTCCGACTTTCACCGACATTTTGGAGACTTGCCCCACACGACCATTTCGGACAAGCTTGAGGGACACCCCTGTGTACGTTTTGACGCATATGACGGTATGAAGAGCTTGACCCGTTACTTCATACAAACAGGTTCGCGGAACATCGCCTTCTTGAGAGGACCATCCTCGCACCACTCGGCTATGGACCGGTATCAGGGGTTTCGGGACGCGGTTTCGGAGTCCGGACTCTCCTGTAACGAGAGACTCATAAGCGACCCTTTTGATTGGGCGCGCGGAGCTTCAGCGTGCGTTCAACTTTTCGCGGCGCGGGGCTTGAGACCGACGCAAGACTTTGACACACTGATTGGCTCAAGCGACCTGATGACTCTGCCAGCCGCTCTCTACCTTCAGAAACAGGGGTTTCCACCAGACTCGTACCGAATCGGCGGATTTAACAACTCCATTGAAAGCCAAATAATCCCCTTTTCAACTGTGGAAATTCCTTATACGAAGATGAGCGCTGAGTCGTTTAAGATCCTCAAAGCTCTGATGGGAGACCCTAAACATGATGTCAGAGATGTAACCCTGCCCTGCCGTCTCGTCGTCAGACCCAGCGAAAGAAGAAGCGGGACGCAGGAAAAATTGAACTTGCAAGGTGGAGAAGCCTTTGCTGACGCCCTTATATTAAATATTAATCGGGGGGGGGGGGGAACAAAAGAAGCTCTTCCTAGAAACGGCTACGAAATTATGTACGGAGATACTTGATAGCTACGAAGATATTGGCTGTTTCTTCGAGATTTTTGATTATGTATGCGGGCGAATCGGCGTCGATCACGCGCTCAAATCCGAGACGTACCGAATGGTTTCCTGCCTACAGGAACAGCATTATGTTCTATCCTTGCACGAAAGAGAAGAGAGAAATAGCGCTCTTAATTCCTTCAAATGTGAATTGCTTGGTATAAAGGACAAGAAGTCTCTGGTTGAGAGCATTGCTCGACGCCTACCCAAGATAGGAGTAACAACCGCGCTTCTGGTCGCCTACAAAGACGAAGACGCGTCCGAATATATCGGCGGCTTCTCCTCTCAAGGCGTCAACACGATTCCGCGCCTCTTTCCCGCGCGCCGACTTTTCCCTCAAGATATGCAGGAATACTTCGAGAACGGAATCTTTCTGGTTCAACCCCTATTCATTGAGAATCAGCCGTTAGGTTATTTTGTTCATAATATCCCGTTTTTTGACGGGGTGATTTTGGAAGAACTCCGCTCCGCTATGAGCAACGCCTTCAAGGGCATTGCTTTCTTTGAAGAGACCTTCCATGCAAAACAACTCGCCGAGAATTCAGAGCGTGCAAAGACCGAGTTCTTCGCAACCGTGGGAAATAACCTGAACGAACCATTTAAAGAAGTAATCTCCGCGGTTCAGAGCCTCATGGCGGAGGTACCCCTAGAGCGAAACCCTGAAATCTTCAGCAAACTAAAAGCCCTTCAGAACCTCATCGTGGACCGCCAGAATCATATGCATCGCTTGATAGAGCTAGCCATATCCCAGACCGACGACCTATCTTTCAAGAAAGCCCTGTTTAATATCCATTCCATTCTGCCCGAACTGGAAGGGGAATTTCCCTTATTGGTAGGAGATGAGGAACTTCTCTCCCATGTATTCGCGCTCATAAAGAACCAGTATCGGGACAAACCCGCCGCGCATTTCCACGAGAGAGGACTCGAAATTCGCTTTACGGGCGCGAGCGGTGGAATGGCGAAATGGACGTTCACCATAATAGAGCGCATCACGCTCATGCACGGCGGAAGCGCGGATTGCGGTGAAAACTCCTGTTCAATTACGCTCCCGTGGACCACGTTTTCGGGACGGGTAACCGAACCGTCCAAGGGCAAAGCGGCGCTGTCGTTGAACGACGTCCCTATTGATACGAAGGCTCTGCTCGGTTTACCAGTCGTCAGAAACGTGGCGAGAGCCTTAAATACGCCCAACAGAATCGGTTTCATCCTGTGCTCAATCCGTACGGACGCGGAGCGCGGCGACCTTTCCCCCGCGAAGTTAGGGTCCCTCTTCCGCGCGCATCCAGAGTTTTTTCAAACCCCGTTTTTATGCTTCAGCGACGAGCTTGAGGGCGAGACTATAAGTCAGGCTTTGGAAGAGAAGAATTCCAAAAACGGCAGTATACTGTTTATTGAAGGACAGGAAGGACTGGCTTCTGGAGAAGCTTCCAACGGAGAACTCCTATCTTCATGGATAGACGAAGGCATGGGGGTGAACGTCGCGCCTTCGGAAGATTTCCTTAACGCGGTTTCCAAAGTTACGCCGGACGTCGTCAGCCTTGGAGACATAGACATTGAAATGATAAAGATTATCCGCAATCATCCGGCGACTACCATGACGCCCATCGTTGTGGTACCCGAACACATAAAGTCGCCTGAACTTGTCAAGGAACTCAGTAAATACTCGCGTGTGGTATTGTGCAACCGTTCTGTGGCCGGCTCTTCGGCATTCTGTATGCGTATGAGGTCTATCGCGGCGGGCGACTCTATCCTCCCTCTATTTACTGGCGCTTTAGTGAAGAAGGCTATCCTCTACTTCAACCAGTACGCGCACAGACACATCTTCCGATGGAAGCTCGCGGACGCGGTAGGCAGTAGCGAAGACTACATCACCAGAATTTTTCGCAAGGAAATGGGGATGTCCCTTTGGAAGTATCTCAACCACTACCGCGTATTCATGGCCGTTGACCTTCTCATTCATTCGGGCGCTACTATAGCCCAAATAGCCGACAAAACTGGCTTCCAAGACCAAGCGTATTTCTGTAGGGTATTCAAGAACATCTACGGTAAATCGCCCGGATGGTTCAGGAAGTGATTCTGTACAGCGCTGATCCTATTGTCTTTACTTCTTTATCATATTTTGTGGGCAAAAGCTTTCCCGCCCGCCTACGATAAATGTGTCTGACACCGCCGGATGCCTACCGGATGCCTACGGCGGAGACTTTCAATGGCGTCGGCTAGACGCACGCAACGGGTTTTGTCTGACACGCGGTGCAACGGTGTCAGACACCGCTCATACGTCGAGAATAGGCTCGTCTAATAAGTCGGATTGTCGATGTAGTCGGTAGTACAGACTCCCAAACGCCCACTCCGCCGCCCGCTCCACTAACCCCGCCTTCACAGGATTTTCCGCAATGTATTCCCGCGTCCGTAAAAAGTCCTCTATCCCACCGATTATTCGCGAGTAGAATCGCTCTCCCCACACATGTCCCTTCCGCCCGTGCGCCTTGTTCCACGCTTTCGCGAAATTACACTTTATCCATTGCATTATCTCCGATAAATTAGCGTCTTTACCCGGCTTTATCAAAAAATGAATATGATTTCCCATGACGCAGAAATCCCATAACTGGAAATGGAACTTCCGCTTGGCTTTTTTGACGAATGAAAGGAATAATAGCTTGAATAGGGGATCAAGAAGGCTCATGTCGTCGTGGTCTATTTTCGACGTAACGTGATACGTCGCTCCGTAGATAAGTATTCGTAAACTTCTCATACCTGTAATACGGGGTTGCCATGAGAATTGCTTTGGTGTCAGACACACAACACCTTAAAAAGGCGTTGCCTCGAATGAACGGCTGGGGGAAACGAGTTCGTCCTGCGCCGCTATGGTGAGTAATTCCGTACTACTCGCCTTGAATGTAGCGTCCATCACTGCGAATATCGAGCCGGTCGTCAGTTCCAAGGTTCGTTTTATGTCGCGAGTTTCGAGGTAGCGTGAGAGGAAGAGCGCGGCGGTGAGGTCCCCGGAGCCTGCCATGCCTGGGGGAAAGGGCAATTCAGGCGTAGTAGTGATGAACATCTCTTCACCGTCAGACGCTAACATATTGATGCGCGGTTCGCGATCCGCTTGCATAGTGAAGCTCGTGATAAGCGCTATTTTTGGTCCCAAGGCGTGCAGTTTTTCAACCGCTCTGCGGGCGTTTCCGCGAACGCTTGTATCAATGCCGGTTAAAATCTCTAACTCGAATTGATTGGGTGTAACAATATCGGCGCATCTGACTATCTCGCTCTTGAAGATTTCTGGAATACCCGGTTTCACGTAAAGCCCTCTACCCACATCCCCCATGACCGGGTCGCAACAGTAAAGCGCCGCGGGATTTACTGCTTTAACTTGCCGCACCGCATCCATTACTGCAGAACCTGTTTCCGCATCTCCCATGTACCCGGAAAGCACAGCCTCAGCCTGCCCTAGTACTCCGCGTTCAGACAAACCGCGCACTAGTTCTCGCGCCAACTGCGGCGAAAGCCACTGCCCGGTCCATGAACCATAACCTGTATGGTTAGAAAACTCAACTGTGTTGATAGCCCACACCTCGCGTCCCAGTCTCTGTAGTGGAAAAACCGCGGAACTGTTACCCGCGTGTCCATAAACTACATGAGATTGAATCGATAAAATCGGCATATTTGCCTCCTTATTATTTTTAGGAAATAAGGAATTGATATTTTGTAATGAACCTGCTTCCTATTTCTTATTTCCTAATACTTTTCCCACCATCTTTGATAGAAACCGCATGAATTTGCCCTTACCGTCTCCGTACTTCACGGTAAAATCCCGCGCGGCTTTTGAAAGCGAATAATGAATACCGTATTTCTTCTTGAGAAAGTCCCAGTGCTTCACTATCCACACGTAAAGATCGCTAGGCGTCACACCCGGAAAGTCAAAACGTATCCATTCGGTTTTGATTATCTGAATAATGGGTAAATACACATTCTTATACCACGAAACAAGAGCGTCGTCAAACGAGATTTCCTGTTCTATACCCTGGTTAATGAAGTACTTGTGAACGAGAATGTGGTTATAGATAACGTCGTAGCGCCCCGTCGCGGTAAAATCGAGGTTATTGTCGCCAGTAAGCTCCGCAAAACGAGTCTTTTCATAGAAAACCGTCTTTTCGTATTTGACGAGGCTTATCTTGAGGTCGTCGATGGTCTGATTGGGTTTTATGTCAATCACGCTGGAGAGGCTTATCACTTCCGCGTCTATGGATTCAACGCCTTGAGACTTGGCGACAGATACGCGGTGGTTTCCGTCTCTCACGAAGTAGGCGCCGCCTATTTCGTAGAGTTGAATGGGCGGCAGGTTGATACTCTGGAGTTGGGCTTGGTCCACGCGTTCCCATCGGGCGCGGAGGTGCTCGGATTTCGGAAGGAAGAAACGATTGAAATCCTGGTACCGTCCTTCACTGCCCACGATGAGTTTCACGGGGATTATCTGTATACCCATATAAACCTGATTTTTGGGCTTCAGGACGTCCTTCACATCGTTGAAGGAGAGCAGTCTATCCTTGTCTACATTGATAAAATGCATTATCTGCATGAGCGCCGCTCTGCTTTTCGCTTTATCAAAATCTTCCGCGGATTGTAAAATCCGTAGGCTATTATCCATGTTATCCATATCCTTGTCTCCTTCTCACTCGCCGTTTTCCGTATCCACGACGTAATGGCTGTAGGCGTTTATGACTAGAGTGTCGCGATAACGAGAAAGCCGCACGCTCGCTAAGTCGTAAAGGTGGATGTGCCCGTGTATGAGGTATTTGGGCTTGAAAATCCTCATAAACCAAAGGAAGTCTTTAAATCCCCTGTGGCAGAGGTCTTCCTTGTCGTGTATGCCTAACGGCGGGGCGTGCGTCAAAAGAATATCCAGAAATCTGCCGTGAAAGATGCGGTTAATGACGAGTCGGGGAACGAGACGGAGAATCTCCCATTTCATCTGGAAATTCGTAAACTGGTTTTCCCCGCTGTTGTAGCGCATGGACCCGCCGAGTCCTGCAAATATGATTCCGTTTTCTTTTCTTACTTTTGACCCTATGTGAATCTCTCCCGTTCTGTTCGTTGTCCATGGCAGAGAGATTTCGCCGTACCATTTCAGTTCCCTTAAACCTTCGAGGTTGTGATTTCCATAGACTGTGAGTAGGGGTTTGTTAAGCGTAGATACCACAAATTCCAAGTAATCTTGGGGCAGGTCGCCGGCGCTCAAGATTATGTCTATATCCTTAAACCGTTCTTTTATGGATGCGGTGTAGACAAGAGGGTCTATATGGTCAGATATGCATAGTATTTTCATTACGGATATTTTACTATATAATAATAAAAGAGATTTATTCAAGCCTCTTTTACAAACAGAAATGAGAATAATATCCGACGCAAGACCACAAAAAAGCAAGGAACGGCTTGACAAAAATGCAATTCTATGGCAAAATGACGCTTATGAAAACGATGTTTGTGAAACCCGCTGAAATTGAGCGGAAATGGTTTCTTATAGACGCCGAAGGTAAGCCTTTAGGCAGAGTGGCTGGCAGGGCCGCGTCCATAGCCAGAGGCAAGGAAAAATCCTTGTTCGCTCCTCATCAGGAATGTGGGGATTTTGTAGTGATCGTCAATGCGGAAAAGGTAGCGATTTCGGGGCGCAAAGCCCAGCAAAAGCTCTACCACCACCACACCGGTTATGTGGGCGGACTCAAAACGGAAACGTTTGAGAAACTCATAGCAAAGCATCCGACGAAACCTTTGGAACTGGCCGTTAAAGGGATGCTTCCCAAGGGTCCCCTTGGACGGAAGCTTTGCGGTTGTGTGAAAGTGTATGCGGGACCGCAACATCCCCATGCGGCTCAGGGTCCTGAAAAAATTGATTTGTGAGGTAATATGAAGAATCTCGGCATTGGAACCGGTAGAAGAAAAACAGCGGTCGCCCGCGTCTACGTGCGCGAAGGCGCCGGAAAAATCGCGGTGAACGGCAAGGAACTCAACCAGTATTTTATACAGGGCGAGCACGCGCTCATGGTGAGACAGCCTCTTATGGTAACAGGCGGTGAAGACAAGTTCGACGTGTTGATTAACGTCTATGGCGGCGGTATTCACGGACAGGCGGGCGCGTGCAGACACGGACTCGCGCGCGCGCTGTGTCAGGTTGACCAAGCCAACTACGCCAGCCTCCGCGCCAACGGCTACCTCACCCGGGACTCGCGTATGGTCGAACGCAAGAAATACGGCCAACGCGGCGCGCGGCGCAGGTTCCAGTTCTCCAAACGTTAACGGCTTGGAAAGTATGCGCAAAAGAGGGAGTTCGGAGGGAATAGGCTCCTCTGTTTCAAGATTGAGGTTGCGCCGTATAACGTCGTACTTTTTAGAACGTTGATATTTAACCAAATTAAGAAATTCATCGTCCACTATTGACCATTATCTCTTTCCAAAAAGATTGTTCTCATACTGAAGAAACGTATCGTATCAGTTTATCTGACGGGACGTTTCTTTTATTTAAGTCGATATATTTGACAGTGATGAATTCGCCGTTTGAGTTGGCGTCTGGGCGGGAGATTTCAGCCGACGAAGAGCGCGCTTTGCGGTTTGTGTCCGCGTGTTTGAAGGCGGAGAAAGCGGCGTTGGCGCTTACGGCTAACGCGGAGCAGACCGTATACGGGCTTTCGCACAAGCTAACGGCTCGCGGTTACACGGAAAACTGCGTAAAGCCTGTGGTCGCCCACCTGATAGACCTGGGCGTTGTAAACGACGAGCGTTACGCGCGGTTTTGGCTCGAAGCGCGCCTCTTTTCAAAAACGGATTCCCCTCGTAAACTGTTCGCGTCTCTTCGCAACAAGGGTATAGAGCGAAAGACGGCTGAACGCGCTTTCAAAACGGTTCTTGACTTTGAACAAGAACAGACTCTTTTGAAAAAATATTTGAAAAAGTTAGAAAAAACAGGAAAACCCATAGAAAGACGGCTTTTGAAACAGGAAGGGTTTTCCTATGAAGCGATAGAGGCGGAACTAGAACGATGAGTCGCTCCACTTTCACAAGCGGTATACCCCCTAAAACGCTCTTTTCTCACGCGTAAGTCCGCACCCCGTACCGACCGTATCAAATCCACTCGCGCATGGTAAGCCGACTGTCGGGACATACGAGGTCAATGCGCCGTACCTCTTGCATATCTTGCCCCATTATCGTATACTATTAAAATATAGGGTTAAAAATTGCGAAAGTTTATTCTTTTTATTATTTGTCTTTTTATTAGCGCGACACTCTTCGGAGACGACTTTCACACGGTCAAGAGGGGGGAAACTATTTATTCTATTGCTCTCTCTTATGGGGTCAGTACCGACGCGCTTATGAAGTTGAATGGTATAACCGACCCGGCCAAGCTTAAGGCGGATCAGAAGCTCAAGATACCTCAGAAAATGGACGCCCCGAAGTCTAACGCGCCGAGGAAAAACGGCTCCTCGGTCAATCTGAATAATCCGGAATATGTGGTTGTCAAAAACGATACGCTCTTTAGTATCGCCAAAAGAAACGGCGTAACGGTGTCAGAATTGTTGAAGTTGAATGAATTGCCTGCTAATTATGTTCTCAAAATGGGCGACAGGCTCAAGATACCACAAAAAAAATCCGAGGTAAAGCCGCCGCTTTTGCAGAAGTCCACTCTGGAGTGGCCGGTAACGGTTAAGAGTATGTCCAAATCTACGGGCAAAATCGCGGGCGGGGTCGTCATCACGAGTTACGCGTCGGAAGTCGTCAGAAGCGTAACGAAAGGCGTCGTCCAATCCGCCGGACCTTACTTGCATTATAAAAAAGTAGTCATCGTAAAGAATGAAAGCGGCTGGCTCTACATCTACGGCGGTTGCGATTGGCTTTCGGTCAAACAGGGCGACAAAGTAGGAGTCGGCACAGAACTCGGCAGACTGTCAACTGACGGTTCGCCTCAGCTTTTATTTATGGTGGACAAGGACGGGGTTTACGTAGACCCCGCAAAAGCGCCGCGAGACTAGGTTTCATGGACTTCTGTCCGCGGTAAATATCCCAATTGTCCGCACGCGCCGCCCACGTCGCATCCTTTTTTCAGACGCACGGTTACGTTTAGTCCTTTTCTCCGTAAACTCTCGGCGAAGCCGTTGGTTTCCGCTCGCGACGGCTGGCGCAAAGGCGCGCCTTCAAACAGAGCGCCGAAAACCGGGTTCCACGGTATCAGGTTCACCGCAACTTTTAGCCCTTGGGCGAAGTCGGCTGTCAGGTCTACATCTTTTTGTCGATTGTTCACGCCGCCGAGGATCACGATTTCTAGCGTAACGCGGCGTTTTTGGCTTTGCTGGTAGCGGCGTAGGGCGTCTTTTACGGTAGATAATGGGTTTGCCCGTGTCGCGGGCATGAGTCGTCCGCGTAGTTTCTCGTCCGCGGTGATGAGGGATAGGGCGAGTCGTACGTTGGGGCCCTTCTCCGCTAAGTCCCATATTCCCGCGGCGGCGCCGCTTGTGGAAATGGTTACGCTCCGTTTGGAAAGGTTCACGCCTTCCGCGCTGGTGAGAAATACAAGCGCCTTCCGTAATTCCTCGATATTTAACAGAGGCTCACCCATGCCCATAACAACTACGTTATCAATACGGGAACCGGCAACGGTCTGAAGGTGTAGGTACTGCTCAACGATTTCGGTTGATGCAAGGTTGCGGTTGAAGCCAAGCATCCCGGTTCTACAGAATACGCATCCTATGGGACAGCCGACTTGGGTTGAGAGGCACGCGGTTTTGCGCCCAGTCTTATCTGCAAGAAGTATAGACTCTATTCTCGCCTCGTTGCTCAAGCCGATTTGAAGCTTCACACTGCCGTCTCTGTCCTTAAACTGTTGCACGATCTCGCTCGAATAGAGGGTGTAGCGATTCTCCATAGTCTCGCGTAAAGACAGTGAGAAGTCTGTCATCTCGGCGAATGAGCGCGTTCCTCGACAGATATGCTGATAGAGTTGTCTTGCGCGGAAAGAGGGGGTGAATAATTTTTCTAATTCTGTCAACGGCAAACCGACTAGGGATTGTTTCATTCTTTAAAAGCGGTCTTGTCTTTGAAAACAGCTTAAACAGTCTTCGACGTTTAATAGCATGAGAGGTTTCTCCCTATCTTCAATCTTCTACTTTATCTTTTCCAGGAATTCCGCGATCGCGGGGTTACGCCCTCCCATCTTTTGGAAGTCTTCAAGCAACTCTATGGCTCTATTTTTTTCGTTGATTCTGACGAAACAGTCAGCTAATTCGAGGTAAAGGCGGTAATTCTTCGGGTCCTGCTGTATGAGTCGGCAGAGGGATTCTATGGCGTCCGAGAATCTGCCGCGGGCTTTCGCCACCATAGCCAAGCCCAGCACCGCATAAGTGTCGAATTCAATGTTGATCGCCCTCTCGTAGTATTCTACTGCCTTGTCGTAATCTTCGAGAGTCCGGTATGCGTCTCCGGCGCGGGTCAGAATCACCTTGTTACGCGGATCCTGGTCAATGATGCGGTTCCAGTATTCGAGAGATTTGAGAGGCATATTCATGCCTCGGTAGCAATCCGCCATTCCAAAAAGCGCATAGAAGTTATAGGGGTCCCGTTCAAGGGCTTTCTCAAAATATATGACGCCTTCGTCAAAGGTCTTCAGTTTACGGTAACAATTCCCTATAGAGGTGAGCACGCGGATGTCAATGGTTGAGTAATCAGCCGTAAGGAGCATTTTCTTCCAAAAATAAAGCGCGTCTGTATATTCCTTGAAGTCATAATGGAGGTGTCCCAAACCGATGATGGCGTAGGGATTATCGCTTTCCATCTCAAGCACCCGTAGGTAAACGGCTTTAGAATGTTTGAAATTTTTGATTTTACGGTACGCGTCCGCCACGCGAGTCAGAACCGTGATGTTTCTTTCATCATGAACGAGGTACTGTTCCCAAATCTCTATGGCTTTGTGGAACTGATTGAGAGCTTTATAACAGTCGGCCAGCCCGAATAGGGCGTAATTGTTGCCCGGATGGTGAACAAGGCAACGTTGATAAAAGATGACGGCCTCGCGGAATGAACCTTTCTTGCGAAAGGCGTCTCCCATTCCTACCAGCGCATAGTTGTTGTATTCATCAATAAGAATAATCTTTTCAAAGCAATCCACCGCCTCAAATATCTTGTTTTCTTTTAAGAGCTGATAGCCTTTTTTAGATAGCTCCGAAATCTCCGCTAGTTCATGGTTTTCGTTATGCGAGTCCGCTATATCGTATTTTTTGAATAAGTCGTCTATGAAATTTGTCCCTTCCATATTTTTTAGAAATCCTCCTAATTATCAATGAGGTTTTTTATAACGGCAGAAAGCTGTACAATAATAATTTCAGCTTTGTTTCGGTCCGGCGCCCTCCAGTACATACGAAGAGCGTCCAATAACTTCCCCTGACTCTTATAATAATCGCCGATTCGGGAAAGCCCGTCTGAATAACCAGTCGTCAGGAAAACCCGCTTTGCTCCTTCAATATTTCCTTCGTTAAACAAAACGTTTCCTTTACGGTTGAGAATGACCTTCTGTGCGCTGGTAATGGGCAGTTGTTGACTAGTCTTAATGAAGGCGACTTCTTGTTCTTGAAATACTTTTCTATAATCTGCCATACTTAATCCTACTAGATAGACATTATACACTACTTAAATAAGTTATACAAGATATTCATGCAAAAAACTTGGGAAACAGGAGGGCGAATAACGAGTAGTTATCGTCCTTTGAAAACTTATCTTTAAAATTGCTAATCATTCCGGGTAGTTCAGATTTTCCTTACCCGCGCGTTTCAATATTTCCACATAACGTTTCGCCTCGAATTTGGTCATATCGAGATTGTGTTCGCGCCAATTTCCGCAGTCTTCAGGCGCCGCGCCCGGAATCGTTCCTTCAAAACTCAAAAGCCAATCAAACGTCTCCACAAGGAGGAGCAAGACGTCGGCGGAACTAAGTTTCCCTTCAAATATAATATACATACCCGTCCTACAACCCATTGGTCCCACATAAACGACCCGTTTTCCCCACTCAGCGCGGGAACGGAGGTATGTGGCGACTAGATGTTCAAGGGTATGCATCACCGGCATATCCATAACAGGCTCGCGATTCGGCGCCTTGAATCGCAGGTCAAAGGTTGTGAGCATAGTCTCGCCGAAAGTGTCCTGGCGGGACACGTAGACGCCTGGAAGTAAGCGTGTATGGTCAATTTGAAAACTTGCTATTTTTTCCATAAATATCTCCTCAAGAGAATGCGGCGTCCTTTAAAAGATGTTCTAACATTCACTCTTAGTTTTTATACTAGCATAAAGCCGTAAAAAAGGCAATACAAAAACGTCGGTTTTGTCATTATTCTTTTTAGAGCGCGTCGATTTCCCGCATTATTTCCCTTGCCACGATTGCTATTGGCTCTGACGCATCTATGACGGCGACGCGGACGCCTTTTTGCCGCCATTGGGGCGCCAGAGTCTTGTAACGATCGCGCACGAGTTCTTGAAATTCGATATACTCGTAAATTTCACGGACAGGACGGCTTTCCATGCGTTGCGCCGCTATACGCGGGTCTATATCAAAAAAGAAAAGCAGTTCCGGCAGAGGGAAGTCCTTGTTAAGATTGAACGGCAAGTCCCCGCATAAAACGCCTTGATAAACCATCGACGAAAGCGTGTACCTATCGGAAACGACGGTTTCGCCTCGACTACAGCGTTCTATGACGCCGTCCTTTGCGAATAGATGCTCGGTTCTATCGGCCGCGAAGAGTAACGCAAGCGTCTCTGGGCGCAATGTCGTTTTCCCGCGAAGAGCGCTTCTGATGAGGCGTCCGATGGGTCCGTCTGTCGGCTCGCAGGTCGTCCACACGCCGGGCTCACCGTTTAGCAATTCGAGTTGTGTGCTGGTTCCGCTTCCATCTACGCCTTCAAATACTATAAACCTTTTAACGATTTCCATTCTATATAGTATAACGGTCTTTGCGAATCTATGCTACAGTCAGACTTCGTCTGTTGGACGACTTCATAACGAGGCGTTGTTTGAGCGAATGTGTCTGACACCCGGTAATATAGCGAAACGATGCGTTGACGAAAAGCGTCTATGCGAAGAGGCGTTGGTATCTATACGTGAATTGAATCGGCGCACGGCGTCAGACGCCGTTTCCCGTTCGTTGCTTTTTTACAAAAAACCGCTTGACAATTCTTATTTTTTGAGTAATTATATTCCTATGCAGAAACGACAAAGAAAAGCTAACTATAGTCGACTCGGGATACAGCGTGTTGGAGCGAGCCACCCGCAGTCCGAGCTGATGTCCCCCCCCCCCCGTATTCATTAGATACCAGACAGACAAACCCGCTGACACGCCGGTTATTCTCATATCCTTTCAGGAAAAGCAGATGTCTCTCGTTGTCGAGAAGACTGCGGTTTTTCTCTATTTATATCGTTTACCAGAAGATTGTTATGGCAATTAATAATAACGCCGCCGAAGTCTTGCGCCGCTTCCTGTTACGGAGTCTGGGCGGGACGCGACGTAACGGCGCGTGTAGCGTTAGTTACAACTAACGAGTCAAAATTCAAAACTGTAGAGTCATTTGTTGTAATGAATAAAGGAGCGGGATATGACAAAGAGTGGACGCCGGGAACTCGGACAGCTATCTTGGCGATGTGTCGGAATTGGCTGGCGTACATGACCGCGGCGGTTCGTACCGCCTGGGGCGTGTCAGACACTTTCGGAGCCAGGCGTTTTTGTGGATTATTAGCCACCGCCGTTACGGCGGCGCTGATATAACGGCTGTAGTGCGCGCAGTATTATTGTGTACACAGCCGTTGGCTGTGGGATATACGAAATGGTTCGTATATTCGTAGTTATGTGAAATGCCCGCTGAATGGATTGGAAAAATTTTTGAGGCAATTTTCACAAAATGTTTTGGAGGTTCAAATGGATTTTTACAATGGTTTTAAGGATATTATAAAAACAATAATTCCAAAAGATATCTTACTATTTCGGCGAAAAATCTTATCAAATAAAAGGTTACAACCAAGAACAAAATTGTATTTTGAGGTTCATCTTACAGAACATTGTAATTTGGCTTGCAAAGGCTGTAGTCATTTTTCCCCAATTGCTGAAAAAGAATATTTAAATATTTCTGGATTTGAAATGGATTGTGAACGTCTATCAAGATTGTCGGACAGGCAAATTCATGGAGTTGCTTTATTAGGTGGCGAACCTTTGCTTCATCCTCAAATTGTCGATGTGATAAAAATAATTGGAAAGTTGTTTGATTATGAATTTATAAATATACTTACTAACGGTACATTGTTATTAAAACAAACGGAAGAATTTTGGGAACTATGCTGTAAAAACAGAGTTTCTATTCATGTTAGCTGGTATCCTATAAATATCGATATTAATGCCATAAAAGCTAAGGCGGAAGAACATAATGTAAAAATATATTGCCCGCATGAAAGAACGAATACCATGCGTAAAGATGTATTGGATATACAAGGGGAACAAGATATAGAAGATAATTTCAAGTTATGCTTTAAATCCAATGCGTGTATTCAATTACAGAATGGGAGATTATATCCTTGTTCCGTGGTTCCGAATATACGGCATTTCAATAAATATTTTAATTGTGATCTTAAAGTAACAAAGGATGATTACATAAATATATATGAAGCGAAAGATACTGCGGAAATTGCTTGTTTTTTAAGTAAACCAATCCCATTTTGTAAGTATTGTAATATAAAAGGATCTATTCTTAATGGAATGGAGTGGGAAATTTCAAAACGAAGTATTACAGAATGGACATAATTGTAAAACAGCGACAACTTCGCATAAAAGTCTTGTAATTGAGAAAATCAGCAAAAATATTTCAAATGTTAAGCAGTGTTGGTAGGTAACCGCGCCTTATTCCCGTAACCATAACTATTCTTCCAGCAAAGCGGTTACCCGATTGGCGGGCGCTATCGGCGGAAAAATGGCAATCAATGATTATTTTACCGGAATGGCAGGCATTAGCTTTGTTGGGTTAGATACCAGACAAACAAGCCCATAGACGCGCGCAGGTATTCCCTATCCCTAAATAGAAACTGTTTTTCCGCGCACCGGACGCAAAACCTCTTCCTTTACTAAAGCGGAGTCGTTCACGTCTTTAGGGAGTTCTCGTCCGTCCTCGAATTCTACGTCCTCGTAGATGAAGTCTTCGACAGGCGGCGGCGTGGTTTCGCCTCGGTTCTCCAGACGCACTGAGATTATCTTTGTAACGCCGGATTCTTCCATGCTCACGCCAAGCAGAGCGCCTGCGCCTATCATCGTCTTTTTGTTGTGGGTGATGACGATAAACTGACTCGCGCTCCCGAATTCCCGCAAGACTTGTACAAAACGGCTCACATTAGCCTCGTCAAGCGCCGCGTCAATTTCGTCCAAAAGGCAGAAGGGTGAAGGCTTCACGATATAGGTTGCAAAGAGTAAGGCGACCGCGGTCATGGATTTCTCGCCTCCGGAGAGCAGGCTTATGTTTTCAAGCTTCTTGCCCGGGGGCCGAGCGAAAATCTCAATGCCCGATTCTAAAACGTGATTTGGGTCAACGAGTCGTAGCTCCGCTCGTCCGCCGCCGAAGAGGCGGCGGAACATATTATGGAAGTTTCCCTTGATTCTGTTGTAAACCCCAAGGAAAATTTGGGACGATTCCGCGCGGATTTCCGCCGCGATGTTTTTAAGGTCGTCCCGCGCCTTGGTCAAATCCGCCAACTGATTAGACAAAAAATCAAACCTCTCCTTGGTTTCGGCGAATTCCTCCGGCGCCATAAGGTTCACCGCGCCTAGATTTTTAAGTGAATTTCGCGCCTTCGCGAGCTTTTCCCGTAAAACAGGCGCAGACTCTACGATTTCAAACATACTCTCCTCAAACTCGCCGATGTCGCGGGAGTAGGTTTCCCGAAAATTCTCCGCGATGTTCTTAATTTCCGTCTCGGATTGCGCTAGTTCAAGATGTATCTTTTCCATTACGGATTGGGACCGCGAAAGATCAGCGGTTTTCTTTCTTATCGTGTCTTGAGCGCCGAAAACGTCGGCGTTGCGCTTTTTCAAATCGGCTTCCAGATCCTCTAATTCCTTCGTGAGTCTGACCCCTTCCTTTTCAATTTCCGCTAATTCCTGCTCCGTGTCTGAAATGCGCTCAGAGATTTCGTCAAAGCGTTTGCGCGTGAGGAAGAGATCGTCCCGTATGGTCCTGAGGCGGGACTCTTGTCCCGCAAGCTCCCTTCGGATGAGCCGCGCCTGTGCCTCGGCCGCGTGAGCTTGAGCGGTCATACGCGCTTGACTCACTCGTAAATCCTGTAGAGTAGCGCGGTATTCGCCTATTTTCACACTCAAGTCCGCGTTTTCCGCTCCCAGATTCGCAATACGCGCCCGCGACTGTTCCACGCCGTCCTTCGCATCTCGAATTTTCGCGTCCAACATTCGCTTTTTGGTGATAATTCCCTGAGGAGCGAGGAAATCGTCCAGAAACGCGGGCGTAGACAGCCGATAATTGTCAAAAAGGCTTCGTACCTTTGCCATATTCGCCGAAATTTCAGACAAAGCGGCCGCAATTCCTACGGTTACACGTTGGAATTCCTCAAAAAGGGGCGAAGTTCCGGTCTCCTGCCCCCGTTCTACCATATCCGCCAAGTCCTTGGTAAGGGTTTCTCTGCCGTTAAGCGCGGTCTCAATTCGCGCAAACGTCTCCAGCAGAGCGGCTTCACTTGTCCGCCGCTCGACCGCCGAATAGCCTGCGTCCTTCAAGCCTTTATCCAACGCGGCAACGATATCGTCGGTTATTTTCTCCAATTCCTTCTCAAGGCTGGAGATTTCTTGCCCGAACTTCTTGATTTCCGCCTCTTTCTGATGGATGAGCCGATCGTTTTCCTTGACCTGCGAGCCAGCTAGCGCGATATTTCCTTCAAAAGAGTGGATGTTATCCTCTATAGACGCGGTTTTCTTGCGAAAATCCCGTACAGCGCCGTCCTGTTCTTCGGCGTCCTCAATCAATTCCTCGATCTTTGTCTCAACCTGCCGTTCTTGCGTCTCGTCTTGCGCGATTTTCACCTTGCTTTCGTTTCGCTGTTCCGCGTAAAGGCGGACTTCCTTCTCTTTAGCGTTCTTTTCAACCGCGAGTTTCATGATTTCCTTCTGATACTCGACGAGTCTCGTCTCCATAGAATTCACAGCGTCCATGCTTTCTTCAAGCGCTTTGTTGATTGCGTCAAGTTCCGCTTTGAGCGTATCCCGTTCCTCGGCGCGCCGCCGCAGGTTTTCAGAACGCTCGTCTTTGTCGTTCTTGAACTGTTTAAGGCGAAGGAGCTGAATGTTAACTTCGAGACGAAAGATGTCGTCTTTCAGAGCGCGGTACTTGACGGTTTTGTCCGACTGAACCTTGAGGCTGTCGTAAGCGCGATGGACTTCTCCTAAAATGCCCTGTACCTGCCGCATATTTTCCTCTGTTCTGGCGATTTTCTGATCCGCCTCGCGGCCTTGTACCTTGAATTTGGTGATTCCAGCGGCTTCTTCAAACAAATAGCGCCTTTCATCAGGCTTCGAGGACAAAATTTGGTCAATCTTGCCTTGTTCCATGACGGAATATGCGGCTTTTCCCACGCCTGTCCCCCAAAAAAGCTCGCGTACATCCTTCAATTTGACGCTTTGCGAGTTGATGAAGTATTCGCTATCTCCAGACCGAAAGAGTCTGCGTTTGATTTGTACCTCAGGCGCGTCTATGGGGAGGAGACTCGCTTCGTTTGCAATAGTGAGGGTTACTTCGGCGACATTCAACGGCTTTCTGCTTTCGGCGCCGTTGAAGATGACGTCTTCCATTTTTTCGGCGCGCATAGCCGTCGACTTCTGTTCGCCTAAAACCCACTTTATGGCGTCTACCACGTTTGATTTGCCGCACCCGTTTGGTCCGAGTAAGGCGCTTATACCCCCGGAAAATTCGATTCTAGTACGGTCCGCAAATGACTTAAATCCGAATATGTCAAGACTTTTAAGAAACACAAAGGATTGTAACATATCTCAGAAGGGAAGTTCAAGGGCAAGGCAGAATGGATTTTGTTTATAAACTACCGTCTTTATATCAAAAATATTTCACCAATCATTTTCAATCGGTCGTTTGTTTGATTACTTCCATAAGAGAAAAATTTATGGTATAGTGGAAACATGACGTTGCGAGAAAGAAATCTGTTTTTCAGGATCGGTATAATGATGGCCGCGATAGCATTGGGCTGTTTAGCGTTCGCGTCCGCGTCTGTATTCCGAATTCAACCCGGCGTTTTCCTGGCTCTGATGGAGTCTGCGACTGAAAGAGTCGACGTCATAGGGGCGCATTTTGGACCAATATGGGATTATGCGGCTTTCGCGTCAATGACGGGATCCGCAGTTTACGCGCTCGTCGCCCTCGTATTCATCTACTGCTTCTTCGAGAAGACCCAGGCGCCCGAAATATTATTCTTTGCTTTCTTTGTCATGTCTTTTGCGTTTGAATCCTGCCGTATCATGATACCGTTGAAGGAGGCGAATGAATTGCCAAACGTTTATCTCATCATGTCCGGGCGCCTGTTGTTCTTCGGTAGGTACTTCGGGTTATTCTCCTTGTTTATGGCGAGCCTCTACGCCGCAGGATTCAATGTTCAACAGCAAAAAAACAACATTCTCGCGCTAACGGCGTTATCCTTTGTGTTCGCGCTCAACATTCCCATGGACGGCTTTTCGTGGAGCAGTAGTTTGAGCATGGCAAACGGACACACGCGGCTTTTCGGAATGGCCGAATTAGGGTTCACCCTCGTTACCCTTACGACTTTCTTCATCGCCGCCCTGACGCGAGGAAGCAAGGACTATATCTTTGTGGGTTTGGGCGCGCTCGCTGTTCTTGTCGGTAGAGGAGTCCTCGTCAACGCGGACACCTGGATTGCCCCATTTGCGGGTCTCCTGCTACTGAGCTTAGGAACATGGATCATCTGCATAAGACTCCACAGCGTGTATCTATGGTTTTAAATCATATAAAGGATTTGACGAGCTGTTCCGTCAGGAGTCCCCATCCGTCAATGAGCACAAAGAGGATGAGCTTGAAGGGCATAGAAATCATAATGGGCGGGAGCATTATCATGCCCATAGACATCAGGGTGCTTGCCACAACCATATCAATCACGATGAAAGGAATGTAGAGCAAGATACCGATTTTGAAGGCCGTTGTCAATTCGTTGAGGATGAACGCGGGAATGAGGATGTATGTCGGCACATCCGCTAGTGTGTTGGGCTTCGCAAGACCGCGCATCGCCATAAAGAGCCTGATGTTTTCAGGACGTCCGCTCATCTGTCGGTACATGAATATACGCAGGGGCGTCTCTGCCGCTTGGAACGCTTGCTCCACAGAAATCTCTCCGTCAGAAAGAGGCTTCACTGAGTTCTGATAGATCGCGTCAAACGTGGGCCACATGATGAAAATCGTCAGAAACAGAGCGATTCCCATAAGCACTTGAGTCGGCGGCACCTGTTGGAGGGAAAGCGCGCGTTTTATGAAGTCGAGGACGATAGAGACGCGCAGGAAACTTGTCATAAGGATGACGATGCTCGGCGCGAGGGACAGCACAGTGAGGAGGAGTAGCAGTTGCAGAGAAAATGCCGCTTCTCTGCCTGATTGGGGGTTTCTCACGGTCAGGTCAATGAAAGGAAGAACTGGATTTTGAGGGGGCGCAGGAATGTCCGCGGTTGTGGAGGCGGCTGTGTCGGGGAAGTCCGACTCCTGCGCGTCTAGCCCATAGGTTCCCGCAAGGAGTAATAAGAGAAACACGCGAAAATAGAAATGTCTGGGGAAAATAGAGAGAGTCACAGTCCCTTAAGCCTTTCACGGGATTTTCGGACGTTCTCCGCCTTGGGCGGTTCTCCGACGTGTGGGGCGGGTTTACCTGTATGGCGCATGAGAGCGGCAAAGCCGGACGACTTGGCGTTTTCCGCGCTCCGTCGCGACTCTTCGAGTAACATGGCGTCCAAGGTCTCCTTGTCGTTGATTTCCGCGAGGAGGGACACGCCGCCGTCAGCGGACCCTACAAGCCACGCTTTCTCTCCCACACTGACAACATGGATAAAACGGTTCGCTCCAAGCGAAAGGCCGGCTAGTATTTTCAGGAAGGGTCCTTTCTGTTCTTGACCGCGGGAGAATTTTTTGAGGAAGAAGACTAATCCATAGATTGCCGCGGACGCCAGCGCCAAAACCATCACGAGGCGCAATATGACGAAAAAAGTGGAGACCGAAGAGGGGTCAGGCGTTTGCGACGAGCTTTCGTCCGCCAACACTAAAGCTTCCTCGCCAACGGCTTGGCTTTGAGCCGTCGTCTGGGGAAAAGCCGACTGCGTCGCAATAAAAAAGAACAATATAAACAAAACGCGAGGGACAGAGAATGAGGGCTTTATCTGAATGTATTTTCTGAAAATCTCGCTTTTTTTCAGGTTCCCTGTTCCCCATTTTCCGAACATACTACTCTCCGGTATTCACACGGTCCACGGGAGAGACTATTTCAGTAACGCGAACGCCAAAATTTTCATCAATGACCACGACTTCGCCCTTGGCGATAAGCTTATGATTTACGAGAATATCAACAGGTTCGCCTGCGAGCTTATCCAATTCAATGATGGTGCCTTCGCCCATGCTCAAGATTTCCTTGATGAGTTTCTTGGTGCGTCCGAGTTCTACGGTCATCTCCATAAATACGTCCATGATGAGACCGATGTTTCCCTGTTCCATTGCCGCGTTTTGGGGCAGGAGGTTGGGGAATTGGACGGACTGCACGTTAGGCGGCGTATAAGTGGGCATAGGGTAGCCTTGCATAGGCATGGCGCCCTGCATATTATTCATACTGGGCATAGCAACGGCTACCGCAGGCTGACGAACAGGAGCTTTTTTCGCGGCTATAGCGCTGATTATGGCTTTCGCGATATTGGACGACACCGCGGGACCATAAACCTCCCAGAGTTGTCGTTGCGTTCCTTCGCCCAGGTCGATGTTATACAAAGCGACCGGAAAAGTACCGTTAGGAAGCGCGACAACGGCTCTCGGTACATTGACCGCCTCCGGCGAAATAGACGCGATGGACGTGTTGTTTGTCGCCTTTGTCAGGGCGGTTATCTGGGTGCCGACCAACTGAGAGACCACTTCGCCTATCATGGAGAGAGCCATCTCGTCAAGAGCGATATTGTCTTCCTTGTTAAGCAGGCTTGCGATACGCTTTGCCGTGTCCTCGCCCATGATAAACATATGTTCGCCGGGAAAACCCGCCGAGAAGTCCGCCTTGACGGCGGCGACCTGATCAGGCAACTGCCCAAGTAGTAAATCGCGGTTGGAAAAAGACACTTCTGGACCGTTGAAGGTAACGGTTGTGCCCGTCATGGTGGACAGAGCGCGTCCCTGATTCTCGTCGGTTTCGGTAAGTAAGTCATGAAGAGCCTTTCGTTCATCGTCGTTGCCGGACAGAGCCGTAGGCGAAGCGGGTCCCCCCGTGCTCGAAGAATCTACGCCTGATAATAAAGCGTCTATTTCTGCTTGTGAAAGAGCGCCATCGCTCATAATGTTTCCTCCTTCTCCATTGTGAATTCTTCAAATTCTCCATGTTCAACCTTAGCGGTTTTTTTGATAATCTGCACAGCCATTTTTTTACCCACAACGCCCGGTCTGCACAAGAATTTCTTTTGGTTACCCACGTTCAAGGAATAGGGGTCCCCGACTCGCGTGTTGTAGAGACGCACCACGTCTCCAATCTGCAAGGAAAGCACGTCGCGCACGGATACCTGTATAGCCCCGATTTCCGCCACCACATTGACGTCGACGCTTGAAAGTTTTTCTTTTATTATGTTCAAATTTTCCGTGGTCGTTCCCCGTCGCACCGACGAATACCAAAACTGGGCGGATAACTTGCTGATAATTGGTTCAATGGTCAAATAAGGGATACAAAAATTCATCATGCCCTCCACATCCCCGACCTTTGTTTCGAGAGTAACCAGCACCACCATTTCAGTCGGCGGCACTATCTGGGCGAACTGGGGATTCGTGTCAATCTGTCCCAGACGCGGACGCAAATCAATCACTGTGGTCCACGCCTCTCGCATATTGCCCAGAATCCTTACGATGATACCCTCCATGACCGAAGTCTCGATATCGGTAAGCTCGTGTTGAGCTTTCGTCCCTTCGCCGGAACCGCCGAAGAGACGGTCTATGATGGAGAAGGTGATTGCCGGGTCGATTTCAAGGATGGCGTTTCCTTTGAGCGGGTCCATGTTGATGATTGCCAGAGTGGTCGGCGAGGGTATCGAACGGATGAACTCTTCGTATGTGAGCTGGTCGACTGACGCCACATGCACATGTACCATGCTCCGCAACTGGGCGGACAGGCTCGTCGTAGTGAGACGGGCGAATGTCTCGTACATGATAGAAACAGTACGAATTTGCTCTTTTGAGAACTTATCCGGACGCTTGAAGTCGTAAAGTTTGATTTTACGAGTGTCTTGAGTCGGCCTAAAATCTTCAGGCTCCGTATCCCCGGAGCTTATGGCTGTGAGTAACTGGTCTATTTCGTCCTGAGACAGAACTTCGGTCATAATGTCTACATTTCCATTGTTGACAGCTGTTTAAAATAAATAGTCCGAATTTTAGCGGTATTCAAAAGACGGTTCATCTTTTCCATCAAGTCGTTTTTTAGCGCCGTCTCTTTGTCCGGTTGCAGGTCCGCCTGAAATTTATTGCTGAAGTAATTGCGGATAAAGTCTTGCAATTCCACGAGTCGACTCGTCAATTCGGTTGCGGCGGTCGAATTATTGAGGTCATAGCCCAGAACCATATCAACCACCACCGAATAGGGGGGAGTATCCTTCGTGTTCGCCCGGATGACGGGAATAGCGTTAAAAGTGGAATACGTGGGTCTCTCCCCGATCCACACCTCGTTTTCCGGAACAGTCGTCTGAGATTTCCCACTCCCATTCAAGATATTAAACGTAATCACAGATATAGTGAAAACAACAGTTATCGCTCCTAATCCTATTGCCACAAATTTGAGTAGGTTTGGTAAGAGCATCACAAATCCCGCGCCTTTTTTCTTTTTGGAACCGGCATCGGCGTCTCCATCGTCGCCACCAAGGCCAATAGCATCATCATCAGCATTCGACATGACTCACCTCTTAATTTTAAACGTTTTATTTTATAACGCTATTACAATACGCCTGATATCACAAAATCTTTAACTTTATTATATACGTTTTTTTTGTATGTGTCAAGGTTATTTTAGAAAAATATTACACAAAACTAATTCCATTTTCTATACAAAATCACTCGGACGTTCAAAAACAAAAACAGAACGGTCGTCAAGACGAAGAACGCCGCATCCCGCGTGTCAATGACGCCTTTGGAGAAGGAGTCAAAATGGAAGGACAACGAGAAGAAGTTGACGAAGTCGGCGAACGGAGCGGGTAGGCGCGCGGACGCTTGATTGATAAGTATCATCACGACAAGAACAATCGCGCTTCCCAGAAAGGCGGACGCCTGATTTTTGGACAAAGCGGAAAGTAGCAGCCCCAGACTGATCGCAGACGCGCTCAACAGAACAGCGCCGATGTATTCGCCCACAATGACGCCCGCGTCAAAATCGCCCAGAGCGGAAAGAGTGAGTGGTACTGGTATCGTAAGCGCGAGGATTATACACAAAAGACTGAACGTCGCGAGAAATTTGCCCAAAACCAGGTCCCATTCGGACGCGGGTAAGGTGAGCAACAGCTCCACGCTACCGATCTTGCGCTCTTCCGCCCATCCTTTCATCGTGAGCGCCGGCGCCGCCAAAATCATGGCAAGCGGAAACGCGACGAAAAACGGCCGCAGAGTCGCGCTATCAAGCGTGAAATACCTCTGCAAATAAAACAGCCACACGGACGTAAAAATCAGAAAAAATACCGCTACACCATAAAAAATCGGCGAATGTAACGCCGAATATAATTCTTTCTTTATAATAGCTTTCATCGTTATTCCTTTGTCAGTTTGACGAAAATATCCTCAAGGCTTACCTTTTTTTTGTTCATACCGATTATTTTGAAGCCGGACGACGCAACCCAGTCAAATATCGTTTCACCGTCCATAAGATAAGCCGACTCCGCGCTTTGCGCCGAAAACGTCAAATCTACGACTCTCTTGCCGTTTATTTCTGAGAAATCCGCTTTTTTCTCTATACGCGATTCTCCCATTCCCGTAGCGATTTTCACGCGAACGGTCTCTTCGTCCATGTCTTGCGGTGGAATCAAACGCAACTCCCATGCGTCTGTCCTTTTAAGAGAAGCGGCGATTTCCGCGGCGGTACCATACGCCGCGATTTTACCTTCGTTTATAATAAGAACTTGAGAACAGACCGCCTCCACCTCCTGCAAGATGTGCGTGGACAAGATGACGGTTTTGCTCTTACCGAGTTCTTTTATGAGGGAGCGAATTTCTATGATTTGGTTGGGGTCGAGTCCGGCGGTCGGTTCATCGAGGATGAGGATTGCCGGGTCGTGGACGATGGCTTGCGCCAGTCCTACACGCTGTTTATAGCCCTTGGACAGGGTTTCTATCTTTTTACCGGTAACGCTTCCCAATCCGCACGCCTCGACCGCCCGTTGTTTCGCGCCTTTCCGGGTCGCTTTGGGAATGAGACGCGCGCGCGCTATGAAGGTTAAGTATTCATCCACCGTGAGTTCCCCGTAAACCGGCACGCTCTCTGGCAGATAGCCAATACGTTTCTTCACCTCGACCGGCTCTTCCATCACTGAAACGCCGTCTATGAGCGCTGTCCCGGACGTGGGGAAGTGGTAGCCGGTGAGTATCTTCATCACCGTGGTTTTGCCCGCGCCGTTTGGTCCCAGAAAGCCTAGCACCTGGTCCCGGTCAACCGAAAACGATACATCTTTCACCGCTGTAAATCCGCCGTATTGCTTCGTTATGTTCGATACCGTTATCATTGGTTCTCCTCTATATTTCCATATTATACAAAATTATTCCCTTAACGTCTAGCGCGAAATTATCCGGCGACCGCGGCGATAGCGCTTTCAAACGCGTCCAGTTCAGGCGGAATCACCGCTATGGGTTTGGACGTATTCTTTAACATGGCGAGTTTTTGGGGAATAGCGATATTTTGGCCGGTTATCCGCGAAACAAAAGCCGCGGATTTTGCAGGATGTCCCGTCGCGAGCGCTACGCAGTGCGCTCCGTTATCCTTTCCGATGAAAACTCGTTCCGCCGCGGCGAAAGCCACCGCACTGTGCGGGTTCAGGAGAATCTTGAACTTTTCCCATGCGCTTCTGACAGTTTTTACCGTGGTCGTGTCGTCGATAACTTCGGGAAACACCATGTTTTTCATAACCGCGGGCGATTCTTGATAGAACGAGAACATCCGCTCATAGTTTGACGGGTAGCATACATCCATTGCGGGTGAATTAGTGACAATGGGCGTGAGCGCAGGATTGAAGTTCCGTCCGGAAAAAAAGTCGCCAAATGAGTTATTGATATTCATCGCCGCTATGAATCCGTGGACAGGCAATCCAAATTTCCAAGCGTAGAGACCCGCTATGAGATTGCCGAAATTGCCGCACGGCACACTAAAGACCAAATCGTCCGCGATGTTCTTTTTCAGCTTGATAAACGCGTACAGGTAATAGAAAGCCTGTGGTAAGAACCGTCCCACATTGACCGCGTTTGCGGAAGTGATGTTGTAACGTTCCGCGAAGCCGCGGTCCAACATTGCGGACCTGACGATACGCTGGCAGTCGTCAAAACAGCCCTTTACTTGAATGGGGATGATATTGCCGCCGTTTTGGACAAAAGCCGACTCGTCAAGCCCGCGTATGGGACCGGACGGGTAGAGAATGACCGCCGTAATGTTTTTTCTATCACGAAAGGCGCGAGCGATACTCACGCCTGTGTCATGCCGCGCCGCGGTTAAAACCATAGCCTTACCGTTGTTTAATTCTTCGAGAATAGCCGCGAGAAAGGCTATACCGAAATCTTTAAAAACGCCCGTAGGTCCGTTGTAGAGCTTCAATACTGAAAACTTTTCGTCCAACTGTTGCACTTCCGGCTCGAAATCAAAAGCGCTTTCCGCGACCCGCGCGGCGGCTATGGGATTGACGTCCCCTTCAAGAAACGACGGCGAAATAGCGGACACAAGCTCCGTGTATGCTGTGCCAGAATCCATATAGAGAAAAAACTGTCTCATGTCAGGTACAGACGCGGGAACAAACAGTCCGCCGTCTAACGGACACCCTTTAAGAATGGCTTCTTTAAAGGAAACCACGCTATCCGACCTGGTAGATTTAAATAACATTACTTTAATTTACCATAAAAGAATGACGGCGGCAAGTAAGAAAAAAGGTATTTAGAATTTGCAAGAAGGCGGCTATACACTTTCCTGCAAAAAATATATACTAGAAATGGAGTGTAAATGATGGAGAAAAAATACGGACGTCCGACGAGCCTCTATTCGGTTCAGACGAAGTACTGCGCCGGATGCGGACACGGCGTCATCACGCGAATCATCTGCGAGCTTATTGACGAAATGGGACTACGGGAGAAGACCGTCGTCACAAACCCGGTAGGGTGCGCGATTTGGGCGGACCTCTACTTTGACATGGACACGGTTCAACCCCCGCATGGGCGCACGCCCGCGGCCGCTACCGGCGTCAAGCGCGTCTTGCCCGACCACACCGTCATCTGCTACCAAGGGGACGGCGATATGGCCGCCATAGGCACGGCCGAGATGGTACACGCGGCTAACCGCGGCGAAAAATTTACTACGATATTCGTCAACAACGCCATCTATGGCATGACCGGCGGGCAGATGGCTCCTACGACTCTTGTGGGGCAGAAAGCCGCGACTGCGCCCCGCGGACGGGACCCGGACGCCGCGGGTATGGGCTATCCCATCCGCGTGTGCGAGTTACTTGCTACGCTTGAAGGAGCGCGTTACATTGCGCGGGGCGCAGTCAACAACGCGGCTAACGTCCGCAAGACCAAGTCCTATATCAGAAAAGCGCTTGAAGCGCAAGATCGGGGACAGGGATGGACAATGGTGGAGATTCTCTCCCCATGCCCCACAAATTGGGGCATGGACCCCGTCCATGCGGTTGAATGGCTTGAGCAAGAAATGTTTCCAGTGTTTCCGCTTGGCGAAATCAAGAACACATTAAAAAAGGAGGCGTAAATCTCTTGACTGAAAAATCTTTCTTTGCGGGTTTTGGGGGACAGGGTATCATTTCTCTCGGACAAATTTGGGTATATTGCGGTATGAAAGAAGGCAAGAACGTAACCTTCTTCCCGTTTTACGGCGCAGAAAAACGCGGCGGTATCGCCCGCGCGGGCGTCGTCGTGTCAGATGAGGAAATCGCCAGCCCTCTTGTTACAACGCCGGATTCCGCGCTCGTAATGAACGCCGATTCTCTACCGCTTTGTGAAAACAGCGTAAGAAGCGGCGGATTGTTGGTTATCAATTCATCTTTAGTGAAAAAAGAGCCGGAACGGAAAGGCGTCCGCGTCTCCAAAATAGACGCTACCGGCATAGCGGAAAAAATCGGCGCCGCTAAGTTCGCCAATATGGTCGCGATGGGCGCAATGGCGAAACTCACAGGCGCTCTAACTATCTTGAACATTGAAACCATCTTAAAAGACTTTTTCCCGCCTGACAAGCACAAATTCTTGCCGCTCAACATAGAGGCAATCCAAGCTGGATGGAACATAGCGCGATAGCGTAGCGGTAAAAACGTTATCGCCCCCGCAATTTATAGAACCGATAAAATCCACGCCGTTCAAAACGACGAAGGGAGTCGCTCAAACCTACGCAGATAATAATCCTGCGCGGCTGACGGGGAGAAGTGTAAGGTGTCAGACACTTTTTATTCCTTTGGGTTAAATACCTCGCGGCTCTGGGGCGGTTTTTGTCCATTTATACCAACGGTTAAGCGGACGACTTAGCCGCTCCCAATAAACCCGAAGCCTTGCGGACAGAGACCCGTTGCTTCTATATTAAGGAGTGTTTTTATGAAGAAAACATTTCTGTTTATGTTAGCAGTCATACTATCCTTTGGCATGGCATTTATGAGTTGTAGCGGCGACAAAGACAGCAGTGGTAGCACTGGCGGTAGCGACATCCATGAAAAACCGGATGGCAGTCTGAGATGGACCGCGGTAGAGGACTCTCCGTTTTTCGAATCCACTACCTCCTCCCATAGCCTACGGCGGGGGTAAGTTTGTCATCGATGGCAGTTTTGGTAAGATAGCGTATTCCAACCCGCAGGAATAAACGCTTGTTCCGTATGTTCAGGAACAACTCCCGCGTGTCCGGGAGTCGCTTGAAATTTAACTAGACGGCTTGTCCGTTTAACGGGGAATAGTCCCACGAAGGACGTTCCCTTTCAAGTTGACGCACTCTCCGTTCATGCTCATGCTTCCGATCGAGGCACAAGGCTAGACGCACGCAACAGGTTTTGTCTGACACGCGGTAGCAACGGTGTCAGACGCCGCTCATACGTCGTCGTAGTCGCCACCGATGACAGGCTCGTCTAATAAGTCGGATTGTCGATGCAGTCGATGGTATAGACTCCCAAACATCCATTCCGCGGCCCGCTCTACAAGCCCAGCCTTCACGGGGTTCTCCGCTATGTAGTTCCGCGTCCGCAGAAAGTCATCTATCCCACCGATTATCCGCGAGTAGAACCGTTCCCCCCATACGTGACCCTTCCGCCCGTGCGCCTTGTTCCACGCCTTCGCGAAATTACACTTTATCCATTGCATTATCTCCGATAAATTAGCGTCTTTCCCAGGCTTTATCAGGAAATGGATATGGTTTCCCATGATACAGAAATCCCACAACTGGAAATGGAACTTCCGCTTGGCCTTCTTGACGAACGAGAGGAATAATAGTTTGAACAGAGGATCAAGCAGGCACATGTCGTCGTGGTCTATTTTCGACGTAACGTGGTACGTCGCTCCTTCGAGGAGTATTCGCAAACTTCGCATACCTATAATACGGACTTGTTATGGGAATTGCTTTGGTGTCAGACACTTCTTTGTCAGTCAAAAATCGGTGTCTGACACCAAAACCCGCGAACATGGGTCCAAGCAATACAGAGCAAGTGGAGCTGTTAGTACTCCTGTATCTTGTGTTCCATTAGGAACAAGTCAAGTACTGTGAGGAAGAATATGACAATCATGGGACCGAGTATGAGACCGTTAAAGCCGAATACGCGCAGTCCGCCTAGTATGGCGAAGAAAATTATCAGCGGGTGGAGCTTAATCCTGTCTTGAAGGAATAAGGGACGAAGGAAGTTGTCGAGAGTTGATATGAACAGGGCTGATACAATAAGAAAGACGACGCCTTTGAGTATTTGTCCGTTCATAATAAGCGCGATCCCCAGTGGCCCCCAAACCAATCCGCCGCCTATCATAGGCACAAATACGCAGATGAAGGTGAGCGCCGCGAAAACCAGCGAACCTTTTATATTAAAAATTGAGAATATCACGCCCGCCATAATCGCCTGTATGAGAGAAACGATAATATAGCCGAAAAAGAGATTTTTCGTAACGTCCGAGAACTTTCCCGTCAACGTAACCATGTATTCTTTCCGTATGGGGATGATATGAAGCGCGAGGCGCGAGAGATACGCGCCGTCAACATAAAAAAAGAAAAGGCAAAATACCATGAAAACCAGGTTTATAAAGAAAGAACTCACGTTCATGGTTATACTTCTGCTGAACTGGAGCGCCCCTTGAAGACTGAAATTCAAAAACGCCGTAACGCGGCGCTGAAGTTCGTCCGCCTCGATGTTCAACTGCCCCGCGCTTACGTCTGCGATGAAGTCGGATATAGATTGAAACGAATTTTGAATGAAGTCCGGCTTTCGCATGAATAAATCCTGTCCGAAGCGGATGAGTTCGACGATTTGTTTGAAGAATTGAAACGCCGTGAAGGATAAAGGAATGAGTATGACGATGACCGTGCCCACGGCGAAAACCGCGGCCCAGACGTTCTTCAGAATTCTCCCGCCTATCTTGCCGAAATCAACGTTTTTAGTCGCCAGCTTGTGCAAAGGATTTAACAACACATATAAGAAAATAGACCACAGTAGCACTGTGAAAAAAGGCGCGAAAAGTCGGCACACGAGAATGAAAAACAGGACGAGTATCGCGCCGAATACGTAGTTCTGTACCCATCCCGTGGCTTTCTTTTCAGTAGACGCCGCAGATTCTGTCGCGATCGTAAGCGCGGGTATTTGTTCATTGTTACCGCTCATTGATCAGCTCCTTTAATAAGAGCGGTCATATCATCCATTATCCGCATAGCCGCTTGGACAGCAGGGAGGGTCTCCATGGCGCGCTGTTTTTCCATCTCTTCATTCGCCGCGTTCATCGCCTCTATGTCCGCCCTACGCCTCGTCTCGGCCGCCGCTTTTACGTTACGCTCATCTTCTTCTTTCTGCAAAACCTTCAAGACTTGCTCTATCTGCGGTCTTTTTTCGGAATCGCCTTTCAGAGACAGATACTGCCAATAATCCGCTATGGCAAAGGTAGTTTCGCCCTTACGGAGTCTTGTGTTTGCGCGGTTCAAATAGGCCGAGGCGAACGAAGTGTCCGCGTCTATGGATTGGTTGTAGTAATCTTCCGCGGTCTCAAGGTCGTTTCGCGCATAATACAGATTTCCCAGATTGAACGCGACGAGAGCCGTATATTGACCTGCGGATGGAAGAATCTTGCGGTAAACGGAAACCGCCTCGCTTGCCCGTCCAAGTTGAGTATAGACAATGCCCAAATAGAGAAACGTTTGGGGCGGCGCGTCCGGCGAAGCGGCCGCGGCTTGAAGATAAGCTAGGGATTCGGTAGGCTTGTCTTGCAGAAACAATTCCTCGCCCCTTGAAAAATTATCACCATCGGCAAAGCCCCATGACGGTAAAACTAAAAGCGTCAAAAAAATAAATTCTTTCGGTTTCATCTTGTTTCATTATAATAGCGCAATTTGCGTTGTTCTGCAATAGCCTGGCGAAACGTCCTGACGCATTTTATGAAACAGGACGCGCTCATTCGAATACCGCGCCTGTGGAGGCGGAACTCACCTGTTGCGCGTAACGGTAGAGGTATGATTGGGGGTCTACGTTTTTAGGCGAAGGAGGAGTCCATTTTGATTTGCGTTCCGCCAGCTCCTCGGCGGACAGCCTGACGTTGATAGAACGGTTCACGACGTCTATTGCGATAACATCTCCATCCTTGAGCAAACCGATAGCGCCGCCGCGAGCCGCTTCCGGCGAGACGTGTCCGATAGCCGCGCCGCGAGTCGCTCCTGAAAAACGTCCGTCCGTAACAAGGGCTACCTTGTCGTCAAGTCCCATACCCGCGAGCGCGGCGGTTGGTCCAAGCATCTCCTTCATACCAGGTCCCCCGCACGGTCCCTCGTAACGGATTACTATCACATCCTTTGCTTTGATTTTCCCCTCCATAATGTTTTCAAACGCCGCCTCTTCGGAGTCGAATATCCGCGCGGGTCCTTCGTGTTTGAGCATCGACGGCGCAACCGCGCTCTGCTTAACTACGCATCCGTCCGGCGCTATATTGCCGGCGAGCGCCGCAAGTCCTCCAGTCGCCGAAAACGGCTCGTCAATCGGACGGATGACGCGCGCGTTGCGGTTGACCGCGCCTTTCAAGCCATCCGCCAGGGAGCCATAAATCGTGGGCGCGGATGGGTCTATCAGGTTTTTCTTCGCCAGTTCCGCCAAAACCGCCGAAACGCCCCCGGCCGCGTGAAGATCCTCGATAACGGCTTGGCCGGCGGGAGCGAGTCGGCACAAGTTCGGCGTCTCCGCGCTGACGCAGTTGACCAGCGCCGAAAAATTCGCAAACCGCGCGCCCGCGGCGTGGGCGATTGCGGGTAAGTGTAGAGCGGTGTTTGTCGAACAGCCGAGCGCCATATCCAAGGCAAGCGCGTTCAAGAACGCCTTTTCGGTCAAGACGTCTCGCGGGCGGACGTCTTTTCGCAAAACATCGAGGATGAGCATCCCAGTCCGTTTGGCGAAGCGGATTCGTTCCGCCATGATCGCGGGAATCGTGCCGTTGCCCGGTAGCGCCATGCCGAGCGCTTCGGTAACGCAGTTCATCGAGTTCGCGGTAAACATTCCCGCGCACGAGCCGCAACCGGGGCAGGCCGCTTCCTCCAACTCGGCGAGTTCCGTCTCGCTCATCTTACCCGCGGAAACAGCGCCGACCGCCTCGAACATGGAGCTCAAAGTGAGGGGTTTACCGTTCCTTCGTCCCGCGAGCATGGGTCCGCCTGAAACAAAGACCGTCGGCAGATTCACCCGCGCCGTTCCCATCAACATACCCGGTACAACCTTGTCGCAATTCGGGATACACACGAGCGCGTCAAATCCATGCGCCATAGCCATACATTCGATTGAATCCGCTATCAATTCTCGCGTAACGAGCGAGTAGCGCATACCGTCGTGTCCCATGGCGATACCGTCGCATACGCCGATGATCGGAAACCGTATCGGCGTACCGCCTGCGCTTCTCACCCCGTCCGCAACCGCTCTGGCGATTATCCCCAAATGCGCGTGTCCAGGTACTATTTCGCTTTCCGCAACAGCGACGCCAATGAGGGGCTTATCTAGCTCCTCGTCCAAGAACCCAAGCGCTTTGAACAGAGCCCTCTGCGGCGCGCGCGCAACGCCTTTCTTTACAATATCGCTTCTCATTTCCATCAAATCATACAATTGGTAAACCTTTTTGTCAACCGCCGCTCAAGCTCCGACGAATCGATCGGCTTTTCTCCGCTTCCCCGCGACGCTATAAATACGCGCTGTTTCGAGTTAATGTTCAGCGTTTTTTATATGATACTGGCGACTGTTCTATTATATGAACTGACCTGCCGCGGAGCGCGTAAACAATTTTTTATACGGCGAGTAATACTTTTTCAAAGGATTTGAGTTACGGCGCTCATAAGCGGAACGTCTCGATTCCAGACAGGGAACAAGTGTCGTTGTTTGAGGGCGGTGTCTGACACCGAAAGCGTCTCCCGAAAAGTGTCTGACACCGCCTGTTAGGTCTGGCGCTCGAAAACGTCTACATGGACGTTAAGAACGCCCAAAACTTTGACAACGATTTCAAGACAAGAGCGGCTCGACTGTTATCTGGTTCGCATAGGCGTCTTCTTACGCGTGACAAGCGCAAGTATGGCGTAATGAACGGCTGAAAATATTATAAGACGACTTGACTACTATGGGCAACTAAATTATTATATAAATCATGAAAGCCTCATCTTCGGCGGAAGTCAAAACGCGCTTTTCAACAACCTTCAAGGACGTTGAATCAAGCAATGAAGTAGCTATTAAATGTATGCTACCTTCATTATTCGGAAAGGAGAGAAATGGCGGATAGTATAAAGATTATCGCGGTGAATCGCAAGGCGCGGTACGATTATGCAGTTGATGAGCGTTACGAGGCTGGCGTCGAGTTGTTGGGGACAGAGGTTAAATCTTTCCGAGACGGTAGAATCTCCTTTCCCGATAGTTGGGCGGAAGTTGCGGACCGTGAAGTATGGCTTCACTCCTTGATTGTGGCGGAAAACCCGTTCTCTTCTATTTTCAACCACGACCCGAAACGAAAAAAACGTTTGCTTCTCCATCGCGACGAGATAAAACGCATACATCGTAAGGTTGAAGAAAAAGGTTACACCTTGATTCCTTTGTCTTTTTACTTTAAGAATGGGCGGGTGAAAGTAGAGCTTGGTCTTTGCAAGGGGAAAAAAGTCGTGGATAAACGCGCTGATATCCGCGAGCGGGACGTGAGCCGCGAGATAGAACGGGAATTCAGGAGAAAATGGGAGTGAGTGAACTCATATGGAAGAAAAAACAATAGGCGGATTGATAAACAAACTTCATCGCGGTGTTATCTCTATGAGCGAAGCTCGGTTTTCCATTCGGCGATAAAGCGCTCGTGAGCCGCGATGGTCGCGGATGTCGCAATATCCTGAACCTCGCCGCGCCCAAGCCAGTTGTCCCCATCTAACCGATAGAGGCTCTCAAGTAAACCTTCTATGTCCTCAATGGTACAGCCCGTATTCGCTCTACGGCGCTCAAGCCCGCGAAGCTCCTGTTCAAAGACTTCATCGTATTTTTCATCCCGCCAGCCTTTATAAGCGGTTTTGTCAACGGCGTCAAGGGAAGAATTCATCATATCGTTATGATAGAATATACAGTAAAAAAATGTCAAGAGTAGTGAAAAGTTCTCAAGATTATTGATTTTTTTCTCAAATCACGGTAAAATTAAATAAAATCATCATAAGGAAGCAAGAAATGATTCTTAACAGAAAAACGAGCGTCGTTGTATTGACGCTGTTATTCATATTGTTCTTTGGGGGAAACATCCTTCGTTCTTACGCCTACATCGTGGAATATAAAGAACAGTTTTACAGGCTTTATCATCTTCATTATATCCAGTACCCGGATGACACGATGGAAAACATCTATTATCTGGAAAAGGCGCTCAAGGCTGATTTCGCCAATCCTCTCTTCGCCCTCGCCTTGATAGAGAATACCGATCAGTGGGAGAAGTACAAGAACCTTTTTATGATGCATCTGAACCTCAAGATGATAGAGCAGTATCTGTTTCTGGGCAACAAATGGAACAAGCGAAAAGCGTACTTTTACAACGCCCCATGGAAGAGGCAGAACCTTGAAAGCCTTGACGCCGCCGAAGCCTGCTACCGAACAGCGCTTTCCTATTGGAATGACGCGAAGGAATGGGCGAAGAAAGCGTCCGCGCGAAGATTCCGATTTGTGAACTTGGAGCGCGTCCAATTTTGGCAAGATGAATCCGGCAGAATAGAGCGCGAGGAGTTGAACTATGGGAAAATCATCACGCGCGAGTTAAACGCTATGAAAAGCGTACGGGAACAATTTCAATCAATGAAATTAATCGACGAACAGGAAGAACCCAATGGCGAATAAATCCTGTTCTATAGCAATGACGGCGGCGTTTTTATTGACAGGACTGATATACGCGCAGGACTTGGGCATCGTTCAGGACGATTTGCGGATAGAACAGCGGATTGATGGTGGATTTCACCTTTTTATCCGCAAGAAACCGGATATTTCTTCGATTCTCGTAACGGAGTCCACCAAGGACGCCCAATTTTTGGAGGCAAACTACGCCTATCGCGTGTCCGCGTGGAATGAAATCAATGGCAATGAGATTCGTATGTTGAACGGCGAAGAACTTCCGCCTCCGAATAAGTACCTTCTCGATTCAACGCCGGAGACGGATATGCAATTCGGCATGGCTTTTCACATCTACATCCCATATATTTTGGACTTCGGCTATGAGACCGGGAGGCATGGCGAGATATACGTGAAAGACGGCTCCTATTTCAATCTGCGCGCTTTTGCCCTGCCCTACGCGGACTATTCAGGCGCGTTTCAAGACAACCCCTACATTCTGTCCGTCGTCCAGAATCCCTTACCAGGACCGCCTGACGGCAACTACAGGGCGGACACGCTACAGTCTTTTTCCGACATAAGCGACCGTACAAATGGGGAAGCGCGCCTATCAAAAGGACCTGAGGACATCGTTGAAATCATCGAAGAAATTCTACAAGGAGAGGAACAACCCTTGGATCTCGTCATCTGTCTCGATACCACGGCAAGCATGAAAAACGATGTGGCCGCAGTCCGTAGGTATCTTGCGGATATGCTCTCAAAAGTGAAAATACGGGACTCTCGCGTGGGCTTCGTGCTTTACAAGGATTACAGGGCGGAATACCTCACCAAAACCATTCCCTTCACCAAAGACGTCGCCTTCCTCCAGAGGGAACTTAACAAAATAACCACAGGCGGGGGCGGAGACATTCCTGAAGCCGTGCATGAAGCCCTCCACACAGCTCTCGGCTTCCCATGGGAAGCCGAATCCCGTTTCATCATCCTCATCGGAGACGCTCCTCCTCACCCGCGGCCTCAGGGCAGAATCACCGAACAAATGGTCACAGACGCCTCCGCGAGAAAAGAGGTGAAAATTCACTCCGTCGTTTTGCCTCAATGAAGTCGTCGGATATAAGCGCGCGAAACGCCATGCGTCCCTGAATTTTTCAGGAATATTTAGAATAAGCAGAGGAATTTGTCAAAAAGCTTAAAACGCAAGGCTTGACAAAAAACAGGCGGCTTGTTATGCTATAAGATATGCGAAAGTGGTGAAATTGGCAGACACGCTAGATTTAGGTTCTAGCGCCGCAAGGCGTAGGGGTTCAAGTCCCCTCTTTCGCAACTGCGACGTGGGGCGGCGGTAGGGGCTAAAATATCCTTCGCGCCTGCGGCTCTGGAGGAAACATGAAGAAGATGTTATTGGAGGTAATGCTTGTGCCTCTTGCGTTGAGCGGCTGTGGTTCCATCCCAAGGATAGACGCCCGCGTTGACGCGGATTTGCTTTTCTATTCTTATAACCCTGACGATATTTTGAGAGAAATTGATGAGAACTGGGAAACGCTTGGATACATCGAGAAGCCTACGAAGTATATCGCCATAAGTTTTGACGATGGTCCTGCGGGTAATGAGCGTGCAAAAGGGACGCGAACTCAAGACGTGCTTGACATTTTGGCGGAAAAGCGGGTAGAGGCGACCTTTTTTCTGATAGGGCAGAATGTCCGCGCCTATCCTGACGCGGTTCGAGCGATTCTTGACGCGGGACACGAAGTCGGAAATCATTCCGACGATGGAGCGGGACTCGGCGCGCGGGCAGGCGGCTCTTCGGAAGGTATAGACGCGCGGACGATTCGGACAAAGCTGGATGCCGCGTCTACAGCAATAAAGAATATCGCCGGTAAGGCTCCATTCTTATTCCGCGCTCCCAACGTCGACTATGGAGCGAACCTCGTGGACGTTTGCAAAACGCTAGGTATGCCTCTCATCGGGGCTAATGTGTGGAGCAACGACTGGGACGCGTCCCGTACCGCTGATCAATGCATGGTCAGCGTCATTAACGGCGCGTCTGATGGGGGCGTCATCAACCTGCATGAACCGAATACCTCTGGTAATCGCTCCCTGCCTGTACTTGCCGACATAATAGACGCGCTCCGTTCAAACGGGTATTGGCTTTTAACAGTAGGTCAACTTGCGGCGCTCAAAGGCAAAACTCTGGAACCGGGCGTCCGCTATGATTCCTTCTGACCCTGTATACGCGGCAGGCAGGGGTGAAATCCAGCCGAAAACTTCCGTAAAAGCTGTAATTTGAGGATTTATACATGGACGCCGATGGCTTCCCTGATGGAGTCCACGAGCGTTTTTCTGTCTGGAATTTTACCCATCATACCGGGGATTTCCACTACAAGAGGATACTGTCCGGACAACTGCCACTGCAACAACAGGTCCCCCAGCCAGTCGGCGATTTCCTGCGTCATAATGAGGATGCGGCTACCTTCAGCGGGAATGGACGTATTACTGACTTCGTCAAAGCCTTCGGTGATTCGGCGAAAAGATTGACGCGCCAAATCTGCGTTATCCACAGATAAGCCGTCGATGCCTACAAAACGGAACGCCGTTACTAACTCGGAGTCCCCGATAAAAAAGTAGTCCACTATTTATTGAGAGTAAAGGATTTGGGAGTAAATCCTTCTCAACAAAGGCTCCCAAGCCCCAATAAACCCAAGTCCTCCTTACAGAATCAGGATGAGCAATCCGACAAGGAAGCCCCAGAGGCAGATGCCTTCGGCAAGCCCGACAAAAGGCATAGCTTTGCCTGAAAGCTCGGCGTTTTCGCTCATTGCGCCCATAGCTGCGGCGCCGATTTGGCCTACAGCCAAACCGCCGCCTATGCAGGCAACGCCCACAGCGAGAGCGGCCGCTATGTACTTGACAGCGGAACCGCTTCCCGCCTTTTCCCCCTCTTGGGCAAACATAAAGCCTGTTGCAAATAGGAAAAATGCAATAAAAACAATCTTTTTCTTCATAAAATCCTCCTCTAATAATTTTTATTCTTTCCGAAACCTGAACGGCGTAAATCTCACACCAGACTCGGTCCAGAATTTGCTAAAGAATTCGTAATACTGCAACCGCGTAACCTGAATCGCCACTATCATGCCTTCAAGTACAATGATAATTAAGTTACCGAAAATGACAATAGCTACTGAAAACAAAGAGCCAAACAAAGAATCGCGTCCTACAAGTTCCGCCATCGTAAATGTGATAAACGACAGAACCGCATGCGACAAAGCAAAAGCGCCCACGCGGAGAAAACTCACACTGTTGGAAATATAACTCGAAAGCGCCTCCAAAATCTCCACGACTCCTTCTATGATGAACACTAGAAGTCCGTCTTTCTCCTTGGGATTCTCACCCGAAATGATCCGCCATATCAGGGGGCCGAAAAATACGCACAACAACGGCGCGACAATGCAGGGAATATCGAACCAATGGAGCCGTCCGCGGGCAAGCATCCGTACTGCTATGCCAATGACCCACCAAAAAAATAAAGCGCCCGCTAATCCAGTCTTTGAAAACAGGGCTTTTTCGTAATTCTTAGCGAAAAATTGATTAGCGATATTGAAAACAAGCCCTGCTGAGTTCAGAATCACCCCTAGAAACAACGTAAAACCGAAAAAATAAAACAGCTTGTCTATACTGCCTTTTTCCGGCATGAGATGGAGAATCTTGCTTGTTTCGTGAATATTAAGCAAACGTCCGAAGCCCGTGTCCGCTAGGAAACCTGTCAATGCCCGCGTCGGCGCTTCCAGAAGCGTCTCGTTGGAAAACACCCCGCCGTAGAGAAATCCCATAAACATAGAAAAGAGTCCAACATAAACCAGGGGACCGCCGAAATTCTTGAATCCGTCAAGAAACTTAATTTTTCTCCATTTAATGAGAAGCCCTAAAAGCAACAAAACGCCGCCCTGCCCCACGTCTCCGAACATGACGCCGAAAAGCAACGTAAAAAATACGGCGACAAAGAAAGTCGGGTCAATGGAACCGTAGAGGGGCGCGCCGTAGGAGAAGACCAAAGGCTCGAAACTGGAGGCGAATTTTCCATGACTCAACGCCGTTGGCACTTTCTCCGCGCCGTTTCTCACGGATTCGACCTCGTTGGGGTCAAGGGCGCGTACGCCGATTCGCCCGTTTGTAATACGGAGAAGTTCCGCTGTCAGATTGTCCGCGCTGTCGGCAGGCGCCCAACCAGAAAGGAAATAGACGCTTTTCGTGGAAACCAGTTTCGCTTTGATTTTTCTGGTGACATCATACATCATATAAGAAGCGGCCAGGGAAAGCAATCGAAATCCGTATACGGTCTGTAGGCGCTTTTTTTCCATGTCGATTTCTTGCAATTCGGATTTAACGCTTTTTTGGCGCTCTTCAAGTCCGGCGAGCAGGTCCGCCGGTATGCCCTTGTAATCTTTCGGGATGGTAATGGACGAAAAACCCTGTTTCTTCAGTTCGGAATCAAGAGCGAAACGTCCCTTGCGGGAAGCTGCGGCAAGTACCCGTCCGTCATCCAAAGGTATGATCGCCGCCCTGTCCATGAGGTTTCTCCGCACCGCGTCAACATATTGGGGGTCAAGCCGCCCGACCCGCAGTGTGAGGTAGGAGAGTTGGTCCAACTCGGAGAAAGGCGCATTGAGATTGGCAAAAGCTTTGGATTCGCTCAACGCGTCTTCCATTTTTTGTTTTTCGCCGATTTTCTCATGTTCTCGCTCCTTCAAACGGGCGACGCGCGCGCAAATATCGTCCGCGTCTTGTTCGTCTTCCGGCGTGGGAAGGCGCGTAGTCTCGTAAGGATAGGTCGGCAGTTCGAGTTCCAAATATAAAGCTGAAGCATTGAGGCGTTCCAGTTTCTCCTCTATGAACCTGAATTTGGTTTCAGACCGATTCTCTGGCGGAGGCGTTTCTTCAGCAGAGGAAAATTGTATAAGTCCGTGTCTGCCCAAGAATTCGATAACCGTATCCGTATCTTTTTCAAGAACCGTAAGCTCGATACGTTTCATCTTCCGAGGTCTAATCATATTGCCTCCCCCAATAAATTTAAGGATTCACGGACAGTCATATTGAAACCGAAACCTTCCGCTATGCTGGTGAGTATGTCCTCTTCGGATTGTTTGAGTCGTATGAAACAAAAAACCGAATCAAGAGTGAATGGTCTCGCCCTGAGGCTGTGGTAGGCGCTTTTATAGAGAAAAGCGGATGCTTGATTCTGGAAATAACGGGGATCTATCTTCCAATAATTGCCTGTTTTTTCCTCGTTGACAAAGGATGCCCATTTCCACTTAGTCCATTCTGACCGTGTATCTAAGGCGAAATTCAACGATTCAAGAGCGTCGTCGGTGAAAGTCTTCTTCCCTTCTATAAAAATGAGCATGTCTTTGATATTTTCAGGCTTCATGTTATAATAGGTTCTCAATCGCAATACCCACGCCGCATTGCGGAGACTTATTTCGTCTCCGATGATCTTTTCGACGCCTTTTCTATCGCTTTTCGGCAATTTTGACAAGGCGTTCCATACGGCGCCGTAATAACGACGGTCGAGCTTCGTTTGTAAAGAAATGATATCCGTCATGTCTTCCTTTAACAAAAATTCGAATTCCGTTCCTTTTAACATTTTTTCGGTATTGGGATAAGCTTCAAAGCTGACGGTGCGGAACTCGCCGATGTCAGTCCATGACGGAGGCTTTGTTTCCCTATCCGCCATCGCCGATAGGACGACTTTCATGTCCGCGTATTCATAAGCGCGTACAAGTAGAGCAAGGAATTCTGGCGGTTCTTTAAAACACTCAATGATACCGATGATTTCTCGCACTGTTTTTTCAGCGATGCGCCTCTCTAAATCAGGAAGCAACTCGCGTTCCGGCAAATCTCTGTTCGCGTTGGGAAAAACAATCCGGTCCAGCTCCGCAAGCCGACTTATGCCGCCGAGCGCTGAAACCCGCTTACCCACAAAGGATTTTCCGATAATCCCGCAAATCTTGGCGTAAATGTAGGCTCTTTCTCCGGATATGACCATGTTTTTCGGAAGTTAAGAATTGGGTCGCTAATTAAAAGTTATCGCTAAGTTCTCAACAGCGACCCTGCTCCAACTATTCCCATCCTCCTTAAAAGAGAAAACTTTCCATCAGGCGGTTAAAACCGTCCTTATCTTCCTTTATGTAGTCCAAACCACGGCGGAAGACGTCAAGCTCCTGTTGGTAGGAAACTTTCACAGCGGACATATCATCGTTATACTTCGCTTCGCACTCCGCTGACGCCTTTGCGAATTGCTCTTCGTAACGCAGACGATTCTGTTTTTCGTCCGAAGCTATGCGTCTATCTGCTTCTACTGCCGCGTCGTTTACCAAAGACGCGGCTTCAGCCTCAATTTCCAACAGGTGATGGAGAACGTCTTTGTCTTCCACTATATTCCTTCTTACTTTAAGGGTCGGAATAGCGAGTAGTTTTTGTTAGCTGTCGTTTCAAGCGCTATCAGTAACGAAACTCCGCTTCCTTATCCTTTCGCTATAAGGTCGTCCTCGTAGCGCTTCAGCGTCGCACTTACGACGGCCGCGTCTTTTTGCGCAGTCAAATCTTTGTAGAACTGGGGATTCGATAGTAATTCAGCCAGCCGTTGCAGGACGCGCAGGTGTTTTTCCGAGTTCTTCGGCACCAGTATCATGAAGAGGAGGTGGACCGGCCCGCCGTCCAACGCTTCGTAGTCGACGCCCTTGCGTGAGATCCCCATTACTCCGTAAAGGTCGTCAAGACTGTCTATTTTCCCATGTGGAATGGCGATACCTTTCTGTATGCCGGTCGACATAAGCTTCTCGCGTTTACGTAGGCTTTCGAGTATTTCACTCCGCCCGTTGAAGTTTCGACGACTACAGAAGACATCGACCAATTCCTCGAAAGCCTCATCTTTATCGTCCGCATCTAAACCAACCTTGATGAGGTCTGGAGGGAACATTTCATTCAGCAACATTTCAGCCCTCCGTTCAATCGATCAACTGCTCTTCGGACGGAGGCGAAGATTCAAGGGCTTCTCCACTGATTTCCTCATCAACCCACGAATTTCCCTTTTGCTCCGTTGAAAGCTGTCTGCCCGCGGCTTCCACTCCGCTTCCATTTGAAGTCTTGTTCACCAGCGCCAGTCCCAGACTCAAAACCAGAAACAAGGCGCCCAATACGGAAGTAACTCGCGTCAGGATATTACCCGACCGCGATCCGAAAGCCGAAGCACTTCCGCCTGCAAAAATACCGCCTAAACTGTCGCCCTCTTCATCCTGCACCAACACTAACAACACCAAGAGAACCGCCGTAATAATAAAAAAGACCAATAAAATCGTTCCAAGAACACTCATTAATCACTCCGATGCTGGACACGGAACTTCCGCCTCCAGCGCAAATTTTCTATGAGCTTACAATAAAGCAAGAATTTATGCAAGTCCCCAAATGCGCCAATCAAAGCTCGGGTGTAGGTTTCATTTAACAGGCGGAATCTGTTAAACGACTTCGCAATAGACAGGGCTTTCCATAACGGAGGTCGGCTCGCAACTACTTTGCGCCACGCCCCTACGCTGGAGACCCGCTCCTCCGCTCTCCGCAAGACGGCGCAGTATATCATCAGACGTCGCCCTATTCTCCGCCGTTATCGTGGACGCAATCGCTCCGTCCCATCGACGCTCCATCCAACGGTGTCTGACACCTGCGCTTCCGTCCGCCCTATAGACCCGCCCCGTACCAGTCCGCGTAGTGTCTGACACCACGCCATCGTTGTCTGACACCTGCTCATCGTTCCCTACTCCCATCCGCCCGTCGCGCCGTTTACCCTGCTGTCGAGGTTCACGCTTGGACCCGCGACGTTGTTGCGTTGTTTATCGCCATTGTTGCTCTTTATATATACCACTCTTCCTCTTGTCGCCGAGTTGGTAGCGTCGATAGTCCCGCCGCCGCTCTTGATAAAGCTTCCGTCAGAGATAAATACGCCACCCCCATATCCGTAGTATTCATAGTAGGAATTATTAGCAGAATTCCCGCTTATGATTCCGCCGGTCATAGTGAAATTGCCATTTCTCACTGATACGCCACCACCCTCGTCGCTTGTTGCCTTATTCTCGCTTATAGTCCCGCCTGACATGGTGAAACGTCCGCCGTCAAAGACAGATACGCCGCCGTTATTCCCACTTATGGTTCCACCTTCCATCATAAACAAGCCATTTTCCACAGACACGCCGCGCTGTCGAGCGCCGCGCACCACTGAGCCGACTCTCATGGTTAGTGTTCCACTCTTTACAGACACGATCGGCGCCGCTTTATTATTACCATTCAAGGTAATATTATTGCCTAACGCCAATGTTATACCCCTTGGCGTGGTAAACAACGCGCCGCCGCCGTTATTCCAAAGAGTACGGGTAGAACTGTCTCCTCTAATTTCGATGGTCTTGACCGCGTTACTGGTAAAGACGACAGGATTGATTACAAAATTTCCAGTCAGGGTAAGAGTATAAACGCCGCCTGCGCTGTCCGCATTAATAGCGGCGATTGACCGAGTAAAAGTCTCCGCATCGCCTATGGTGTAGTTAAATTTTGTCCGAGTTTCAGCCGTCTTTCCTGCCTGTCCCATCTTCTTTCGCGCGGCTTCTTCCTTGGCTATCCGCGCCTGTACCTGTTTTTCCTTTCCAGTCAGCTTAAGCGCTAGGTCTTCCATTGCTTGTATACCATCTTCAAGGCTCTCATAGTCAACCGTCGCGACCACTTCTTGTACTCCGGTAACGAGGTTTATTATCGCCGCGTTGAACATATTATTATCATCCAGTTTTCGCCCCGCAACCGCCAGTACCAGTCGTGGATTGTTTCCTTTACCTAATATGGGTAGATACTCGTCCGCGACGTCGCCGCTGAATTGGTTGCCGTACTCCTTCTGTACCTGTTCAAGACTCATGGTGCGCGGGTATACCGCATACTTCCTGCTTCGTATCAGATACACCGCCAATATTTGCGCCAGTGTATCCGCCTCCCGCTCGCTCGCGCCTTCCGACAGTCGCACCGGCGGCGTTGCAAGTCGCGGCAAACGCGAAGCGTCTCTCTTACTTGCCGCAACTATGATTTTCGCCATACCAGACAGCTTGCCCCGTATCTCGCTCATATTATTGTAGGTTTGGACGTCTCCAGCGACCTGTCGCAATTCGTCTATCTTGAGAATAGCGATGACGAGTAGTTTCTGACCGCCGAGCGCGGTGAACGTCCCGGAAACCACGTACTGCGCCCCAAGCTGTTTACCGAGCGCGGCTATGGTATCGGGGTCCGTCATACCCGAACTCGTTTGGAATCTCTGCTCGTTCCGTATCGCGGTGTTAATACTAGTGCGCGGTACTGGGTCAAAAGCCGCTTTTATCTCTTTCTCAAATGAAAACAGCTCCGCAATGGTCTCGCCGTCTTCTCCTTGTCCGCCGGTAAAGGGCAGAATAGCTAATCTGTCCTTTGCCCACGCCGCGCCGACAAGCGCCAACGCCAACAGCGCAATACATACCTTTTTCATAAATTATTCCTTCCAAAATAGTCAATGTCAGACGTTAACGCCCTATGGTTCCCACAGGGACGACTCGGTTCTGGACGATTTCGCACACGTTCCACCGATTACCGAGATTCTCGGTAGGCGAAACGAAGGTATCCAGCAACTGGTTGTTGCGATAGACTCGGATAGTCGCTCCCGAACGGGACAGCGCCGCGGAGTTCGGAACGTTGCGGTTGGTGTAATCTATCACGTAGAGGCGATAACGCCCACCGGCTTCCGCGCGCTCCACGGTAATGGTCTCCGGTCCATACCCGCTGGTATCGTCCCTGTCAAGTTTCGCGCTCCCGTCAGTCAAGGAACGCATATTCCTATACGAGATGTGATACCCGCCTTCCTTCTCAAAGTGAATGTCCAAGTCCGCGGGTCTCTCCCCCCAATCCAACACAAACCGGAAGTCCCCTTCCAGACCGGGCGAAACGGAGAACCAGTTGTTAATCACTGTGGAAACCTGTATCTTGAAGGGGATGGAGGTGGTGATAAAGCCGTCTTTGCTAAAGACCAGAGTAAACGCGCCGTCCTCCCGCTGGGGAAAAGAAATAATCCCCCTGTCGTCCGTAATGAAGACGCCTATGCCCGGTATATTCACCGTAGCTCCAGGTATGGGTCGTCCGTCTAGGGCGTTGGCGAAGCGCATAGGAATGAGTCCGTTTAGTTTCATCAACGCCATGTCGGATAGTATCATGGCTTTCTCCACGTTGGTTCCGCCAAAGGGAGAATCCGTCCAGTCCGCGCTCTGACCGTAGGTTGTAGTCCCTATTAATAGCGCGGTCAACAATAAAACGCTTGTTTTTTTCATCATAATTCGCTCCTTTTCGGTTTTAGTTTTGGGAACCGTCTTATTATCTACCCATTAGAGCGGTCTGTCAATAGCGCAGACGCAGGCACAAACTGTCAGACGACTTCACACACGATGTTTACGAGCTTATCCGGCACGACGATAATCCTGACCGTCCGCCCCGTGAGCCACTTCCGCGCCGCGGGCGAGGCGAGCGCGAGCTTCTCAAGCTCCGTCTTGGGCGTTCCAACCGGAACCACGAGCTTGTCACGAATCTTACCGTTCACCTGCACGACTACCGTCGTCTCGTCGTCCACGATCAGCGCCTCGTCCCATGCGGGCCACGACGCCTTGGATACCGACCCCGCGCGTCCAAGCCTCATCCATAGCTCCTCGCCTAAATGCGGCGCGTAAGCTCCAAGCATGACGACCAACGGCTCCCACAACGCGCTCGGAACCGTCTCCAGCTTGGCTAACTCCCCGGAATATACCATCATTTGGCTAATAGCCGTGTTGAAGTTCAGGTTCGCCGTGTCTTGGGAAACCTTCTTTATGGTCTTATGCAACAACTTGAGGAGCGGCGGCTTGGCTTCGCCCTCTCCAATCCTTTCGCCTATATTCCACAGGCGTTCCAAGAAGCGCGAAACCCCCACAAGACCAGCGGTGGTCCAGGGTTTGCTTACCTCAAGCGGCCCCATGAACATCTCGTAGACGCGCATGGAATCCGCGCCGTATTCGCGGATAACGTTGTCTGGATTGACTACGTTGCCGCGGCTCTTGCTCATCTTCTGATTGTCCTCGCCCAGAATCATGCCTTGATTGACGAGTCGTTGAAACGGCTCTTTCGTGTTGACCAGCTCTAAATCAAAGAGGACTTTGTGCCAGAAACGAGCGTAAAGTAGATGAAGAACCGCGTGTTCCGTGCCGCCAACGTAGAGGTCTACCGGCGACCAATAGGCGATTTTATCTTTGTCCGCGAAGGCGTCTGGGTTATTCGGGTCAAGGTAACGTAGGTAATACCAGCAGGAACCGGCCCATTGGGGCATAGTATTAGTTTCCCGTTTAGCCGTGCCGCCGCATTTGGGACAGACAGTGTTGACCCACTCCGTTACGCCTGCAAGCGGAGACTCGCCTGTGCCGGTGGGCGCGTAGGAGCGTATGTTCGGCAGGCGCAGGGGCAGGTCGCCTTCCGGTATAGGAACGACGCCGCATTTCTCGCAGTGAACTATCGGTATCGGCTCGCCCCAGTAACGCTGCCGACTGAAAATCCAATCTCGCAACTTGTAATTAATCGCCTTCTTACCCCAGCCCTGCTCCTCAATCCATTCGGTAACGCGCCGCTTGGCTTGGTCCGTGGGCAGTCCTGAAAATCGCCCTGAATTGACCGAATAACCGTCCGCCGCGGTACATTCCACTGGCTCCGCGTTGGCGTCCGTCGTTTTTTCCTCGATCACCACGGTACGAATGGGCAAGTCAAAGGTCTTGGCGAACTCCCAGTCCCGCTCGTCGTGGGCAGGCACGGCCATTATCGCCCCGGACCCATAGGAAATCAGGACGTAATCCGCTATCCAAATCGGGACTTTCTCCCCGTTCACGGGATTAATCGCAAAAGCGCCGGAGAAAACGCCTGTCTTGGTCTTGGCAAGGTCGGTGCGCTCAAGGTCGTTCTTTTTCGCGGCTTCCTCAAGGTAGGCGGAAACCGCCGCCCTTTGAGCGGGAGACGTTATCTTCTCAATGAGCGGATGCTCTGGCGCAAGCGCCATATAAGTAACGCCGAAAAGCGTGTCCGGACGAGTCGTGTAGATTTCTATCTTGTCCGGGAACCCGTCTACGACGAATAATACGCTCGCGCCTTCGCTCCTGCCTATCCAGTTTCTCTGCATAAGTTTGACAGATTCGGGCCACTCAAGCCCGTCAAGGTCTTCGAGGAGGCGTTCCGCGTACGCGGTAATCTTGAGAATCCACTGCCGTATGCGTTTGCGGGTAACTTTCGCGCCGCAACGCTCGCATACGCCGTCTTTGACTTCCTCGTTGGCGAGTCCCGTCTTGCACGAGGGACACCAATTTATAGGGCTGTCGCTCTCATAGGCAAGCCCTTTCTCAAACAGTTTCAAGAATATCCACTGGGTCCATTTATAATAATCCGCGTTGCAGGTGCTGACTTCTCTGTCCCAATCGTAGGAGAAGCCGAGCGCCTTGATTTGCGCGCGAAACTTGTCTATGTTCGCGGCTGTGGTTTTCGCGGGATGCGCGCCGGTCTTGATGGCGTAATTTTCTGCGGGCAGTCCGAATGCGTCGAAGCCCATGGGGTGTAGGACGTTATAACCGTTGGCGCGGAGATACCGACAGTAAATGTCGGTGGCTGTGTAGCCTTCGGGATGTCCCACGTGCAATCCTTGAGAGGACGGATAGGGGAACATATCAAGCACATAGCGGCGCATTTCTTTGGGAATCGCGGGGTCTTCTTCCGCTTTGAACGTCTTGTTCTCTTCCCAGTATTTTTGCCATTTGGATTCTATTTCTAAAAAGGGATATTTCGGCATTTTCGCTCCTAAATAAGGTAAAACGGACGGCGTTTTACTAGACTTTTCTGTTATTACAGAACAACTTTAGTGTAGCAAATCGCGCCAAAGGTTTCAAGAGGAGGCGTTCCGCCTTATCCTTACATTCTGAATTCCGTTCCCAGATATACCTGTCTTACCATTTCGTTGTTGAGGATAGCTTCTCTGTCCCCGCGGGCGACGATTACGCCTGCGTTGATGATGAAGGCTTCGGTGGTAATCTCCAGGGTATCGCGGACGTTGTGGTCGGTGATGAGCACGCCGATGCCTTTTTTGGCTAACTTGCGGATAATTTGCTTGATTTCGTAGACCGCGATGGGGTCTATGCCGGCGAAAGGCTCGTCTAGGAGGAGGAATTTCGGTTCGGTCGCCAAGGCGCGGGCTATTTCGGTACGCCGTCTTTCGCCACCGGAAAGGGTCAGCCCGGGTTGTTTCCGTAGGCGGGCGATGCCGAATTCGTTGAGAAGCTCTTCGAGCCGCTGTTTCTTTTGTCTGTAGTTGATGTCTAGGCGGCTTTCGAGAATCGCCCAAATGTTCTGCTCCACGGTGAGTTTGCGGAAGATGGACGCTTCTTGCGGCAAATAGGCGATGCCTTGCCGCGCCCGTTTATACATGGGCTTACGGGTTATGTCAACGTTGTCCATGCTTACTTTGCCTATGGTCGGGCGGTAGAAGCCTACTATCATATAGAAGGTCGTGGTCTTGCCCGCGCCGTTTGGTCCCAAAAGTCCTACCACTTGTCCATTACGCATAGAAAAGCTGACGCCGTGAACGACTTCCTTTCTGCCGAATCGTTTGTGGAGATTCGTAATGGAAAGCAGATGCTTTTCAACGAGAGGAGGCTCTTCTTCCTTCGGCTCGTCAAGGCTCGTTACCCAAATGTAGGAGGCCTCGGAGGGGGAGAAAACGCCTCCGCTCGGCGGCGACGGTTCGCAACTTGTAACGTATATGTAGGTAACATCTTCGCTATTCACGTTTAAAGTATCAATAATCGTTCCCTCTTTGTCAAGCAGGCAGGCGAAGCCTGTCAGCCGCAAACTCCGCGTGTCTGACACCGCATAAATAAAAAAGTGTCTGACACCGAAGCAATTCTCATGACAAGCCCGTATTACAGATATGAGAAGTTTACGAATACTTATCTACGGAGCGACGTATCACGTTACGTCGAAAATAGACCACGACGACATGAGCCTGCTCGAAACTCAATTCAAGCTATTATTCCTCTCTTTCGTCAAAAAAGCCAAGCGGAAGTTCCATTTCCAGTTGTGGGATTTCTGTATCATGGGAAATCATATCCATTTCTTGATAAAGCCGGGTAAAGACGGCAATCTATCGGAGATAATGCAGTGGATAAAATGTAATTTTGCGAAGGCGTGGAACAAGGCGCACGGGCGGAAGGGGCATGTGTGGGGCGAGCGATTCTACTCGCGAATAATCGGGGGGATAGACAACTTTTTACGGACGCAGGAATACATTGCGGAAAATCCTGTGAAGGCGGGGTTAGTGGAGCGGGCGGCGGAGTGGGCGTTTGGGAGTTTATATCACCGGCTACATCGGCAATCTGACTTGTTAGACGAGCCTATCCCCGGCGACAACATATGAGCGACATATGAGCGGTGTCTGGCGCTTATGACGCGGCGCTCTTTGAGAGTCGCCGCCGTTTTACGTCCTACAGTAGCTTGTTAAACGCCTCGATTATTTTTTCAACTTCCTCGTAGGGAACGCCCATCACCATATAGAGATTACGCATAGTCGCTTCGAGGTAGCCGCGTTCCGCCCACTTGCTTGCTATGCCTTCCGGCGCCGGGCCGTTGCCGAAACGCTTGTCGCTCAGTTCCAAAGTCAGCCCTCTGGTACGCGGATCTTTCAAGAGAGCGTCAATCGTCGTGTTCCAATCAACATGGAAGGGCGGATTGACGTGGGACGTTACCTTCACCGTTGCGGAAAGACGCAAATCACGGGAAGACGCGCCGATAACGATCTTATAATCGCCGGTTTCGCAGTACCAGTCTCCCAGTTCTACGTTGTACCATGAGAAAGAACGTTTATCCAGCGTGAAGACGGCTTGTTTGGTTTCGCTGGGGGCGAGGCTTACCTTATCGAAGCCTTTAAGCTCGCGTATCGGGCGGATAGCCGCGCCTGTTTTGTCCTCAACGTAGAGCTGAACTGTTTCTTTGCCCGCGACCTTGCCGGTATTGGTAATGTCGACTGTTACCTTGAGCGTTTCGCCGCCCGTAATAAAATCCACCGCGGATTTTTCCACTTTCAGATTCCCGTATTTGAACGAAGTATACGAAAGCCCATGCCCAAACGGGAAAAGCGCGTCCATCTTCCGGTAGTCGTAATACCTGTAGCCCACGAAAACGCCTTCCCGATACTGGGCGGTTTTGCCGTCTCCGGGAAAATTTTCATAGGAAGGGTTGTCTTCAAGGCGTAGAGGGAAGGTTTCGGCGAGCTTGCCCGAAGGATTCGCTTCGCCGAACAGGAGGGCGACCGCGGCTTCGCCGACCGCCTGCCCGCCGAGGTACAGCTCCAGTACGGACTTTACGCCGCCTATCCACGGCGCCTCCACAGGCGAGCCGTTGTGCAGAACGACTACGACGTTGGGCTGGGCCTCGGCGACAGCGGCGATGACCGTGTTCTGGCAATCCGGTAGCCTCATGTGATCCCGGTCATAGCCTTCGCTTTCAAAGGCGTCAGGCAATCCCGCGAAGACGACCGCGACATCCGCCTGTTTCGCGGCCTCAACCGCAGCTTTGAGCGCCGATGGATCGTCCACGTCCTTATCGGCTGGGAAGCCTTCAACATAAGCGACGTCTACGCCCCGCGCCTTTACCGCTTCAAGCGCGCTCGTCACCTTGTACGCGTTGATGTGGGAACTACCCCCGCCCTGAAAGCGCGGTTTTGCGGCGTACGCCCCTATAAATACGATTTTCTGGTCTTTTTTAAGCGGTAAAAGGCCGTTATCGGGACTGCCTTCGTTTTTAAGGAGAACGGCGCTCTCTTTTTCGATTTCCGCGGCGATAGCGTGGTGGGCGTCGAGGTTGAATTCCGCCTTTATACGGTTATCCGCGTATTCAAAGACCTTGGTCAATATACGCTCGACCGCCGCATCCAGAGCGGCTTCCGACACGCGACCGTCTTTGACCGCCTCCAAAAGCGCCTCGTCGTTATGACCGCCCGAATAAGGCATCTCCAGGTCAAGACCCGCGTTAAGCGCGGCCGGGCGGTCGCTGACCGCGAACCAGTCGCTCACCACGTATCCCTTAAAGCCCCATTCGTCGCGCAGGACCTTGGTAAGTAACCACTGATGCTCCGAAGCGTGAATACCATTCAGTTTGTTGTAGGAACACATAACAGTCCACGGTTGGGCTTCTTTAACGGCTATTTCAAACGCCGCAAGATAAATCTCCCGTAAAGTCCGCTCGTCGACGACAGAATCGACCGTAGTGCGGAAGAATTCTTGATTATTAACCGCGAAGTGTTTCAAACTCGTTCCCACGTTCTTGCTCTGAACGCCTTTGATAAACGCGGCCGCGCTCTTCCCCGCAAGGAACGGGTCTTCGGACATATATTCAAAATTACGCCCGCACAGCGGACTCCGTTTTATGTTTATCGCGGGTCCAAGTATCACAGACACGTTCTCCGCCTGACACTCCTCGCCTAGGGCTTCTCCCAGCTTATAAAGCAATTCCTCGTCAAAAGACGACGCGGTCGCGCACGCGGACGGAAAACACACTGCTTTGATGCTGTCGTTCACTCCCAGATGATCAGCCTTATCATTCTGTTTACGCAAGCCGTGGGGTCCGTCGCTCACCATCACGCTGGGAACGCCCAAACGCTCCACAGCCCGCAAACGCCACCAATCTTCTCCGCCGCACAGCCCGACTTTTTCTTCAATGGTCAACTGTTTGACCAGAGCCTTAATATCACGCTCCATAGTATCTCCTTAATTACATCCTCCTAAAGGAGGCGAATCGTATTGAGAAGAGTATATCATAGATTTTCAGTAAAGTAAATGAAGAAATAAAAATAGTGTCAGACATCTTGAACCGTACGGGTGTCAGACACCGTGTAGACTAAGAACGTTTTATGGCGAGAAAAGAATTTGACTTTACGCCGCTTTAGGTCTATATTTTACATAAAGGAGATAAACAAACGTCGCTTTTAGCCGATTTTCACAATCATTCCTGCCTCTCGCCCTGCGGGTCCTTAGAATTAAGCCCGCGCGCTCTGGTAGAAAGAGCCGCCCAAAAAGGCGTCCAGGTCCTCGCGCTCACGGACCACAACTCGAGCCTTAATTGCCCGGCTTTCGCCAAAGCCTGCTCCCGATTCGGCGTCGCGCCTCTCTTCGGTATGGAAGCCACAACGTCTGAGGAAATACATGTGCTATGCCTGTTTACCAAGCTCGACGCCAGCCTCGCTTTCAGCGAATACACATATAGCATCTTGACGCCCTTCCTCAATAACCCGGAAAAAACCGGGGATCAAGTGTTCGTAGACGAAAACGACGACATTGAAGGCGAAGTGGAATATTATCTGGTGAATCCCTTGAATCTAAGCGTCGAAGATATCGGAAACAAAGTCGCGGAATTCGGCGGTATTGTGATTCCCGCGCACGTTGACCGCGCCGCCTTTTCTATGACGAGCCAGCTCGGAGTAGTAACGCCGGGTCCCTGGGCAGCCCTTGAATGCGTCCGCTTGCCTCCGTCCGTCGATACGCTCGGTTATCCGCTTATCACGTCCTCGGACGCCCACTACCTGGAACACGTCGCGCGGCGCCCCTTCGTCTTGGATATTACCCTTGAGGAACTCGTCCCAAACGGTACTGACCAAGGAGTCGATATACAAGCTCTTGTGAAAGCCCTCCAATGTAGGCAAGCGTAGCCTGTTAGACGGCTTCTGCGCCCCCTAACATAAACAAGCTTGTCCGCCCTTGACTCCGCTCCTCGCGTCTCGCTATAATAAATCATGGAGGTGTATAAATGGCCACATTAGGCGAACACATCGTCGAATTATGTAAAATTCATTCCGTCAGCATCGAAGATTTGGCGGAACGAAGCGGATTGAGTCCTGAACTCATTAAACGGATTACGGAAAACGGGCATATTCCGGATCTTGCGCCCCTGCTCAAGATTTCCCGCGCCCTGGGGGTGCGGCTCGGAACTCTTCTCGACGACCACGAGGAACTCGGTCCGGTTATTACCCGAGCGGGTCAAGCCGACGAAGTCCCCCGTTTCATAACCGGACTCCCCAATGAGGGAAAAACAAAAGATAAAGACCATAAAGGGCTCGCGTTTAAGGCGCTTGCGGCGCACAAAAACGGCAGGCGCATGGAACCGTTTATCGTAGACATCGCGGAAGACGCGGAACAATCCAAGTCGTCCCACGAGGGCGAAGAATTCATCCACGCGCTCAACGGCGCGGTTTCCATAGAATACGGCGTAGACGCCTATACTTTGAACGTGGGCGACTCTATCTACTACGACTCCATCGTCCCGCACCGCGTCTTGGCCGCTAACGGCGCCCCCGCGCGTATCCTCGCGGTAATCTACACGCCGGTTTGAGGGGTCAAATTATGATAGAAATAACGTTAAGCGAATTCCTGCGGCGAAACGCGCGGAAACAGCCCGACCATGACTTCATCGTCTACGCGGACAGAGACCTACGGTGGACCTATACGGAGTTTGACCGCAGAGTCGACGCCCTGGCGCGTGGGTTTTTAGCCATAGGTCTGAAGAAAGGAGACCACGTCGGCGTCTGGGCGACCAACGTCCCAGACTGGAACACGATACTCTTCGCGGCCGCGCGCGCGGGTATGGTACTGGTTACCATAAATACGGCGTATAAAAGCCATGAGCTAGAGTACCTGTTGACCCAATCGGACCTAGCCTGCCTCTGCCTGATAGACGGGTTCCGCGACGGCGACTATGTGGCGATGATAAACGAACTCGCGCCCGAAATAAAGACGTGCGAGCGCGGGAATCTCCACGCGAAAAAATTCCCCTTTCTGCGAAGCGTGGTGTATATCGGACAACAGAAGCACCGGGGAATGTATAGCTTTTCCGAATTGCTCCTCCTTGGACAACACGTTGAAAACGCGGAATTGCAGGCGATTGAGGCGGGAATAGACCGTAACGACGTGGTGAATATGCAATACACGTCAGGCACCACAGGCTTCCCCAAGGGCGTTATGCTCACGCACCGCAACATCTTGAACAACGGACTCGGCATAGGCGACAACCAACGCCTCACCGATAAGGACATTGTGTGCCTCCCAGTGCCGTTGTTCCACTGCTTCGGATTGGTTCTTGGAATGATGGCCATTCTCACGCATGAGGCGACCGCGGTTCTAGTGGAGGCTTTTGACCCATTGCTCGTACTCGCGTCTATTCAAAAGGCAAGATGTACCGCGGTCTACGGGGTGCCGACCATGTTCATCGCCGAACTCAACCACCCGATGTTCAAAATGTTTGATTTGACCAGCCTCCGCACCGGCATCATGGCAGGTTCGCCTTGCCCCATCGAAGCGATGCGCCAGGTCATCAATGAGATGCATATGAGCGACGTTACCATTTGTTACGGATTAACGGAAAGCTCTCCGGTGATGACGCAAACCCGATACGATGACGGCATTGAGGCGAAGGTGGAAACCGTCGGCAAGGCGCTGCCTGGAGTGGAAGTAACTATCCGCAACCCAGAAACCAGCGAGGAATGCGCCGTGGGCGAGTTTGGCGAATTCTGTTGCCGCGGCTACAACAGCATGAAAGGCTACTATAAGATGCCGGAAGAAACGGCGAAGTGTATCGACGAGCAGGGATGGCTTCATTCCGGGGACATGGGTGTTAAGGACGCAAACGGCTATTTCAAAGTAACGGGGCGTATCAAAGACATGATTATTCGCGGCGGCGAGAACATCTACCCCAAGGAAATTGAAGACTTTCTCTACACCATGAGCGGCGTAAAAGACGTTCAAGTCGTGGGTATCGCCAGTAAAAAATACGGCGAAGAAGTAGGCGCGTTCATTATTCTCCATTCGGGCGTTTCTATTGGAGAGGAAGACGTGCAAGACTTTTGCCGAGGCAAAATCAGTCGGTTCAAAATCCCCAAATACGTGTTTTTCGTCGACGCTTTCCCGCTTACTGACAGCGGCAAAATCAAGAAATATAAACTACGGGAGCTTGGCGACAAATTGGCCGCGGAAAGGGCGTTAGGCGCGTAATTCGCCGCTTTTACGTAACGCGGTTCGCGGGCGTTGAATGCGGCGCGCGGTAAAGTTAAAACCCGCGTTTGCCTAACAAGCGGTTTCTGCGGCGCTCAAAATAGCCGCGTACCGATGCGCTTGTTTCCATCGCCAAGCCTGCGTCAAGATAGGTGAGCGCCGCGTCTATGTCCCGCAACCGCTTTTCCGCGTCAAAGGCGAGGCGGCGTAAAGCCTGCGCCTTAACGGAGACAGGGGCGTCTCCGTTACTGAGGCTGACGAGTAGCCTTCTGCCCTCCGCTTCCCGCCCTTCTTTGAATAAGTCGACGGCAAGCGCAAGGGCGGCCCGTGGGCAATCCCTAGCCGCCTCCAACAACCGGCGGCTCGTTTCCCAATAACGGTTTATCTCGGTTTTCTCACAATTTTCTTCAAAAAAAGCGGCGTATCGGCGCAATGTCTCCCGCCACCGCAGGGCGGTACTTTCGCGGTCAATAAATAACGCGCCAAGCGGGTCGCGGGAGATGTCTTCAAGAGCCGTAAAAATGGAAGCCAGCCCGAAAATATCCCGCCGATTATGCGCGCAAATCCGTAAGAGGTCGTCCGTTTCGCCTGTCTTTAGGAAAGAAAACCAGATTTCCGGCGCAAGGCTTCCTGAAATATCGTCAATTCTGTCCAAACCAAGGACCGCGGACTCAATGCTTGCCTGAGAGCAAGAGGGTAGGAGCCGCTTCCACAGGCGTCTGCATGGGTGAAGTAGGTCGACCGCATTGAATATAGGCGGTTCAAGGCGGTTCATAAAACAGCAAGTTCGTAAAATCTGAAAATCAAAGCACTTGCCGTTATAAGTAACGATATTAGCCTTAACGGGCGTGGATTGCGAGGAAGTCCTCGCGCCGAATTCGGGCAGAACGGCTTCCAAAAAGTCGCGTTCAGCAGGATAATCCAAAAGCAGGTATTGGGTGATTTTAAGCGTATTCATAGTATTTTCAAAACGCCCGAAAGCCGCAAGAAAAGCGATGGTTCCAGCTCCGCCCGAAAGCCCAGTCGTCTCAAAGTCAAAAAACACCAGAGGCTCAAACCTCGGCGCCCCTTTTATCGTGAGACACGGCAGAAAATCCGGCGCAAGAATCGCCAGACTCGCTACATCCGCCGCATTTTGTCTATCAAACTTGACGTATTCGGCGCGTTTCAGTACTCCGTCCGCAACGACGGTCCAATCGCGGGGAAATTGGGGAAAAACTTGCCGAGGCGCCGGTTCCTGTTTCTTAGCGATGGTTTTGACGACCTGCAATCGCTCTCTTAAATTCATGTTCGCCGCCTGTATCCAATGTTACGCTTGCGTCTCGCCTGATAAGTCTGCGCTTTTCAGAACGCCGCCTATTTCTTTACAAAAAAATCAACCGTTGAGCGTCCGTATCTCTTTGATTCCTCTAAAACGAGGTTTTCTATTTCTACAAAAACAGCCGTTTCCTCGCGGGGGCGATGAAGCAACAGCCGCGACCCGGTCTTCATAAGAGAGGACTTGGCTATGTTTCCGACCAGTTCCGACTTAAATTTGTAGGGAAAAGGCGGGTCGCAGAACACCAGGTCAAAGGTCTTTTGGGAACGGCGGATGTAGAGTTCCACAGGCATGAATCGGCAGGCGATACGAACAGGGGACAACGCCGCGTTTTGCAGGAGGGTCTTCCGTTTGAGCGGGTCTTTTTCCACAGCCTCAATGGGACAAGCTCCACGGGACGCGGCTTCGAGCGCGATAACGCCGGAACCTGAAAACAAATCAAGAAAAGACAACCCCGTTAATTCACCAAGTTTCGCGAAAATGGATTCTCTCATAACGTCCATCGCGGGTCTGATCGCCCCTTCTGGCATCGCTACCCTTCTCCGACATAAAGTTCCGCCGGTGATTCTCATACTTTTACCTTACCTAGCCGGGTACTCCGCATTAAAATCTCTTCAATAATTTACTCATTTCATCTTCACTGATAACGGATACGTCGCTCATCTTTTCTATCTTTATCTGCGAATCCTCGGCTGTTTTTCGGCGCGCTGCGCTCCGGTCTCTTAACGCGAAAAACTTGTCTCTGGATAGGGAAGAATGATGTAGGTCGTTACTGGTACTCATAAATTTCGTCAAGACTTGAGAAAATTGCCATTCTGTTTCGGAAAGATTATCCAATTGTTCGTCCCTGTCCAAGAGATATGCGTCTTCCATGAGATTTTTGAGCAGAATATCAAGGATTTTATCGATGAAATCCATATCGTCCATATTTTTTTCGTGAAATAAGTCTTCGGACAGGTTGAGAGACAGAAAATCATAAAGAATCTGTATTCTCTCGTTAAGTATATATAGAGTATCTTCAAAATTGAGAGGTTTATTTATGACATTTTTTTTCATAGGCATACTCCGTTCCGCCATTGGTCTATGAATTTTCGCGCCACCGAGCCTTCCGCGGGTAGTTTCGGTAAGCGATCGCGATTGAACCATCGCGCTTCTTCGATTTCTACACCGTCTGGACGGACGCTCCCGCCAGCGTAAGAGGCTGTCCATCCTACCATGAGGGAATTGGGGAAGGGCCACGCCTGCGACCCCGCGTAACGGACGTCTCTGACGCGCACCCCGGTTTCTTCCATCACTTCCCTTTCAACCGTTTCCTCAAGAGTTTCGCCGGCTTCGCAGAAACCCGCTATCAGACTGAAAACTCCGGATTTAAATTTCCTATTATGCGCCAAGAGGATTCTATCCTTGCCGTCGGTAATAAGCGCAATAACAGCCGGACAAATACGGGGAAATTCTACTCTGCCGCAATTTGGACATACGCGAGCGACCTCTTGTTCTATATCAATGTTTTTATGACCGCATCTTCCGCAGAAAACAGACTCGCGTCTCCACTGAACGATATGAAAGGCGCGGGAAACAGCTTTCGCCTCCTCTTCTTGTACAAGCAAAATCGCTGCTCTTACCCCGACAAGGAATTCTCGCCACGGCGGCAAAACATCCACCGGCGCGTCAATAGTTCTGATAGATGAAATACTTCCGAGCGGAGGAATAATAAATTCTTCCCCAGAAAAATCTTCGCCTTTAAAGGTATCCTTCATAAAGGAATCGTCAGGTATGAATAAAGTCTGTCCTTGAAAGAGAAAAGTTTTTTTAACCAAGATACGGTCCTTTATTGAAGGAATAGCGGCGATTGGGCTTGAACCAATGACCTAACGGATATGAGCCGTTTGCTCTGCCGACTGAGCTACACCGCCTTAATATAAATCGCCGTCATATTACCACAGCCAATAGAATTTGTCAAGCCGTTTTTAAGCAAAAGATATGGAAAAATCGCTGTCTTTTTAAATTTGAAATAAACGCTTTTACCGCGACGATGTAGCGTTTACCCCCTTGACTATTTTATCTTTTAGATTTATCCTAATATAAATTCATAAATTATATTAACTTTCAATGGAGGTTCTTAATGAAAGTAGCAATTAACGGTTTCGGACGCATTGGACGTCTCGTATTTCAAGCGCTTGTCGGGCAGGGACTGTTGGGAAAGGACAAAATCGATATAGTAGCGGTGGTTGACCTTTCTACGGACGCAAAATATTTTGCGTACCAGCTCAAGTATGACTCGACCCAGGGCAAGATGCAGGCTGACGTAGCGACAAAGGGAGATGACATTCTCGTGGTCAACGGACACGAAATTAAATGCATCTCCGGTAAAGGCAAAACCCCCGCCGACTTACCGTGGAAAGAATTCGGCGTTGAATACGTCATTGAATCTACCGGACTCTACACCGACGAACGCGCATACGGACATATTGAGGCAGGCGCCAAGAAAGTCATTGTTTCCGCGCCCGGTAAATCCAAAGACCCGAGTAAGCCGGTTAAAACCATCGTCATGGGAGTCAACGAGGGTGAATACGACCCGTCCACGCACCATGTCGTCTCCAACGCGTCCTGTACTACCAACTGCCTCGCGCCCATCGTCTACGTCATCCTGAAAGAGGAATTCGGGGTGGAAACCGGTCTTATGACCACGATTCACTCTTACACCGCGACGCAGAAGACCGTAGACGGCGTTTCCCAAAAAGACTGGCGCGGCGGTCGAGCGGCGGCTGTTAATATCATCCCGTCAACCACCGGCGCGGCGAAAGCGGTAGGCGAAGTTCTCCCTTCCACTAAGGGTAAACTCACCGGTATGAGCTTCCGCGTGCCAACGCCGACTGGTTCAGTCGTTGATTTGACGTTCCGTGCAACGAAAGACACGTCTATTGAGGAAATCGACGCGGCTATGAAGAAAGCGTCCGAGACTTATCTCAAGGGCGTTCTAGCGTATTGCAACGAAGAAATCGTCTCTACTGACATCATCCACAACGCGCATACCTCGATTTACGACAGCCTCGCCACTCTACAGAACAACCTCAAAGGCGAAAAACGCTTTTTCAAGGTGGTTTCTTGGTATGATAACGAGTGGGGTTATTCGAACAAGGTTGTTGATCTGCTCAAATATATCGATGGTAAAAAATAGGGAATAAAAGCGAAGAGTAGGGGCGTTGATTGAAGAGTCTAACGGCAATCTTTTTTCAATAAGCCCTATTCCTCGCTAAATTTTGGAGGAATTATGTCTGGAAACATTAAAACGGTGGAAACCATTGATTTGAAAGGCAAAAGAGTTATCATGCGGGTCGATTTCAACGTTCCCATGAAAGACGGCGTTGTGCAAGACGATACCCGCATTGTCGCCGCGCTCCCCACTATTAACTACGTGCTTGAACACGGCGCAAAAACCCTGACCTTAACGTCCCATCTCGGCGACCCGTCTAAAGACGAAAAGAAGGCAAAGGAAAAAGCCGAAAAAGACGGCAAACCCTTTGACCACGACAAATATATCGCGGGCAAGCATCGAATGAAACCAGTCGCCGAATATTTAGCGAAAAAACTCGGTAAACCCGTAATTTTCGCAGGCGAAGACGGGTGTTTCGGTAAAAAAGCCTTTATTGAGGGACAGTCGGACGGCTCGGTTATTATGTTGGAGAACACTCGTTTCCACAAAGAAGAAACGTCCAAAGACGCGGCGGAGCGCGACAAGCTCGCCAAAGAACTCGCATCCTACGGCGACGTTTTTGTGAACGACGCCTTCGGTACCGCGCACCGCGACCACGCCTCAACCGCCAGCATCGCCAAGTTTGCGTCGGCGTCCGTTGCGGGCTTTTTGATGAAAAAAGAAGTTGATTACCTCGAACCCATTGTTACCAGTCCGCAGAAACCCCTTGTCGCGGTCATCGGCGGCGCGAAAGTCAGCTCTAAAATCGCCGTTCTGGAAAGCCTGCTGAAAAACGCGTCCGCGCTTATCGTCGGCGGGGGAATGGCTTACACGTTCCTCAAAGCGCAGGGGCGTAAGGTCGGCAAGTCGCTTGTAGAAGACGACCAACTCGACGTTGCGCGGAAAATCCTCGATGCGGCGAAGTCGGCAAACGTAGAAATCGTCCTACCGATTGACCAAGTGGGCGCTGAAACCTTTGACGCGGAGGCGGCGCCGAATCTTATCGACGGACTAGACCTGCCGGACAACCTCATGGGTTTGGACGTTGGTCCCAGAACAATCGCCAAATACAAGGAAGTTCTCGCAACGGCGAAAACCATTGTTTGGAACGGTCCTGTCGGCGTGTTTGAATTCCCCGCTTTCGCTAAAGGCACGGAAGAAGTCGCCAAACTAGTCGCGGACGCCACAGCCAAAGGCGCAATCACAGTGGTAGGCGGCGGCGACTCGGTTGCGGCCGTCAACAAGTTCGGGCTGGCTTCCAAGATGAGCCATGTATCCACCGGCGGTGGCGCGTCTCTCGAATTGCTCGAAGGCAAGAAATTGCCCGGCATAGAGGTATGCAGGTAAGGAGAAGAAGAAATGAGCAGACGATATTACATCGCCGGCAACTGGAAAATGCACAAGACGCGCTCCGAAGCCGTTGAATTGGCCAAGGCGTTGGTCGACGGACTCAAGGACGGCAAACATAAGTATCTGGCAGCGCCGTCGTTCACCGCGCTTGAAGCCGTAGGCGCCGTTGTCAAAGGCACGAACGTCAGGCTTGGAGCGCAGGACGTAGCGGCCGAAGAACAAGGCGCGCATACTGGCGAAGTATCTGTGTTGATGTTGAAAGACTTGGGCGTACAGACGATTATTTTGGGGCATAGCGAGCGCAGGCACACATACAAGGAAGACGACGCGCTCGTCAACAAGAAGGTCAAACTCGCCTTAAAACACGGGTTTGAAGTCATCCTTTGCGTAGGCGAGACTCTTGAGGAACGCGAGAATGGACAAGCTGAAGTCGTGTGCGAGAGTCAGATTATCTGGGGTCTCGCGGGCGTTCCGAAAGACGCTCTGGCTAACGTCGTTATAGCCTACGAGCCTGTATGGGCCATAGGCACGGGCAAAACCGCGACGCCGGACGACGCGGACGCGATTCACGCGTATATTCGCAAAGTCGTTAGCAGGCTCTACGGCGCGGACGCGGCTGAAAACATCGTGATACAATACGGCGGTTCCGTGAAGCCGGAAAACGTAGCGCAACTCATGTCCAAAGAAAACATAGACGGCGCGTTGGTCGGTGGCGCGAGCCTCAAGGCGGATGCCTTCCTCCCAATAGCCAAATTCGCATAAGAGCGTTCCACCCATAAGAAATAATAAGGAACGCCTACCGCCTTTTCGAAAAGGCGGTAGGCGTTCCTGTGTTTACTCGCTCGTGTCTGACACCAAAGCAATGTCGCAACAAGTGTCTGACACCGTGTTCGTGAGAAAAAGATTCAAACACAAGCAATTCTCATAGCAAACCCTTATTTATAGGTATGAGACCTTTACGAATACTCATCTACGGAGCGGCGTATCACGTTACGTCGAAAATAGACCACGACGACATGAGTCTGCTTGAACCACAATTCAAGCTATTATTCCTCTCGTTCGTCAAGAAAGCCAAGCGGAAGTTCCATTTCCAGTTGTGGGATTTCTGTATCATGGGGAATCACATCCATTTCTTGATAAAGCCGGGAAAAGACGCTAATTTATCGGAGATAATGCAATGGATAAAGTGTAATTTTGCGAAGGCGTGGAACAAGGCGCACGGACGCAAAGGACATCTGTGGGGAGAACGCTTCTATTCGCGGATAATCAGCGGGATAACGGATTTTCTGCGGACGCGGGACTATATAGCGGAGAA
>JAIRKH010000078.1 GCA_031260245.1 Treponema sp. | reverse complement strand
TTCAAACGCCGCGGGAACAAACGACAGCCCTCTCGCGGACCGTATGCGCCCGCAGACGCTCGATGACGTGATAGGGCAAGACCATATCGTAGGCAAGGGGCGGCTTTTGCGGCGGGCGATACAAGCCGACCGCCTCTCGTCCGTCATATTCTACGGACCTCCCGGTACCGGCAAGACGAGTCTCGCCCGCGTCGTCGCCAATTCCACGAAATCCGCGTTTGAAAGCCTCAACGCGGTGCTGACCGGTGTGAAAGACGTGCGCGAGGCGATTGACCGCGCGGTCGAGCGTAAGAATCTCTACGCTAAACGTACCATTCTCTTCGTAGACGAAGTTCACCGATGGAACAAGGCGCAACAAGACGCGCTCCTCCCCTGGGTGGAAAACGGCACCTTCATACTGATTGGCGCAACGACCGAAAATCCCTTTTTCGAGGTCAATCGCGCGCTTGTCAGCCGAAGCAGAGTGTTCCAACTCAAATCCCTCGACTCGGACGCGCTTCTGAAAACCGCTGAACGCGCCCTGGCGGATAAAGAACGCGGCTATGGCAAATGGCGCGTCCGTTTCGCGGAAGGCGCGTTGGAACACCTCGTGGCGACATCGGCCGGGGACGCGCGCAGCCTGCTCAACGCGCTGGAGTTGTCCGTAGAGACAAGCCCTGAACAATGGCCCCCGCCCGAAGACGCGGAAGTTTTCGTCTCGATGGAAGCGGCCGAGGAAAGCATACAGCGCAGAGCTTTGCTTTACGACAAAGACGGAGACTATCACTTCGACGCCATAAGCGCGTTCATCAAAAGCGTACGCGGGAGCGACCCGGACGCGGCTCTCTATTGGCTCGCTAAAATGGCGCGAGCGGGCGAAGACCCAGCCTTCCTCTTTCGGCGTATGCTGATTTTGGCGGGCGAAGACGTGGGCTTGGCGGACCCCTACGCCATGTGCGTCGTGTCCGCGTGCGCCCAAGCCTTTGAGCGTATCGGCTTTCCTGAGGGCAATTTCCCGCTCGCGCACGCCTGCCTCTACCTGGCTACCGCGCCCAAATCCAATTCGTCCATGGCGTTCTTCGACGCGCTCAAAGAAGTCGAGCGCGAGGACGCCGAAGTCCCCAATCACCTCAAGGATACAAACCGCGACAGCGAAAGCTTTGGACACGGCGACGGCTACGTCTACCCGCACGCCTATCGCGAGCATTGGGCCGCGCAACAGTATTTGCCGACGGCTCTTCGGGGCAAAACTTTCTACGCGCCGTCAAGCATAGGCTACGAAGGCAGAATTCGTAACGAGATTCTTCGCAAACGGGAGATTCAAGCCGCGGTCGTGCTGGGCGATCCGCGACGCGAAGATATTCTAACGTGGTCAGCCGCGGCCAAAGGACGAGAGGGATGGCTCAAACGGCTTTCCGCTGGGCGAAGCGCCCTGCTTTCACGCGACAGAGACGCGATATTGGAGAAATGCGCCATAACGCGCCACAGTAGGACGCTCTTGCCCTACGCGGACGACGGTTTGCTTCTGTGGGAAAGCCTACGCCGCGCCCCAGAAGGACTGACCGCGGCCCTGGCGAGAGACGATGCGGCGAAAGACGCCTTATTGAGGTTTTGGGAGAACGGCGCGGCGGACGCTGACGAAATGGAAAAGCCCTTGATAGCGGTAGGTAGTATTCCTTCGCGGAAGGAGGCGGAGAAATGGTTTAACTGCGCGGAATTTGACTTCATCTTGAGCCATGAACCGTTTCGCCGCGGCGAGAATCCCGCGAGGTTCGCCGAGGCTTGTCGTCCGCTTCTGGCGAAAGGTGGAGTCGTTGTAGTTCTGGCGTCCCCGCCGTCCGAAGGCGGTAAGATTTCCCGCGTTTTGGCGGACTGTATTACCGTGGCTGACTTCGGCGTTTCCCCCGCGTTCTTGGATAGGCTGCGAGGCGCGGAAGCTGAATTCTTTCAGAATTCAGGATCGGATTTGATATGGACGCGCGCTGATATGGAGAGAAGTTTCGCGGACGCGGGTTTCTCGTTTGAAATAACGGAAATCGCGCAAAAAGAGGAGCGAATCCTCCTGCCGCGGGACCTAGACGGTTGGTTCAGCGAAAAGTCGCGGTGGGGCGCGTTCATGGCGGACGCGCTTGGCGCGGACGATTACGCGCTTTTAAAGAAATCCCTATCCGAGCGCGCTAAACGCGAGACGGTCAACTGGGAATGGAAAAGCCTGCTGGTTCGAGCGGTCGTTGCAGATTACCGCGGGCGCCGCGGATTTAAAGCTTGACAAGATTCTACGTATGGGGTATCCTACATATAATTTTTTAGTAATTTTAGGAGGAAAATTATGGCGTATCAGATTAGCGATTCTTGCGTGAACTGTGGAGCTTGCGAAAGCGAATGTCCCGCCGGGGCCATCGCCGAAAAGAGCGACGCTCGTTGGATAGATCCGTCCCTATGCGCTGATTGCGGTTCTTGCGTAGCGGCTTGTCCAGCGGACGCTATTTCCCAAGTGTAGTTCTATTAAAACGCGAACGGCGCGGACTTTCTTTAAAATTGTTTGTCCACGTCGTTTGCGGTTAAGTTAGAAATTTACCGCGAGAGAACCTGATTTTCCGCTCACGGCTCTTGAAATTTCCTTGTTTTCTTGATAAAATTCTATTATGCGTTTCCCGTCTAATGTAAATCGTTTGAAACGAATTTTTCTCGTCTGTTTTACATTGAAGGTTGTCGTCGCGCCGTCCGCGTATCCAGTCATTAAACAACTCGACGGGAAGGAAGACGACCAGTTCAAACAATACGCCGCGGACGTTCAGTCGGCGCGGAAACGCGTCTTAAACCAGACTAAACCGATTGACCCGCAATCCGAGGCGGCGAAGCTGGTTATCTACGAGTACAAACTCGGCGCGGATAGGAACCTTCAAAGCATAGCGGCGCGTTGCGTCGTCTTCGAGTCGTCGATTGCGACGCTGAATCGCATCATGCGGAGGTCGGAAACCGCGGAGAGAGACGTTTTACTACTTCCGACAATACCGGGACTGTTCGTTCCGTGCGACGACGCGACGTCGAAGTCAGAGTTAGAGAAGCTCATGCTCAACGCCCGCATAGACGACAAAAACGCCGAAATCATCACGGTACGTAATGAGCGGTTCTTGTTTTTCCCGGGTAAAGATTTCAACGCCACGGAAAAAGCTTTTTTCCTTTACCCCATTGAGAAAATAGGCTTCCAATACCCTCTGCGTTACTTCACGATAACGAGTAAATTCGGCGTCCGAAGGAATCCGGTAACCGGTAACGTAAGAAACCACGACGGGCTTGATCTTGCCGCGCCTCTGGGAACGCAGGTCTTTGCGACGCAGGACGGAGTCGTTACCGAAATAGGAAACGATACGATTTACGGCGCCTACGTCGTCGTCAAACACGAGGGAAACTGGGCGAGCCTCTACGGGCACCTGTCGCGAATTGAGACCGAGCGCCGCGCCAGAGTCCGAGCGGGCGACCTCATCGGCAGAGTTGGGTCAACGGGGCAATCAACAGGTCCCCACTTGCATTTCGAGTTGCGTCAAAACGGCAAAGCTCAAGACCCGGGTAAATTGTTGTTTAAAGAGAGTAAATAGCGAGCGCTATTTCCGTCGAAAGGGAATATGATGAAAACAAAACTTATATATATCTTATGTTTTATTCAGATACAGACGGTCTCCGCGGAGCCGCTTCGCGTTCTCGTCGAGGGAAGTCTTTTTGTTTCGCTGGACAACATGGGCGGGACCTCTATACCGCTTTCATATACAGGTTCCGCGCTGGTTGTGATATCCGAAGACGTCAGATTCTTTCGAGGCGTGGAACTTAACTTCACCGTTCCCCAAGCCTACCTCGCCTACAGGGGCGGACTCATGGTCGGCGTCTACGCGGGGCTCGAAGTAATCCCGAACATAGGCGCCGCCGACGTCGAAGGCTCCCGTATCTTCTTCGAGACTCTCCCAAACAAGATACAAACGGTCTATCAGATACCGTTGCGGGAGAACCACGGACTTAAAACGACCCCTTACGTTACGGCGCTGAATCGCGTCGCGGCGCGCGCTTTCCCCGTCTTGTTCAGAATAACGCCGACCATGAAGGGCATAGGCGAGGAAATTGAGAAAATGCGTTTCACCTTGAGCGCGAAGCCTATCATGAGCGACGAGGGCGCTTTGAATCTATCCTTTAGGTACCCGGAACAGTTGTCCGGGAAACCGTTCTCTCTGCTCATAGACGACGTTCTGATAGAAAACGCGACCGAGGAGATGCTCTTAAAAGAAGGCTCCCATCATTTAGTCGTCGTCTCCGAAGATTTCCGCAACGAAAATCGGATGTTCTTCATAGAACGAGGGGAAACTCTCTTCCTTAACATCGAGCTTCAGGATACTATGCCTATCCTTATGTTCGAAGCGCCTGAAAACGCCCGTATCTACATTGACGGCGTTTACGTCAATCCGTCGAAACCTCTGCCCATTGAACCCGGTCAGCATGAGGTCAAGTTCCTGATGAGCGATTACGCGATAGTCCGCCCCATCACCGCGCGGAAGGGCAAAACCTACAAAGTGGTTATGAACATAACGGTAGACGTTTCCGAAAGCGATTGACTTATGAGAAGTGAAATACGGACGGTAGCGCTGTTGTTTGCATTGTCGCTTCTCTTGCCCTCATGCGGTATCGAGCGTAACAATGGCGCGGACGAGTCGGAACAAGCCTATCCTGTTTACGAGTCGTTTGAATCCATACCCTCCGTAACGCAAGAAGAGATAGACGCGGTACGTCGATTACAGAAAGATTATCCCAACGGCTTTACGCTCGGCGCCACCCTGTCTACCGAATGTTTCCCCACGCGGGACATTGAGGGCGGATACGACGTGGGCGGATACGCTTCCCTGTTTTGCGCCCTGCTTTCAAGTATGTTTGGCGTTCAGTTCGTCCCGAAAATCTACGACTGGGACGACCTTATGAAGGGTCTGGAAGACAACGCCATAGACTTCACCTGCGAGCTTACCAGAAACCAAGAGCGAGAAGAGAGCGGCTTTTACATGACGGATAACGTTACGGAGCGTACCGTGAAGTTCATGCGTATCATAGACAATCCGAAGTTTTTGGAGCTGCCCAAGAATAGGACGCACCGTTACGCCTTTTGGGAGGGGCGCGTCGTTGAAGAGCGCATCAAGGACGCGGGTTTCGATGACTTCAGAGCCTTATACGTGCGGGATTTCGAGGAAGCCTATCGTTTGCTCAAGTCTGGCGAAATAGACGCCTTCATACATGAGAGCGTCTCGGAAGCCGCTTTTGACGTTCATGGGGACGTCGTAGCCGAGAACTTTTTCCCAGTCATTTTTAGCCAGACGAGTCTGGGTACGCATAACGCGGAACTCGAACCCATCGTTTCAATCATGCGGAAGTTCTTAAGAACGGAGGCTTCTAAAAAGCTTTCCGAGCTTTACTACGAAGGCTATCAGCAGTACCTGCACCACAAGGTTTTCAATTCGTTCTCGCTCGCTCAGTTGCGTTACATAGAAGACCATAACGATACGGAGACAGCGGTCCGCGTTGCGGCGGAGCACGATAATTACCCGGTTAGTTTCTACAACAAGCGGGAAAAACAGTGGCAGGGCATCGCTTTTGACGTGTTGAGCGCCGTAGAAGGCATGACGGGTCTCAAATTTACCGTTATAAACGACATTGACGCTCCGCGAGACGAAATCATAAATATGATACAAGAGGGCGAGGCTTCGCTCGTCGCCAGCGCGGAACTACAGGACGCTATTCCTTTTCTTTCGGCAAAGCCTTATCAGACCGATTATTTCATACTCATATCCCGCGCCGATTATCCGGAGGTGAACGCGCACAAGCTTTCCTTTGAGCGAATAGGCGTCGTCGCGGGAGCTACATCCAGCGCGGTGTTTCAGGCGTATTTTCCCAATCACGACAACCTCGTCGCGTATCAAGACAATGGAGAGGCTTTCAGCGCCCTTGAAAGCGGCAAGATAGACCTCCTCATGGTCAAGCGCAACGTCCTGTTGAGTTTGGCTAATTACCACGAAAGATTGGGATTCAAGGAGAATCTGATTTTCAACAGGACTTACGACACTTATTTCGGTTTCAGCAGCGGCAACACCATTCTTGCGTATATCATTGACAAGAGTCAAAAGCTGGTGGATACGGCGAGCGTTTCCGACAGATGGAGTCGTAAGGTTCTTGATTATAAAGAGAAGATAGCGCGTTCTCAGTCGCCGTATTTGATTGCAAGTTCCTTGCTTCTGGGGGTCGCGCTCGCCCTTTTGGCGATTCTGTTCGTCAAGAACCGCCAGAGAGGGAAGGACTTGGAGTATCTCGTGAGACAGCGGACGCGGGAGCTTGAGATACAAACCGCGGCCGCGCAGGTCGCCTCGCAGACAAAGAGCGGCTTTCTGGCGCGTATGAGTCACGAAATCAGGACGCCCCTCAACGCTGTCATCGGCATGACGGAAATCGCTAAAAAAACCGTCGATTCCGATAAAATCGCCGCTTCGTTGAATGAAATAACGCTCGCTTCGAATCACCTCTTGGGCATCGTCAACGACATACTTGATATGTCAAAGATCGAGTCCGGCAAATTTACCCTTGTAAGCGAAGCTCTGTCGCTCCGCCAGACGTTCCATGAAGTTTCTGACCTGATTACGCCGCGCTGCCAAGAGAAATTCATCAATTTTATTCAGGAATGCGATAGCGTTCCTGAGCGGAACGTCTTGGGCGACAAGCTCCGTCTCAAACAGGTACTGATAAATCTTTTGGGCAACGCGGTTAAATTCACGCCGGAAATAGGCGAGATCGCGTTATCCGCAGTTTTGGAGGGGGAGACCACATCCGATATGCGCGTTACGTTTCGAGTGAAGGACAGCGGTATAGGCATGACTGAGGAACAACTCTCGCGTCTCTTCGTCCCATTCGAGCAGGCGGACAGTTCCATAGCGGCGCGTTTTGGCGGTACGGGTCTGGGGCTTGCCATAAGCCAAAACCTGGTCAACCTTATGGGCGGACGCCTTGAGGCGCAAAGTAGTCTAGGACGCGGCTCGACGTTCATGTTCACGCTCGTCTTGAAGAAGACGGATACGCGGCTGGAAGATTCAGGCAAGGACGACGAGACGCCGAACTTTTCAGGAAAACGTATTCTCCTCGCTGAAGACATAGAAATCAACCGCATTATCGTGCGGGAGCTTTTAGAGGATACCAATGTTGACATCGAAGAGGCGGTAGACGGGCAGAACGCCTTTGATATGTTCGCGGCTTCCGAAGCGGGTTACTACGACCTTGCGCTCATGGACGTGCGGATGCCCAACGTTGACGGGTACCAGGCCTGTAAGATGATACGCGCCCTGAACCGCGAAGACGCGGCGTCCATTCCCATAATCGCCATGACCGCCAACGCATACCGCGAGGACATAGACGCCGCGATGGAGGCGGGCATGAACGGACACATCTCCAAACCCATAGACATAAACAACGTAATAAGAACGCTGAAGCCTTATTTTCAACCTACTAATAGACGCTGATAGTCAGCGTAACTGCTGGAGCGCGGTATTGAGAGACGTTACTTATTAAGGGGCGGGCAACTGACCTTTCAGCGCAGCAGGAAACCTTTTTGTAATATTCACAATTTAAAAACCGCCTTTGCTATTGAAAAATAGACAATTAACGAAGTTCCGTCAACTATGGTAGTAACAAGCGGAGCCGCCATAACAGCCGGATCAATTTTCACTTTTTTGGCGAATAAAGGAAGTATACAACCGACGCATTTTGATATAAGTATTGTAAAAAACAAACTCGTCGTTACGGTAAATGACAAAAGCAGGTCCCGGCCGTTCATAAGATATATGCGTATAAAATTAATGATCCCAAGTCCAAGACCGCAAAGCGTTCCTATACGTATTTCCCTCCATATTATTTTGAAAATATCTCTAAACCTGATTTCTCCCAGCGCCATTCCACGGATGATCAATGTTGACGACTGCGCCCCCGCATTTCCGCCGGTATCCATGAGCATGGGAATAAAAGTAACTAAAATAGGTAATAGCGCAATAGAATTTTCAAAATTTGATATGACGCCGCCAGTGATAGTCGCCGACAGCATAAGTACTAATAACCAGAAAAAACGATTCTTAGCTAATTGTATAATGCTCGTTCTAAGATATGGCTCGTCAGATGGGTGGAGGGCGTTCATTTTTTCCAAATCCTCAGTATTTTCTTCCTCGATAATCTGTACAATATCATCAACAGTGATAATACCGACAAGCTGTTTTTCTTTATCTACAACCGGCATCGCTAAAAGACTATATTTTCTGAATAAAGCGGCTATCGCCTCCTGATCGTCGGTTGTATAAGCAAAGACAAAGTTAGTATCCATTATATCGCATACCTTGTCCTGCGGCTGGGCAAGGAGAAGCGTTTTCGCTGAGACAACGCCGACTAATAGTCTGTCGCGGCGTATGACGTAACAGGTATAAATGGTTTCTTTATTAACGCCGGTTATTCTGATTTCGTCAAACGCTTCCCGTACCGTCGCGTCTTCACGCAAGCCGACATACTCTGTGGTCATGATGCTTCCCGCCGAATCGTCGCGGTATTGCAATAATTGATTGATGAGCTTTCGTTTATCAGGCTGAACGTTTTGTAATACGCGCGCGACCATGGCGGCCGGTATTTCTTCTATAAAATCTACTACGTCATCGACAAACAGACTGTTAACGATTTCGCCGACTTCCGTATCTGTAATAGCTCCAATAATGATTTGTTGTTCGTCGGCGTCCATATATGCGAATACATCAGAAGCGATAGCCTTGGGTAAAATTCGCCAAAGTTGAATTATTTTTTCTTTGCTTAAATCTTCAAATAATTCGGCAATATCAACCGTGTTCATTTTGGCAAAAAGGGATTTGATCGTCGCAACGTCGATCTGATCGGTCTTGACGACCGATAAAATTTGTTCTTTCATACGTGTATCCTCCTTAAAGAACGATTCCGTCAGTTTGATTCAAGAGTATCAAAAACTCGTCAGCTTGAGGATACGAAACAATGATCGATTTAGGGTAAGACGGCGGCGGACGGTTTATAACGGCCCGCGGCATTGTTCTTACTACCGTAAGGGTCGCTGTCCGTATCGCCGGTTTTACGCGAGTCCACTATAAACCTCCTTATAATAAGATAATCGGAAAAATTTTTCTTATATTATTATATAAATATCTTTTTGTCAAGTATTTTTGTTCTGTTTTTCAGATAATTTTATGATTTTTGCATTAACATTTCGGCTATCGGCGGACTCTGGGGGGGGGGGGCGATAAGAGCGGGTGAAGTCCGTCCTAATTGTCGAGGGGGGGGTTAACTGCAAAGGATACAATGATAAAGTCGTCTGTAGTAAAGTCTACAAGAAAGCGTCTATAAACTATTGAATAATTACCCGATATAGGCTATACTGAATTCATATGAAAAATGGTGAAAGTGGAGCTTGGTTTTTGCAAGAGGAAAAATCTGTGGACAAGCGCGCCGATATCCGCGGGCGGGATGTGAATCGTGAGATGGAACGGGAATTCAGGGGAAAACAGGCGTGAGTGAACTCAATAATCTGAATGGTAGTCAATGGACTTTGCATGGCAAAAGCGTCCAAGCTTTCAATAGCGCAATTACTCAAAAAAGGAAGAGACATGGAGCCGCTTTCCCTTTTTCGCTGGCAAAGCATTTCATAGAGATTTATTCAAAAGAAGGCGATATTGTGTTGGATCCTTTTGCAGGCGTTGGGACGACTTTGGATGCGGCGAATATCTTGAAGCGTCGAGCTTACGGGATTGAGTTGAACGCCGATTTTGTCGAGTTATTCCGCGAGGGTATAGACTCGAAAGACGGAATAGAAAATACTGAATATGAACGGATTTTGTTTCAAGATTCCGCTTTGAATATTGAGAATATTCTACACGAACCGATT
>JAIRKH010000075.1 GCA_031260245.1 Treponema sp. | reverse complement strand
TAAATAATTTGTTTATTAAAATCAAAAACGATTGGAATAGCCCTATTTCTAAAAATCAATATAAATAATATATAGGCCAACAAAGGCGCGAATTGAATTGATGTAATTACAATTAATTTATTATTTAGTATTAACAATTCAAAAAATACCGTGAAAAATACAAAAAGACCCAATTGAAAAAAAACAACAAGTTTTCGATTCATGTTCATTCCTTAGAATCGATTTTATTTTGTTATATAGATATTGTCATTATATTTATTCGTAAAAGATTCAAAAAATGGCGCATAACTCCTTTTATACGACACTCATGTCGTATAACATACACCGGCTTGTGCGATAACACGACATCCATGTCGTTTATCGTACACAAGACCGTACGAATCACGACCTATCTATACTATAAGTATCCTTGTCAAAATTGTCAAGCGGTTTTCTCAAAGAGTTCGAAACTTATAAAATCTTAAAGCACAAAACTTCAAACACTATCAAGCGGGCTTGCTATCTTTAACGCCTGTCGACCGGCTACATGAGTGTAGCGCGCCGTCGTTCTAATCGAAGCGTGACCGAGCAGTTCCTGTATGTAACGCACATCGACGCCGTTCTCCAGAAGGTGCGTAGCGAATGAGTGGCGAAGGCTATGAATAGAGACTTTTTTTTCGATGCCGGCATTATCAAGAGCGCATTCAAAAATACGTTCGGCGGAACGGACGGAAAGATGCGATCCCGCGCCTTGCCCCGGAAAAATCCATCCGTCAATATGAAAAAGGACACGGTAACGCGACAAGTATTCTGCAACGGTTTCGGAGAGTACAGTATACCTGTCTTTACGGCCTTTACCCATACGTACAAGTACGGTACGCCGCGCAAAATCAACATCTTCAATCTTTAACGCGACAGCCTCGCTAACTCTAAGCCCTGACGAGTAAACCATCATCATCAACAGCTTATGTTTTGGATTTGTTTCAGAGGACAAAAGATTTTGTATTTCCTGTTTTGACAGTACCAAAGGAAGCCGCTTGTCTTGCCGCGGACGGTGAGACTCCCGTATAATAGAACTCTTCATCACCTCATTATAAAAAAATTTAAGAGCGCTTATGGCAAGATTCATCGTTGACGACGAACGCCCGCATTGCTCGTCAAGATATGCAATATAATGGGTAATATCATCAGCGCCAACGGCGAACGGCGGTTTTTCTACCACGCTGCATAACTCTGCATTGTAATGAAGATACATTTTTCTGGTTTTGGGGCTGTATTTCCTGCAATGGAGTTCTTCATCAAGACTTCTGCGCCATTCGTCAGAAAAAAATTTTTTGACTTGCTTTCCGGCGGTCCCGACAACAGATTTGAGCCGTTCCGTGGGTTCTTCTGGTTCTTTCCCCCATGATCTCCCCAGAAATCCACGCGCTACGACAACAGGCGTTCTTCCATAGTTAACCTCTACATAAACACCAGAAAAAATACGGTTCAACATATGCAATTCAGGCAGAATGAATTGACCATGCGGAGCGTCCCAATACCCTCCATTTTGAACAAGTCGCATAAATAAAGGCTTATCATAATCGTAGAACGGTACCCTGATCCTTGCATTCGCACGTTGGTCTACTTCGTGAAAGAGATATACAACATCCATAGCTACTTTATTATAACGTACATACGAAACTTATACAAGACTATTAGGTGAAATAAGAGTAAAATTAAATAAATAACGGAACAATCGGTGTACAAGGGACTATCAGATTCCATCCTATTCCTTCGTCTTCCTATAGAATATCAGCGTCGCCGCTATGCCGACGGACAACAGGACGGCGTTGAGAACAAAGGGGAGGTTTCTTGAAACGCCTGAAAGAATCCCGCTTATCCAACCGAAGGGCGACGTGGCGAACATTATTACCATATGCTGAATCGCCATGACGCGGGCGCGTTCCGCCGCGTTGACGTGCAATGCGACGAGCGACTCTGCAAGCATGGCGAGCGCGCCCGAACCAAAGCCGTCGAATACCAGGGAAAGACACAACGCCGCATAGGTAAGCGACGTTCCCGCAGGCGCAAGTATCAAAACCGCCTGCCCCAGAATATAAGACGCGAAACCAAGAAGAAGGGGCGTTTTGAGCGACTTTTTTGTGAGACGCGGGACAACAAAAAAGAGAAAAACAATGGCTAAAATGGAACGGAGCATGGGAAACAGCGGGAGATAAGCGTCAGGTACGAGCAATTTCTTGTTGACGATGATTTGCCAAAAAGTAATGTTGACCATACCGACCGCTCCAACCAAAGCCGTAATAACAAGCGAAAAAACAGAACCGCGCGAGGAGAGTATTATTTTCAAAACCGCGCCGTAGCCGCGAGCGAGCGCGAACACGCTTATCCCTCTGGTTTCCCGCCGCCTTATAAGCCCGGTACGGGTTTCCCGCGAGAAGAAGTAAAGCAAACCGATTTTCAGGCTCATAACGATAAAGGCGTTGAGATAGAGGATTTTAACGGCCGGTACCAACGTGAGCCGCGATACAAGAATAGACGCAATAGGCGCAAAAAGCGCGGAAAGCTGACCGCTCACAATGACAAGCGAGTAGATTTTGGTGATTTGCGATCTTTCGGCGTCTTCTACCATGAGGCAGTCCCACGAATTGGTAGGGACCTTCATCGCGCCGTTGAATAAAGCCGCAATGAGAAAGAACCAGAAGTTTTCGGCTTTAAGCCAGATGAGGCAAGGAACGCTCCACGCAAAGAAATCAAAAACCGCGGTCGTTATACGCCTGCCAAGCTTATCGGTAATGGGTCCGCTCAAGAACGCGAAGACCACCTGCGAAAGCATATAGACCGTCGCTATGAAGCCGATTTCAGCGTCTCTTAAACCAATAGCCATCATGTAAACCGAGGCGTAGGGCAGACAGAGATTCATTGAAAGCCCCCACAACGGCTCCGTATATACGCAGGCGCGTGGGTTGCCGCGCAACTCCAACAAGGTTTGAATCAGAACGTTTTTCGCCATTTTCCCCACAACTTGCGGACGACTCCCCAGACGAAGAGAACGGCCGTTATTCCTAGAAAGACGCGGGGAAGCCAGTCTCCGTGCTTTGTGTAAAAAGAGATTTTTGACGACAAGGGGACGGACGCCGTGATTTGCGTTTCAGCGAAGGGTTCGGCCATAGCAAGGATTTTACCGTTAGGATCTATGGCGCACGTTTGCCCGGACGCGGTGGCGCGGGTCATTGAACGCCGATTCTCCACAGAACGAAAGACCGCCATCGAGAGGTGCTGCATTTGAGCGGCAAGACTCTTTGACCATGCGTCGTTTGTAAGGTTGACAATCAATTCCGCCCCGTTTCGCGTAAAATCCCGCGACAAATAGCCGAACGTGTCCTCAAAACATATTGGCGTTGCAAATTTGACGCCGTTTACGTCAAACACGGTGAGCCTATCCCCTTTTTCCCAAAAGTGAGTATCAGCCTTTTCCAAAATACTATAAACAAAGGGTAACTGTTTTCGGTACGGGAAATATTCAGTCAGCGGAACGAGGTGGATTTTACGATATTGGTCGACGATCTCGCCTTTTTGAAAAACAAGTACGCCGTTGTAGTCCACGCGGTATTTTTCAGCCGCGTTGGGGTTTTTGTCAGGCTCGCGCCTTGCGTCGTCGTTGCCAATCACGAAAGGAACGTTCTGCGTCTGCAAATAGTCCAATAAATCTTTCACCAACAACCATGAAACCTCATCGTCGCGGTAGGTTTTATGCCAGTAGATGCGCGGTACAAACGCGGTTTCCGACCATACAACCATATCCGGCTTTTGCGCCAACGCTATATCCGAGAGCCGCCGCAGTTTTTCAAAATTCTTGCGGTATTGGGCGGCGCCGCCTATCCACGGATCCTCGTTTTGTTGAATCATAGACACGCTCACGGACTTTGCGTCCGTATAGTCTGCCTGCGCCGCAAAGCCGTAGACGAGCGTCCCGACAAGCGCGGCGAGCCATACGGCGAAGGGCAAAAATCGCGGCAGAAACGACGCGCGCATCGCCTCTACCGAACGGCGCGCATACAAGCGAAGCGACTGTTGCGAGGATGTTCCCCGCTCCCCCGCGGCCAGCCACGCGGACGGGAACGCAACCATCGCGGATACGCCCCATACCCCAAATATGTCCGCTATTTGGATGACCGGGAGGACGTTCCATTGAGAATAACCGATGACGCCGTAAGCGTAGCCCAAAAAGCCCAAGGTGCGGACGTATTCAAAACACATCCACAGCGCCCACTGGAGGAGATAGCCGTGTTTTTGGAATATAATAATCGCCGTTTTTAATAACAGGAACAGAATCGCGAAGTAAACGAGGTAAACGATCCCCACGATAACGCCGGCCAGCGGATGAAAGGCGGTGAGCCAATAGTTGAAGAGGCTGTAGGCGCTAAAGCCGTAAAGCGCACCCCAAAACACGCACGCTTTGACGCCGGACCTGGCGATAAGCCAAAAAACCGGCGTCAAAGCAAACCAAGCGAAAAAAGGAAACCCCTCTGTGGAAATAAGGTTAGGGAACGAGAGAGCGAAAAAAACGGCTCCCAGAAGGACGGCGCCGAAACAGGCGAAATTGGTTCTCATTTTTCGAGGGAAGCAATACCCCATACCGATTGTTTTAACTCGCGTCCGGGCCTAAAGACGGCGATACCGTGGTCCTGCACCGAGACGATTTCTCCGGTTCTGGGATTGTGAGCTTTAGCCCGCCCTTTTCTAACCCTTATTTCAAAGGTGCCGAATCCTCGAAGCTCAATGGTTTTACTGTCTATAAGAGCCGTTTTGATTTCACGAATAAAAATATCAGTGATACACCGTATTTGGTCTTGCTTTAAGCCTGTTTCTGTAGAAATGGACTTAAGAATTTCTGCTTTTGTGTATTTTTTTTTCTTTGTCATATGTCACTGAACCGTTTTAAGCGTATTGAAAAGTCTTTGCATCCTTGATTTCTTGCGCGCAACGGTATTCTTGTGGAGAATACCCTTACCGCCCGCAGTATCGAGCTTCTTAATAGTTTCTCTCAAACTCGCTTCCGCCGCGTCCGCGTCTTTGTTTTGAACGGAAGCCGTGAATTTTTTTACGCTTGTTTTTATGGCGCTTTTAGCCGACTTATTCCTTATGCGGCGTTCTTCACTCTGTCTATGCCGCTTTTCCGCGGAACTCTGTTTTGTTGCCAAAATGTTTCTCCTTTTTCAAATTATTTTCAGCTGAAATCCGAAGGACGGCGTTCCACGCGCTTACAATTTCCACACTCGGCTATAGTCTTCACCTTGCCGTTCTGGGCTATCTGTTTCACTTGAATCTCTCCGCCGCACGAGCAGAAAAATCTCTGCCTAGCAACGGACGTACGAGAGTTTTTACTTCTTGCCTGAGCCATTTCTTTCTCCTTATAATTGAAGTTATTGGGCGCCACCGACTGTAGCGCCTATTTTTATTTATATCACAAACAACCAATTAAAGTCAATGGGATAAAACGGAAAATCGCGATAAATACCGAAAAACTTTCCGCTCACCGCAAATTTACGCTTATCCCCACCGAGTTCGTGGTTACGTAAAACGACCATCTTTCTCTGTCCGCCTGCGTCCGGCGGAAACTTTTCCCTACTGTTTTCCCTATCGCGTAACCAATCAACGCGCCGGCGAATACTTCCGAAGCCCAATGTACAGAAAGCGAAACGCCTAATCCGACAAGCGCCGCGTAAGAATACACGGCTATCTTCAAGGGGATATTATCGTCATACAATTCAGCTATGACGGCCGCCGCCGCAAAACTGTTCGCCGTGTGTCCGCTCGGCGTTCCTCCCAGAAAATTCATGTTGAACCAATCGAACTCGCCGCTGAAATCGTCCGTACGCCGCTCTCGCGTATGATCCAACGCTGTAACAATACCCGGCAACGCTCTGCCTGTAATCATCTTGAGGGGCGTTTGTATAACGTACGTCAACAATGCAGCCTGAATCAACGCCAGTCCGACGAGTTGTAGTTTCTCGTTTTTGACAAATCTGCCGGTTGCGTAGAGCGTTATCGGCGTTATCACGGGAATGGCGTAGCCGACGTAGAGAGCCGCAAGACTACCCGCCGTCAGCCGCCTTTGGTTGTATGCGAAATTCCGATATTCCCAATCAACGCCGCTCTCTATAAACGCCCATGTCCCTACCCCCGCGCCGATAAAATTCGCGCCGTAATTATACGTAATGGAGCGCAACGCGTTCCAGCCGAAATCACGAAACGCCATTGAAAAAGGAAGCTTTGTCTCTGTTTCTTGTAGTCCGGTTTCTTGCGATGAAATACTGCTCCAGACGAAACACAACAGTAGTAAGCGTAAAATATTTTGTTTACTCAATCTATATCCTATCAGTCATTGAATCCTATCACCCGCTAAAGACGGGTGATATTCCCCTAACTTACCGCGCAAGGATTCGTGGGCTCGACTCGCAAGGAGGATTCCACGCCCCGCGTGGATGGTTTCGGGCTTTCCAGCTTCACAGGACTGCGCGGCCCTCCACTGGCATTTTGACTTCGGTAGATTCCTGACCTACTGTTCGCAGCTAGAGCTTCTATGTTCTTAGCTGCGTTGACGTCTCGATCGTGGGACGTCCCACATTCCGAGCATAACCACTCTCTGTCTGAGAGCGTCAACTTACTGCTTTTGTTTCCACAAACGCTACAAGTCTGACTCGTATAGGCGGCGGGCGCCTTGACCAAGTTCGTCTTATACGCCAAGAAGTTCCTCAGCATACCGAACCCCTGGTCGCCTACGACTTTTCCGTGTCTCAACCCGCTTGCCATCGTCTGGAGGTTTATGTCCTCCACAGCTACGAACTCGTACTCGTTCGCGATCTCACGACTCAACTTGTGGAGGAAGTCTTTTCGCTTGTTAGCCGCCTTCTCGTGAATCACCGCTACTCGGCGCTTCTCCTTTTCGTACCCGTGAGACTGAGTTTCTTGTCCTTTCTTGTAGAGTTTCGATAGGTGTCGCTGGTGTCTAGCGAGGCGCTTCTCGGCTCTGCGCAAGTACATCGGAGACTTGACTTTCGTCCCGTCTGACATAACACAGAACTCGTCGTTATGAATGTTCCAGTCGACGCCTACGATCCTTCCGTTCTTATTATGGTCTAGAGCGACGTTCCAGTACAGACGACACAGACCCAGAGTCTTCTTTAAAAAAACCTCTTGTTCCGGAGTAGGGTAGATTCTGTACTCGTACGCTTTCAACATCCTGATTGTACCTTAACTTTCAATTAGTTAGTGGGTATACTCTCGAAAAACTCGAGCGCCCGGAAAATCACCCATCTTCAGTGGGTGATCCCAAGAGTGCAAGCTTATCAAAACTATATCCAAAGATATACCTTCATTATATTACAAATAAAAGAAATGTGTCAACTTGCCGCCGCGGTTCGACATCTCTTAATCCGCTTTCCCGTCTCATCTGAAAGCGGCGTCTCCTCTTGTCAAAAAAAACTCTTTATGCTAAAGTATTGGCATCGTGGATTATTCAAACGATATTGCGGTAATTGCCTGTCCGGGCGGAGAAGTCTTCGCCGACGAGACGGCGTTTCACCTGAAACAACGCTTCCATCGCCGATTTGAAAAAACCGTAGCCAAACTATCTGAACGTTTCGGCGGCGATCCCTTGTCCGTTATCAATAAAATCAACTTCATAAAAGACGTATCTGGCTCTGTTCCGTCCTCAAACGAAGATATTGATAAGTTTCGCTCGCCTCGTATAAAAGTTCCAGTCAACTTCACTATGTTCGCAAACGGCGAAGTCAAGGCGGAAATCATGGAGTCTATACGCGGCAAGGACGTGTTCATATTCCAAGACGTGGAAAACCGTTTCCCAGCGCGCTTCAACGGCGGCGAGCGAAAAGTATTGTCCGTCAACGACCACCTTATGACGCTGTTCGTCGCCGTAGACGCGGTAAAACAAGCAAGCGCCGGCAGAATAACGTTAGTTCTGCCTGTTTATCCATACGCGCGCCAGCATAAAAAGAAAGGACGGGAAGGCTTGACCGCAAGCCGTCTGGGGCAACAGCTCGAATTTCTCGGCGTAAACCATATCATCACGCTGGACATACACTCGCGGGAAATCGGCAACTCGTTTCGGGCGATGACGCTCGAAAATCTCCACGCCAGTTGCCAAATCATCCGCGCCCTGACCCAACTACCCATCGCGCTGGACGACGACTTTGTGGTGGTCTCCCCAGACACAGGCGCGGTTGACCGTAACAAATTCTACGCCACGGCTCTCAAGAAGCCGCTCGCCCTGCTCTACAAGGAGCGCGATTACTCAAAGGTCTCTAAAGACGCTCTCGATTCCAACATTGCGGAGATAAAGCTCTTGGGAGACGTTTCGGGCAAGACCGTTTTCATGGCTGACGATATGCTCGGCACAGGCGGGACCTTGCTCAAAGCCATGAAATTCTTGAAGGAACAGGATGCGGGCAAAGTGATTGCGGCGATAAGTCTGCCTCTGTTTTCCGGGAACGCCATAGACTACTTCGACGAGGCTTACGAAAACGGGCTTTTCTACCGCGTCATCGGTACAAACGCGGTCTATCAGGAACTGAAGCGCGAATGGTACATCAGCGTCAACATAACAAAACTATTCGCGCAAATCATCGAGCGTCTGCACACGAACCTATCCTTGAGTTCCCTCTTGGACAACCGCGACGTCATCGTTAATTTTATGAAGCGCTGACCCAGCGTAAGCGTTCCACACGGGAGTTGATAATTCCGACGAGAAGGGATTAAAACGGGAAAAGTCCGGCAGCCAGTCCGCGTCGGGCGACAATTCCTGATAATATCCGCGCACGCCGAATTCATCGAGCCATTTGAGAAGAGTTTCGTATTCGCTTGCGTTTATATAACGATTGGGCGCGCGGGGGCCCATCGGCGTATACTGAGTCATGAGCGAAAATAACGCCCGTCCTTCGGCGTTTTCGGCGAACCATTCTATGACCGCGCGGGTTGAATCGAGGCGTCCGGGCAATACAAGGTGGCGCACGACGACCCCGGACAGCATCTTCTCCCCGTCTTCGCGGGCGTAAGACAAGTTCCCCGCCATATTCAGCATTGCGAGAACAGCCCGGGACGCGACTTCGGGGTAATCGGGCGCGTTGAGAAACGCCCGCGCCGTTTCCGCGTCAAGGGTTTTCATATCAGGCAGGAATATATCGACGAGACCCTGGAGCAGGGCGAGCGTATCCTCGTCCTCGTAAGCCGAAGAGTTCCACAACACCGGAACGGTTAACCCGCGCGCTTTAGCCGCCGCGACGCCGCGGGCGAGCGCGGGAGTAGCGTGCGTTCCAGTAACGATGTTGACGTTTTCCGCGCCTTTCTCCTGCAAGGCGAGGCAGATTGCGGCGAATTCGTCTATGGAAACGACCCGTCCCAGTCCCTGCCGCGAAATCTGGAAGTTTTGACAGAAGGCGCACCCCAAGTTACACCCACTCACGAAGACCGCGCCTGACCCGTTCTCTCCAGCGATGGGCGGCTCTTCCCCGCGGTGCAGAACCGCGGCCGCGATACGAAGGCTCGCGGTCTCCCCGCAGAAGCCTTTCTCGCCGCGAACCCGATTTACGCCGCACCGCCTCGGACACAAGCGGCAGTCCTCGTATCGTTTCTCCTCGTTCATCTCAAACTTCTTTCCAGCCGCTCGACTATTCGTTTCAAGGTTTCGTCCCGCTCGAATTTGGCGGCGACCGCGTCTTCTTGCGCGGCGGGCTTCGTCGCTTCTTCCGCTGTTCTTTCTTTAGGCTCTTCTACTCGCCTTATGGGACCGCGGCTCAAGCGGAACGAAATGCCGCGGACGTCCATATTCGGAAACCGCCGCCGAAAGTTGTCCAACAGATCCTGTTGTTTCGTCTGGAGTATCTGTATCCAGCCCGGGTGGTCGGCTTCTATGAGAAGCGTGTTTCGCTCGAACCTCGCGACGCAGGAGTGATCGACCGCGGAGACTATTCTTTCTTCTGCGGCTATCGCCTTCCATGAAGAAAACAGCTTCGTCATGTTTTTGGCTTTCTCCATGAGCCGCTCGTCGAACAGAACGCAAAGAAGATCGCCCGCTTTTACCATTTCCGCTCCGCGTTTCATTTAATTACCATTCGGAAGGAGACAAACGGCGAGGAGAGGGCGGGCGGCAGCGAAGCTTTCTCTCCGTCGCGGCTAAAGACGGCGCGTTCAGGCGAACCTACGGCGGATATACTCTCCGCGTCCGCTGAAAGAAAGTCTATCGGCGCGAAAAAGTCTTCGCACCATTCGTATTTCTGTCCATCGAAGGCGAAGCCCGCGCGCGCCGCGGTTTCCAATTCGTCCTTGAACGGAAGCCGCGCGGACTCGAGTTGCGGGAGGTAAAGCTTCTTTTCCAAACCGTCTGTTTCGGTTTGCGCCGCGAACCATTTGCAATAGGCTTGCGCCGCGAACCACGAGACGCCTTCCGCGGGATTTTCCGCCGACCATTCAGGCGTTGTTTGTAAAAAGAGTTCCCACGACCAGTCGGGAATCGTCTCTGAAAGGAAGAAGGTATCGTTTCCCGACGAGATTTCCACGCATGAAAGCCCGCGTATCAGGACGCTTTCCTTCTTTTCCGATAAGACGGGAGGCTCTTTTTCCGCGGCGCTTCTTTTAACCCATGCGGAATCCGCTATTTTGTCCCATTCAGCCTTTGGGATAAGCTGGGATAGAACGGAGAACGCCGCGGGGTTCTTGTTCAGATAAGCGAGGGCGTTTTGAGTCGACGCCAGCAGGCTTAACGGGGAGGCGGCTATGCCCGCGTTGTCTACGAGGCGCTTGGCGCGGATAAGGTCGCGGAGGCTTGAGCGATTGGACGCGAACCGAGCCGCGGCTTCGAGAAGGCCGTCTGCGGACGTCAAAAGCGGCGCGACGCGGTACGCGGCTTCGGAGAGGGGCTGGGGCGTCTGGTAGGCGCTCGTAGGTTCTCCCGCGAAGGACCAGGCGGCAAAGTCCGCGGCGCCCATCGCTAACGCTTTCTTCGGGTCCGCGCTCGTCAGCGTCTCGCGAATTACCCGTTTCTTGGGGAAAAACAAGGAGCCGAACAGCCTCCCTTCCACGTCAATGACTTGTTCCCGCGGGGAAAAGCCCGGAAGACTCACGCTAACGGTATGTTCTCCTTTTGGAACGAAAATTTGGGCGGGCGTCGCGGCTTGATACACGTCGTCCACAAAGACGGCGGCTCCTTCCGGCTCGGACTCGGCGACCAGAACGGTTCCGGGGTTAGAAATCCCCGGATAAAACAGGATAAAGAACAGAGCGGCGGCTATGACCGCGCCGTAAAGACAAGCGAGATAAACCTCCGGCTGAACGCCGAAAATCGGCTGCAGACGAACCTCGTCTTCAGGCTTTATTTCCAATTTTTCCTTTTTCCAAAACATAACGGTAGTATACCGAACAAACAGAATCGTTACAAGAGGCGCGGCGTTTTAACGAACCAGGGATCAACTAGTTTCCTGCCGTAAAAGACGGACTAATTAAAAGCGTCGGCCATACTTAATATTTACCAAGAACGCCTCTTGTCAAAGAGGCGTAAATTTCTTACTATAGTTATTAAGGAGTAACAATGAAAATTTGGCTTGACGACGAAGACGACGACGAAAGAGAGGAAAAGAGCGTCCAGGGTCCAGACCCGCTCGTAGTGAAGATGCTGAAGACGCGAACTATTCTTTTATCGGGGGAAATAAACAAAGAGCTTGCCGAAAGAACTATCAGACAACTTCTGCTTTTGGAAAACAAGGGCGATGAGCCCATAAAAATCTTCATAGATTCGCCTGGGGGAGACGCGGACGCGGGTTATGCGATATTTGACATGATACGGTTCGTGAGCCCGCCGGTTTGGACTATAGGTATGGGGCTTGTGGCAAGCGCGGCCGCGATTATCGAGCTGGCGAGTCCCAGAGAACGGCGCGTAGGGCTTCCCAACAGCCATTATCTGATACATCAGCCGCTTTCCGGCATACGGGGCGTGGCGACTGATATAGAGATTCACGCCCGCGAACTGGAGAAGCTTCGGGCTAAAATCAATCGGCTCATCGCGGACGAAACCTGCGCGGTTTTTGAACAGGTTGAAAAAGACACGGACCGCGACTATTGGATGAACGCCGATGAAGCCGTCAAATACGGACTGATTTCACGGGTCATTACCCGCAAGTCCGACCTACAATGGTAGTGTGAGCAAACAGTGAAAATACTGTCTTGGAATGTGAACGGTATCCGCGCCGTTGAAAAGAAAGGCTTCTTGGAATGGCTGAAAGCCGAAAGCCCGGATATGTTATGCGTTCAGGAAACAAAAGCCGAGCCAGGACAACTTTCAGAGAGTCTGCGTAATCCGGACGGTTATTTTTCCTACTGGGCAAGCGCCAAAAAGAAGGGCTATTCGGGGACGGCCATCTATAGCAAGATACAGCCGTTGAGCGTTCAGCTCCTCGGCGCCGCCGAATTTGATGACGAAGGCAGGGTGTTGCAGGCTGATTACGGCGATTTTACCCTTATCTGCGCGTATTTCCCCAATTCTCAGGACCTTGCCAAGCGCCTGCCATACAAGCTCGAATTCTGCGCGGCGATGCTCGAACATTGTAAAAGACTCGTCTCGCAAGATAGACGTGTCGTCCTATGCGGGGACTACAACATCGCGCATACGAGAATCGACCTTGCCCGCCCCGACGAGAACAAAGACAACGCGGGGTTTCTGCCGCAAGAACGCGCATGGTTCGATATGTGGCTTGACGCGGGCTTTGTAGACGTGTTCCGCCATTTTCATCCTGACAAACGGGATTGTTATACTTGGTGGACATACCGGGGCCGCGCGCGCGAGCGTAACGTGGGGTGGCGCATTGATTATCACTGCGTGGACCGCGGCTTTCTCCCGCGAGTGCAAGCCGCGGGACTCAGACCCGACGTCCAGGGTTCAGACCATTGCCCCGTGGAAATTACGGCGGCTTTAGTATGACGCTCTTGTTGCTTATCCCTCGGATTCTTGCTAAAATAAGCTATGGAATTAAACGATGAATTTTTCTCGGAAAGGCGCGTAGCGGAGCTTGAGTCCCTCATACAGGGCTATCAGGCTTCTTACTACAACGGCGAGGCGGAAATTAGCGACGCCGAGTTTGATCTGCTTTGGGACGAACTCAAAGCCCTTGCGCCGAACAGCCTGGTTTTGGCGAAAATCGGAGCGGACAGTGTGGACGGTTTCCCAAAAGCCGCGCATATCATCCCGATGGGCAGTCAAGAAAAAGCGGCGGACGCGGACGAATTCCGCGCGTGGGCAAATAAGACCGCCGCTCTCGCTTATCTCGTCCAGTTCAAGCTGGACGGCGCGAGCCTTGAGTTGCAATACGAAAACGGCCGACTCGTCCGCGCCGTTACTCGCGGGGACGGCGTAATCGGGGACGACATCACTCTGAACGCGCGGCGCATGAGCGGCGTAGTAACAAATTTACGCGTCCCTTTCTTCGGCGGCGTGCGAGGCGAGGCGCTTCTGCCCCGTGAAACGTGGAAAAGCAAATACTCCGTCAAGGCAAACTGCCGCAACGCCGCAAACGGCGTCATGCGCCGAAAAGACGGCGCGGGTTGCGAAGACCTGGTTCTTGTATGCTACGACGCCTCCGCAATCGGCAACGATTCTTTCTTCAAGGATGAATTAGATAAAGTGATATGGCTGAAAGAGCAGGGTTTTTTCATTGCTGAAACGAAAGAATTCACGGATGTAGAGTCAGTCGTCGCGTACCATGTCGAAATCGCGGAAAAACGACGAGATTTGCCTTTTGACATAGACGGACTCGTGGTAAAAGATAAAGTTATCAACATGGGAGACCTCCGTAGAGCCAGACCTGAGCGACAGATAGCGTTCAAGTTTGCGCTTGAAACCGCTTACAGCGTCGTGCGGGGCATAGAGTGGAGCGAATCCGGCGCGACTTACACGCCGGTGGCGATCATAGACCCTGTACGCCTTGCTGGAACGACCGTACGTAGGGCAAGTTTGGCAAATTCAGGCATACTCCGTAGCCTAGGGCTTAAAATTGGCTCGGTCGTCTCGGTGGTGAAACGCGGCGAAATCATTCCCAAGATTGAAAGCCTCGCGCCGCCGGGCGCGTTGCCTGAGGAACAGGAAAAATCGGAGATTGTGTTCCCGTCAACCTGTTCGGTCTGCGGAATTCCGTTGATAGACGAAGGCTCCCGCCTTTTCTGTCCAAACCCGGACTGCCCTAAACTTCTCCTTCACCGCCTACAAAAATGGGTGAAGACGCTTGACATTCACGAAATCGGCGACAAACTCATCCGACAGCTATTTGACTCAAGCTGTGTGCGGTACATACACGACCTTTACTCGCTCACAGTGGATGAATTGGCGGAATTCGAGCGTATGGGCGAAATTTCGGCGGCGAAGGTCATCCGCAACATCCGTATCCCGCGCAAGCTAACCCTTGCTGTCTTTATTACAGGCTTTGACTTTGATGGGATAGGTGAAATGGCTATGGAGAAAGTCGTGAGGGCGGGCTTTGATACGCTTGAGAAACTCCGTTTAGCGTCTATCGAAGATCTTGCCGCGGTTTACGGGTTGGGTGAAATCACAGGAAAGGCTATTGTCGATGGATTACGAGAGTCGTCTTTGGAAATGGATGCGGTAATTTCCGCGGGCGTGATTTCCATTGCGCCGCCGCCTGAAAAAAAATTGCCGCTTGCGGGACTTTCTTTTTGCTTCACCGGCGAGCTCGCCTCTATGAAGCGCGCCGAAGCCGCGGAACGAGTGAAGACGTTGGGCGGGAGCGTGAAATCTTCGGTCGTCAAGGGGCTTTCGTATTTAGTAACAAATACGCCGGAGTCCGGCTCTTCCAAAAACAAGAAAGCCCGCGAATTGGGCGCGCCAGTCATTGGAGAGCGGGAATTTCTGACTCTGTTTGAGGAAGCGACGCAAAACGAGAAAAATACAAGGGAAAAACAGAAGCAGGGAGAATTGTGGGCGTAAGAAAACGTTCCTAACAATTCGCCGATGGATAATCCGCGTTATATATTCTCCCAATATCCAATCTCTATAAAGTATTCTGATTGTGAATAAACATCTAACGGTATTATATATTTCCCAATTTCTTTTAACCATACTGAATTTAATTTTATATCAGGGTCTAAATTTTTTAGAATAACATATAATAATTCACTTTTTGACCA
>JAIRKH010000058.1 GCA_031260245.1 Treponema sp. | reverse complement strand
TCCGCTATATTCGGCCTTTTCCATCGAGCGGCGACGTCGGCGGGCGCGTCGCCGGAGATGTTTTGCGCAGTCTTATCCGCGCCCAATTCCAAAATCTGTTTCACTTCTTCGGTGTTTCCGTATTGAGCAGCGTAGTGGAGAATAGTATTGCCCGATCGGTCCGCCTTGAGAATCGCCTGATTTGAGAAAAGCGCGGCTATGGCAAACCTTCCCTTGTCCAGAGCAAGCCGTGCAGGGTTTCTACCGTCAACCGCGTCCGCAAATACGTCCGACCCGGCTTCGACAAGTACTTTCGCAATATCCCAATCTTCCTGCTCCACGGCGAGGCGTAAGGGAGTTTTACCTTCCGAATCAACGGCTGAAAGCCCGGCGCGTTGACCGATGATCGTCTCTATCATAGGCGTGGGCGCTTTGCCGCTTATGGCGATATGTAGAGGGGAAAGACCGTAATCGTCCGACAGCAACACGCGATTGTCCGCGAGGAGAAGAGCCGTCATTTCAGGAGACGTGATAAGGGCGAGGCGGAATGGGGTCTGTCCTTGGGCGTTCCTCGCGTGAATGGACGCGCCTAAATTGAGAAGCGCTGTCGCGATATCCTGTCTGTTCGTCTTGACGGCTATGTGTAGGGGCGTATCGCCTGCTGTGTTTCTCGTGTTTACGTCCGCGCCGAGCGCCGCAAGCCGTTTCACAGGGTCAATGAAGCCGACCGCTATAGCTTCCATAAGAGGCGTGTTGCCGTCCGCGTCTCTGACGTCAATGTCCGCGCCGTTTCTGGTGAGAAGCGTCTCCATATCCGTGTAACCGAGCCTGACCGCGTCGTGAAGCGTGGTTTTACCGTTGAGCGCGTGAGCGTTGACGTCTATATTCAAGGCGATGAGAGCCGCGCCCGCATCCATGGACTTCCATCGAACAGCCGCGTGAAGCGCCGTGTTTCCAACCTTGTCCCGTTTGTTGATTAACGCGCCGTTTGTTACGAGAATCCTGACCGTTGACGACGAATTGTACTTTACCGCTATAAATAAAGGGGTTTCGCCTGTAGCGTTCTGCGCGTCGATATTCGAACCGAATTCTACCATGAGCGGAATGTACCTGTCAAGTTTCCACTGCGCCGCATAGTGGAGCGCGGTATTTCCAAGCCCGTCCTGCGCTGTAAGGGTATCTTTCGTCAAGATCCATTGCCGCGCTCTGCCGTCAGGCGGGAAAAACGCCGCGTAAAGCGGACTGGCGCCGCTTGCGTTGACCGCAAAGACGTCCGCCCCTTTTGAAAGAAGAAGAGAACCGGTTTCTTCATCGTCCTGCTGAACCGTGATGTGGAGACTCGTGTCGCCTTCTTTATTACGTGTATCGATGAACGCGCCTTTTTCCAAAATAGATGAAATGGAATCGGCGTCGGCGCGGTTTCGGACGGCGATATGAAGAATGGTGTTGCCCGCTCCGTCGCTTTGCAGAACCGTTTCCGTCGTGATAAGCAGGGGTAGTAGAGGACTTTTCTCTATCAAAACCTTCTCAAACGGCGTCAACCTCGTATTATCCGCGGCGAAGATGTCGGCTTTTGCCGCGAGAAGCAGGGAGATATAGGCGCCCTTGCCTTCCTCTATAGCGAGGAAAAGCGGAGTTTTCCCCTCGATGTTGCGGATTGACGCATCAGCTTTGCCGTTGAGAAGGGTTTGGAGAACGTCCGGCGCCCGGTTCAGTTTGATGACGATGTGCAGTGGAGACTCCCCGTGTTCGTCGCGGAGGTTTGGATTTGCGCCGTTCTCCAAGAGGAGGAAGAGAATGGCTTGATGAGAGGCAAAGGGAATGGCTATGTGCATGACCGAATTACCTTTTGCGTCTTGGGCGTTGACGTCCGCGCCGTTCTCAATGAGAATGCGTAGGGCGTTCATGTTGCCGGACATGGCGGCTTCGTGAAGAGCCGTTGAACCGGACGCGGTTTTTAGGTTGACGTCGGCGTCTTTACTGATGAGGAATTGGATGAGTCCGAGGTAGCCCTGACGCGCCGCAAAGTGTAAAGGCGTAACGCCGTCCGCGATACGAATATTGTAGTTTGATGTACGCACGGCGGGCGCAAGATACGCGAAAAGCGGGTCCCCTGAATACGCTCCTTTAAGGATGAGATGTTCCGCAGATTGCATATAGGGTAGGGATTCAGGATGGGATAGGGCGATATCGAGAAGGTTTTTACCTTCGGCGTCGGTTTTTTTAATTGACGATTCGGTTTTGACAACCTCCATCAAAAGGCTTAAATTCTTGAGGGATTCTTCCGCAGGCGTGACGTTTCCGGGCATAGGATGAAAAATATCTGCTCCGCCGGCGACGAGAATTCGCGTTACCGAAGGGTCTTTCAGATCTATGCTTACAGCAAGAGGCGTGCGTTGTTGTTTGTCGAGCGCATCGACTTCCGCGCCCATTGCGAGGAAAAAAGTCGCCAGTTGAGGATTTTTCGTCTCAGCCGCATAGTGGAGCGGCGTCTTGCCTTGGTCGTCAGTCGCATGAACATCAAATTCCCCTGTGAAGAAAGCCTTTGACTTCTCTGTATCGCCTGTCTTCAGAACGCTCCAGACGTCGTCTTGAGGTTTCGGCGCTGGCGTCTGCTCTTGGGGTCTCGACGGGGTTTCCGCAGACGCAGGAGGAGGGGTTGATTCGCATATTGAGAGCGTGAAACATAGAGCGATTATAATAAGAGCTTTAAAAAAGCGAGAAAATCCTATGTATTTAAAGAAAACCATAATCTATTATCGGCAAGATAAGGGAGGATAATTAGCGTTTGGCTAACGTATATGTCCCGATGCGCGTCCTCTCGAAACCGAAACGCCGTGTGAAACTCTTCTAGCTTTATATGGTCAAAATTTACGATGTTTAATCGCGGTTATCTGTCAGGCTTTTCGCCCATGCGTACATGACTATGGCGAACGCCGCGGACACGTTAAGGCTCCCCTTTGCGCCGAAAAGCGGGATGGACGCTCTGCCGAGCGACGCGTCCGACCGCGCTAGATTTGCGGAGCTTACCCCAAGTTCTTCGGAGCCGACAATCATCACGCCGTTTCTGGGAAAAGCGAACTTTTTCAAAGGAACGCCGCCTGTTTCCAAAGCGAATACGCCCGTCTGTTCCCAAGGCGGATCGTCTCGTTCCCAAGGAATCGCATTCACACAGCCCATAGCGGTACGTTCCGCGCGTCTGTGCCGCGGATCCGCGGCGAACGGGGACAGAAAAATTTTCTCAACCCCGAAAGATTCCGCTATGCGGAATATAGAACCGATATTGAAAGGCGAGCGCACATCTTCCAGATACACCCACACGCCCTTGAAAACCGTCCGTTTCCCTGCGTCGAGTTTGTCTTCCGCATCAAGGAAGTCCCAATCCGCGGGCGTCCGGCCGATTTCCGCGAGCAGGAGGTGCCGCGTTGCGTTGACCGCGCTACGGACGTCTTGCCCGCCGCGTATCAGGTTTTCTCGCGTCTGGGTAATCGCTGGTAAACCGGAAAAATCGTCTTCTATGAGGCTTAATAGCCCATTCAGCTCGGCGCTTGTGTATATCCATTGTCCTGTTTTACAGAATTGCGTTTCAGCGGCGGTCAGCATCTTCAGGACTTTACGGAGCCGCTGTGAGCAGGGGATATTTTTCAGTTTGTGGTAATCCATCAGAACGACTGTTTTATGAGTCCGATAAGTTCTTCGGAGGTAACTGTCCACGGGGAGAATCCCGCAAAATCTAGGTTCCGCGCCGCTTCTGTCAAAGGAATCAACGGGTCGAGCTGTAAACCCAAACTTTGTAGGCGCGGGTTAATGTTCTGCGCGTCCATCGATGAACGGATAAAAGAAGTTATCAGAGACGCGGATTCTTCAATGGATAGCTTTTCAGCGGGTTTGCCCAAAAGAGACGCAACGACGGCTATTTTTTCGGGGCGGGTAGCTGTGAGTTTTTTCAATATACCGGGCAGAAGAGCGGCCGCGCACAGGGATTTCGCTACTGGGAATCTTCTTGCAATGAGGTAAGATAGGATGGAACCCATGCCCGGAGCGCTCAACGCGACGCCCAACGAAGCAAGAAAGCCCGCTTCGCCGACGACGCCGCTCTTGTCGCCGCGCCCCGCAATGGTCATGCTATAAAAGGCGACGGCTTGTTCCAACAGAGGGTCTGATAAAAAATTGGCTTTCTTTGAGCAATAGGCTTCGACTGACATACAGAATCCGTCAAAAGCGGAGGCGGCGTCTTTATTGGGTATAAAATCGTTATCTATAATAACCGTTTTACAGAGTCCTGTGGGAAGTCTTATCTGTTTGACGCTTCTATCGCGTGGGTCTATAGAAAGACATATATTTGAAAACAGGAAGAAATCTTCTTTTATAGAAGGAATGGCGATATAGGGGAGGAAGCCGCTCTGCACGAGTTTGCCGTCCAGAAGGTCGAATATATCTATTTCCGCGTGGACGATGAGCGCCGCGATACGGGCTACGGCTTGGGTAGTTATGCCGCCGAAGCCGACGATGCTCGAACATCGGGCCGCATAGGCGAGATTAGCCGCCGCCGCCGCTATATCCGCCATTGCTACTGATGGAATCTCGTCAAAAAGAATCGCTTCTACATTAGAATCTTTTAGAATGGCGACGAGACGCTCCGTTTCCTTGTTTTTGTGAAGGGTTTTATCAGCGGCTATCAGAACCTTATTACCGTATTTGTTGCATATCGTCCCTGCGCGGTTTATGGTATCTGTTCCTATGATAATTTCCGGGTCAATGTTAAAGTATATGTCGCCCACGGCGCCCTTTCCTCAATTCGCGGCTCTATTTGGAGTCGTCGAAGAAACCAAACGCTTCCATAAGCTTATCCGTGGCAGCGTTGAGAATTTCATCATTGATATACGCAGGGTCGTTGATTCGCGCTTTGATTCGCTCGACAACGTCCATACGCACGTCCGGAGCGGCGTCAATAATGCTGTTTATTCGGTACATTTCGCTTTTCTTTAAGCCTTCCGAAGACAGGTTTATGGAATCCGTTGACGTGAAACGATTCGACTGATTGGAGGCGTTTATCTTGCCGTCCAGAAGAATAGGGTTTATTGAACCTATTGAACCTATCGTGTTAACCATAGTTATCCTCTTAATCTTATTTATCGGCGCGTTTTTCCCGAAACAAAAATGGAAAATTCACCCATTTGTTCGCGACGCGCGCTCAAAATCGTTAAAATCTCCGCTATCGACCCGCGTAGGTATTCCTCGTGGAGTTTGGTCATTTCCCGCCCGACGCAGACATAACGTTCATTATCAAATTCGGCTAAATCCTGCAATAACTTTACTATTCTGAAGGGCGATTCGTAAAGAACAAAGGCGTTTCTCGCGTCTAACAATTCTTTGACCCGTACGCGGCGGCGTCCAGGCTTGGGCGACAGAAAACCTTCAAACACGACGGTTTTATCCGTCGCGCCGGACACGCTTATCAGACTCGCAAACGCAGAGGGACCTGGTATGGGAACAACCGTATGCCCCGCAGCCGCGGTTGTCCGCACAAGTACGGAACCGGGGTCGCTCAGTCCCGGGGTGCCGGCGTCGCTCACGTACGCCGCAGACCCGCCGCTATCCAAAACAGACGCCACCTTTTGCGCCGCAACCCTTTCATTGCCGGAACGGCAGGAAAGCATTGTAACCCGTATTCCGAAATGCGTCAACAGTTTGAGTGTGCGTCTCGTGTCTTCGGCCGCGACAAGACTCACGGTTTTCAGGGTCTCAACGGCGCGGAAACTTATGTCTCCCAGATTGCCTATAGGCGTCCCAATGACAAATAAAGTCGCCATGAAGCAAATATAACAGATTTTTCCGAAATTGAATAGACAGAGAGACTCGTTAGAAGAAACGCATGACGCGCGACTCGTTTTGAACAGCCGCAAGGTCTAGCGGCTGTTCAATTTTTCCAAGTACAGCAGGTATCTTGGCGTATACTCGTTTGAATTCTTTAACTTCGCCAAAAGTAGGGAGAATGGCTTGGCAAATAATCCTCTCCTTAAAGAGCCGTTGTCTCTAAATAATTTCAACTTTAGGAATAAAACTTATGAAAACAAACCGCTCTCTTGGCGGTTGAAACATCTTGTCTTTAGGACGGCGATTCAGTTCACTGTTTTTAGAAACCTCTTGACAAGACTTGAAAAAGAACGCATTGTTACATAATTATATTTCACTTCAAGGAGGCTGTCAGACTATAAGGAAAGTCTGCGAAACAAAGAAACATTGAAAGGAAGCGATGTAACAATCAAGGACGTGTTTAAATCCTTTGGAAATTTCAAAGTTTTGAACGATGTGAACCTTGATATACGCAAGGGAGAATTCTTCTCCCTTTTAGGACCATCAGGATGCGGTAAAACTACGCTCCTGCGAATAATTGCGGGCTTTGAAAGTCCGGATTCTGGGGTCGTCGCCTTCGATGGGCGGAACGTGCTTTCCCTGCCGCCAAATCGTAGACAGGCGAACACAGTTTTTCAGAATTACGCTCTGTTTCCCCATTTGTCGGTGTTTGAAAACGTCGCTTTTTCGTTGCGTTTGAAGAAAAAACCCAAAACAGAAATAGAGACTTTCGTCAACAGCTACCTGAAACTCGTCCAACTTGAGGGACACAGCGACAAAAAGCCCAACCAACTTTCCGGCGGTCAAAAACAGCGAGTCGCCATAGCCCGCGCTCTTATTAACGAGCCGAGCGTGTTGTTGCTGGACGAACCTTTGTCAGCGCTCGACGCTAAACTCCGCCAGCATATGCTGATAGAGCTTGACCAGATACACGACAAAATCGGCGTTACGTTTATTTACGTTACCCACGACCAGACCGAAGCCCTCTCGGTTTCCGACCGTATCGCCGTCATGAACGGCGGCGACGTTCTCCAAGTCGGTACGCCTTATGAAATCTACGAAAGTCCATCGACCGACTTTGTGGCGAAATTCATCGGAGAAACTAACCTTTTCGACGGAACAGTCGCAAAGGTTGAGAAACTCGACAAACCGGACGCCAACGGCGATGTTGAATATCTTGTGGATCTCGATATACTGGACCTTGGGAGGATAAAAGTTACTACGATAGACGCGGTGGCGGTAGGACAAACTGTCAGCTTCACTGTGCGTCCGGAGAAAATCGTCATAAATACCGAAAAACCCGACACCAAACGAGAAGACATCAACTTGTTTCAAGGAATCGTAGACGAGCCGATTTATTCCGGTTTTCAGACTAAGTTTTACGTCAAAGTTAAGGATAACTGTCTCATCCGCGTCGTCAAACAGCACTCCAAGTATTCAGACGAAGGTCCTGACATCGTGTGGAAAGACTCGGTTTACCTATCGTGGAGCGCGTCCGACGGCTACATCGTTGAGGTGAAAAAATGAGCGAGCGCGACTGCAAGGAATCTAAAGGAAGAGCCGAAAAAAACGCCGCCAGACACAACTACGGACCCTTTTACGCCGCGCCTATGGGCGTATGGTTTACGGCGTTCTTTCTCGCGCCCATCGTCATTATCGTGATTTACAGCTTCTTGAAAAAAGGCTTGCACGGAGGCGTGGTCTGGCAGTTTTCCCTTGACGCATACAAGAGTTTGGCGAACCCGACATTGGCGGTTGTTACGGCGCGGACGATTGGGACGTCGGTCGTAGCGACCTTCATCGCCATACTGATAGCCCTGCCCTGCGGGTACTTCATGGCGAAAAGCAAAAACCAGACGTTTCTCTTGCTCCTCATCATCATTCCTTTCTGGACGAATTTCCTGATTCGAGTGTTCGCATGGATGAATATACTGGGTAACAACGGCTTCTTGAATAATTTCTTGATGGATATCGGGCTAATAAACGACCACATTCACTTCCTTTACAACCAAAACGTGGTGATTCTGGTGCTGGTTTATATGTATCTGCCCTACGCAGTCCTGCCCCTGTTCTCCACGATAGACAAGTTTGACTTTTCACTATTGGAAGCGGCGCGGGATTTGGGTGCGACAAAGACGTCGGCTATTGTCCGCATCCTCTTGCCGAATATCAGAAGCGGCGTCTATACCGCGGTTTTGTTTACGTTTATCCCGATTTTCGGAGCTTACGCGGTACCGCTTCTCGTGGGCGGCATGAATTCCTATATGCTCGGCAATACCATCGCGGACCAGCTCACAAAGAGCAGAAACTGGCCTCTCGCATCCGCCATTTCCATGGCGCTCACTGTAATTACCACCGTAAGCGTCCTCGTGATGCTAAATCTACAAAAAAAGGACTCGCAGAGACTCGCGGACGCGAAGAGAGGCGTAAAATGAACATAAAGCAAGTCGTCCGTTTCGTCATAACGTCTCTGAAGCCGGCCAAACCCCAGACTGAAGCGGGTAAACACGCGCGGCGGGCGAGTAGGAATCCGTTCTCATTCTCGCAAACCGTGTTCATCGCGGCGCTAATATTTCTGTTTTTACCGCTTTTCGTGCTGATTCTCTACTCGTTCAACGGGAGCAAAGGTATGCACTGGTCCGGCTTTTCCTTTAAGTGGTATGAGCAACTGTTTCTACACTCGCGGGACTTGTGGCGGGCGTTTTGGAACAGCGTCTTCATCGCTCTCACGTCAGCCGCAACCGCGACTGTTTTCGGCACATTCGGGGCTATTGGCGTGAACTGGTACCGGTTCCGATTCCGTAACTACATTCAGACCGTCTCCTTTCTGCCGATGATTCTGCCGGAAATCATCATTGGGGTGAGTCTGTCCATATTCTTCGCGGGCATAAAACTCAAGCTTGGGCTTCTTACGATATTCATCGCGCACACGACCTTTAATTTGCCCTTTGTGTTTCTTATGGTGATGGCGCGGCTTGACGAGTTTGATTTTTCCATCATCGAGGCCGCGCGGGACCTGGGCGCATCCGAGCGGCAGACGCTTTTACGTGTTACGGTACCGATTTGTATGCCGGGTATCGTATCGGGCTTTCTGACGGCAATTACGATAAGTCTTGAGGACTTTGTGATTACTTACTTTGTGGCGGGTCCTGGATCGTCCACGTTGCCGCTCTATATTTACTCGGCTATCCGGTTCGGGGTGTCGCCGGTTATCAACGCGCTTTCGGTAGTGATGATTCTGGGCACGGTTCTGCTGTCTTATCTTTTGCGTAACTTCCTAAAATACATCGCGGCAAAGTAGCGCGGTTGGAAAACGAATTGTAGGGAACATAATAATTCGTCCTCCAAATTCCCATATCGTTGTTTCCTTTTTTTGCGAGAGAACGAAAGAGCGTATTATAATCAATCAGTCTTTAATAAGCGGTTTGTCTTCTCCGAGTTTTTGGCGAGCGGTTTCTCTTCCAGTCAGGGCGAACACGGCGCGTGCGAGTATCGCAGAGAGTAGTCCTAGGGGTAACAGTTTGGAAAACCACGCGGTAAATGTGTTTGCGATGCCGATATTGACGAGTCCTCTGCCCGACAATGCGGCCCGCACTGCGATTTTCGCCACTCGATGAGCGGGCATCCCATTCTTATGCGAGAAGCGGCGGTATCTTTCACTTTTGACGCCGCTGTTTTCATCAAAATTAGTCCGTATAAAGCCCGGTTGCGCGCAACTCACTTTAACTCCGAAAGGCGCGAGTTCCTGCCTTAGAGCCAGGGAATAGTTCCGTATATAGGACTTGCTGGCTCCATAGGAAGCGAAAAACGGCGTGGGCTGGTTCGCGGTGAGGGATCCGATATTGAGAATCCAGCCTTCACGCCTGTCCTTCATGTCTCTGCCAAACAAGGCGCAAAGGCTGGTAGGGGCAATTATATTGAGACGCAGCATAGGAAACGCGCGCGATCCCAATTCCACGCCTTCCCCGAAGAGCCCGGATCCCGCGTTATTCACGAGAAAGGACACCGTTACTGCGCCGCCTTGTCGGTCCCATAGTCCGCGACAGTCATGGTATAACTGTTCAGCGGCCCCTTCGCGCGAAAGGTCCGCTACGAGAGGCAGAGCTTCCACACCGTGGTCCCGCGCTAAATCGCGGCAGAGGCTTTCCAATTTTTCTCGCGACCGAGCTGTTAGGACGAGGTTCCATCCCTTACTCCCAAGGACGCGGGCTATTTCCCGACCGAGTCCGTCCGAGGCGCCGGTAATCAGAACCCATCGTAGTACGTTTTTCATACTCACGGAGTATAACGAGAAACAGCGCTTATGTATAGCGGCTATTCTGTGAAGCAAGGAGGCGGTCAAAACGCGGTGGAGCGACAACGACGGACTGACGTCCGGCATAAGACTCTTATAAATTGATAGAAAAACCTCGCTGTCCCGCGCCGGAACCATGGATTTATAATTGCCCTCTTGATAAATCTCTGAATCTGTAGTATTGTAGGTAAAATGAATTTTACGGAACTAAACTTAAACGAGGCTTTGCAGAAAGGCATAGCCGAATGCGGCTATATAGTCTGTACGCCTGTTCAAGAACAGGCGCTGGCGCAGGCTTTTACTGGGCAAGATCTTTATGTTCAATCTCAGACAGGTACAGGCAAAACCGCGGCTTTTTTGACCGTCGTCTTTCAGCGGCTTCTCACGGAATCGCTTCTCCGCGGGAGAAAGGCGCTCATCATGGCGCCGACGAGGGAACTCGTCGTCCAGATAGAGGAAGAAGCCAAAAAAATAGGCAAGTATCTGCCTTTTAAGACCGGTAGTTTCTTCGGCGGCGTGGGATACGGAGAGCAGCAAGCCAGTCTTAAAAATAACGCTCAAATCATGGTCGGGACGCCGGGGCGCATCATTGATTTGAATCAGTCTGGCGTTATGAATCTCATGGACATAGCCTTCTTGGTCATAGACGAAGCGGACCGTATGTTTGATATGGGTTTTTATCCGGATTTGCGAAAGATACTCAAAGTCGTACCTCCGGTTGACAAGCGGCAGACCATGCTCTTCAGCGCCACCCTCAACACTTACGTCAAAAATTTGGCGTGGGAATATACAGAGGATCCCGTTGAAATAGAGATTCAACCCGAAGTCAGAACCGTAGCCCAAGTTCAGCAATTGCTCTACCATGTGCCGTCCTCAAATAAATTAAGGCTTCTTCTGGGCGTGTTGGAGCGCGAGAAGCCCGAAAGCGCCATCATCTTCTGTAATACCAAGAAATACACGGAGATTTTGGCGCGGCGTCTATCGGGAAATGGGTACGATTGCGAGTTCATCATCGGCGACCTTCCCCAGCCCAAACGCCTCAAGATTATTGAGGGCGTTAAGGAAGGGAGAATCCGCTATCTCGCGGCGACTGACGTCGCGGCGAGAGGGCTTGATATTGAAGACTTGTCTATGGTGGTCAACTACGACCTTCCGGTCGAGCCTGAAAACTACGTTCATCGTATCGGCAGAACCGCGCGCGCGGGTAAGCAAGGTAAAGCTATCGCCTTCGCAAGCGAACAAGACGTTTACGAGCTCGACGATATTGAAAAGTACATCGAGCAAAAAATACCGTCGGAAATTGCAAACGAAGACCTCTACGCGGAAGATAAAACCGCGTCGCGTCGCTCCTCCGCTCAAGCCCAGTATGAGCGCCGTATTGAAAAAACGGGAAGAAATGAGGAGAAACGAGGAAACGTCAGGAGCGGCGCCCAAGACGCGCGGAGACCCTCCACTCAAAACGCGGCGAAATCCCAAGGCGGAACGTCCTCGCGGCGCTCTCGCAGATCCCGCAATTACGCGCCGTTAGAGCAAAATCTAGACCTTTCCTCCCTCTCCTTCAACGAGCGTATGGACTATTACAAGCGAAAGTACGGCTCGAATAAGAAGCCGCAAAGACCGGGGGAACAACAGCGCCGAACGGGGAAAAACGCGGAATGGACCAAGCGAGCGAATCCTGCGCAGGAAATTCCTCCGGCTAGAGTGAATTCGCAACCGTCCGTTAGAGCGGGCGGCGAAAGCATACGCCACTCCCAGAAACAGCGTCCGACGATAACCGAGTCTCAAAAGACGCGCACGGTACATCGAGATTCTCCAAATGTATCGGCACGCGCCGCGCATGAGGAAGCTAAGAAACAAGGGCTGATAGCGAAGATTTTTGGACTCTTTAAGAAAAAGTAGGAAAAACAGCGATAGAAGGCGTTAGATAAAATCTTTCAACGGACCCCTATCGCTGTTTTCTATTTCGGCAGTCCGAAGAAGCGGTTGGCGTTTTCCCAGAGGCGTTCCGCGAGAGCTTCCTGCCGCATACCGAGCATACCGGCGAGACAACGCGCCGTGAGGGGGAGGTATTTGGGCATATTGCGTTTGTTTCTATGCTCGGATGGTACCATGAAAGGGCTTTCAGATTCAATCAGGATGCGGTCAAGAGGCAGAACACCAACTGTCTCGTGGAGATTTTTGGCGTTTCTGTAGGTCAGATTGCCCGCAAAAGAGAAGTAGAGATTCAATTTAAGAGCTTTCCTCGCGTATTCGGCGTTTTCCGAATAGCAGTGAAGCACTCCGCCTTTAGACGGGAGCCTGTCCCGCAAAACGTCGAGAACGTCATGTCCCGCATCCCGATTGTGTATAATAACAGGCAGATCGAGCTTGTCAGCTATATCAAGTTGCTGAATGAATAGCTCGATTTGCGATTTCTTATCCCCAAATTTCTTGTAATAATCGAGACCTGTTTCGCCTATTGCGACGACGCGCGGGAGACGGACGTTCTGCTCTATGGTATGCGCCCAGTCCTTACCCGGACTCTGCACTTCAGAAGGAGAAACCCCCACTGCGAAATATACGCTTTCCGAAGACTTCAGATTCTCGTAAATATGAGCGAAGTCGTGCAGGTTGTTGCAAATTGAAATAAGTCTGGAAACTCCCGCCATGCGGGCTTCCTGAATAACAATAAGTTGGTCAATAGGATCGTCATAAATCAATCCTAAATGAGCGTGAGTATCAAAATATTGCATGATTTTTCCAAAGTTTAAGATTTTCTGAATGGAAAGCTCTTTTATCTACAGGCGCCCGCGGCGCTCACGTCGTAGACGCTTTTTCCATACTGGATTTTTTACTATAACATGGTTTTTTTACGCCGTCAAGCGAAAAATACAAAAATTATCGTTTTTTTAACAAAAGTTTGTTCCGAAGAAGCGGCTTGCGGTTTTCCATTTCTTAACATATACTCTCTATAATGGCGACAAAAAGAAGAACGATAGCCGTTCTCGGCGCGACAGGCTCTATCGGCAAGAGCGCCCTTGACGTTATTCGGCGAAACAGCGAGTGTTTTGAACCGATTCTCTTTTCCGCGCATACTGACCAAGTAGGACTCCTTGCGCTTGGGGAAGAGTTTCATTCGGCGGAACTGGCGCTTTCAGGACGAAACGCGCTGAAGGACGCGCCGTCAGACGGACGGATTCATTACACAGGCGAGGAAGGGCTTTTTCAAGCGATAGCTGTTGCGGGCGCGGATATCGTGATAAACGGTATAGCAGGTTCCGCGGGGCTTGCGTCGTCTCTCGCCGCGATTGACGCGGGATGCGCCCGCCTCTGTCTCGCCAATAAGGAGACCGTCGTCATAGCTGGTCCCCTTGTCTTGGAGAAGGCGCGAGCGAATAGTTGCCAAGTCGTGCCGGTGGATTCGGAACATTCGGCGGTCTTTCAACTTCTGGCGGCTCACGGCAGGGACAACCTCGACAGAATCATCCTCACCGCGTCGGGGGGACCGTTTCGACGCTTCTCTCGCGACCAGCTCGCAAGGGTTACTCCCCAAGACGCGCTCGCGCACCCAACGTGGAACATGGGCGCGAAAATTACTATAGATTCTGCAACTATGGCGAACAAAGGGCTTGAAGTCATTGAGGCTGTTAGACTCTTTGACGTCGACGCTGATAAAATAGAAGTGGTTGTGCATCCTCAAAGCATCGTCCACTCAATGATTCGTTTCAAAGACGGCTCGGTTTACGCGCAGATGTCCAACCCAGATATGCGTCTGCCCATTCAAAACGCCTTGTTTTATCCAAAAAAAGCGCCTGCGGCCGTCAATAGCCTCGATTTCTCCGCGCTCACGCTCGCTTTCGAGCCGCCCAACACGGAACTATTCCCGCTCCTGCCTTTATCCTACCAAGCCGCTCGTATGGGAGGACTGTACCCCGCGGCCTACAATGCGGCGAATGAAGAGGCGGTCGCCTTGTTTTTGGCCGGAAAAATCGGGTTCTTAGGTATAAACGTAGTCGTCGAGGAGGTTCTGCAAAAGGACTGGACCGGTGGGTTGACGCTTGAGTCCGTCTGGGACGCAGACAAACGAGCGAGACGCGCGGCCGCATCCGCCGCCGCGCAATTACTTATGCGGGAGATTTAGCCGCAGACCATGAAGGTAAACCCTTTGAAGGTCATGGACCAACACAGGCGGTTCCCGTGTTGGTCGTAAAGACTGGTATCTCTATTTTTAATAACGACGTCTAGTCTAGTTTTTCCTTTGCCGCTATCTCAAATTCTCTTTCTATCGCGGGATTAGTTACCTTTGTGCAGAGACTCACTACGAATATGACAAGAGCGGAGATGATAAAAGCGGGGAGAAGCTCGTAGACGGCAAACGTTCCGCCGAGTTTACTGATAAAGTTTTTCCAAACAATGACGATGAGACCGCCGGACAACATTCCTGCAACCGCCGCGGGCAAGGTCGTGCGTTTCCAGAACAGCGAGAACAGTACCAGCGGACCGAAAGCCGCCCCCAATCCAGCCCACGCGTAGGAAACGATGCGGAATATGGAATTATTGCCTGAAAGCGCCACTATGATACCGAATATAGTAACCAGAATAATGGCGATACGCGCGACCCACATTACCGCCACTTCGCTTGCGTTTTTGAAAAAAGGTTTGAAAATGTCGTTTGCCAGAGACGACGAAGCCGCTATCAGGTAGGAATCCGATGAACTCATTGACGCCGCGAGAATACCTGAAAGCACGACGCCAGCCAGAAGCGGGGAGAAGAAATCAACCGTCATATAGATGAATATGTTCTCCGCGGCGCTTGCGTCATTGAGCTTGCCGGGCATATACGCTCGGCCAACCAAACCGATAGCGACGGCCGCGAACAGAGAAATGAGACACCATATAACGGCGATATACTTTGACTGCCTGATTTTAGACGACTTGGTGATTGCCATGAACCGAATCAACACCTGCGGCATCCCGAAATACCCTAGCCCCCACGTCATACAGGATACGATGTTGAGCAGGGAGTAATTAGCGCCCGCGCCGAATTGGGGAACGCCGTTTGTGATAATCTGTTTACCGTCTTGCAGAGTCGGGGTCGCTATGCCGAAAATATCCAAGAATCGCGGGAAATCGCTTAACCGCTCGCTTACCCCGCTGAAACCGCCGGAGAAGACAAAGCCGCACGTCAATACGGCGATGAGCGCGCAGAATATCAAGACGCTCTGGATTAAGTCAGTCATACATACAGCCATGAAGCCGCCTATCAATGTATAAACCAATACGACGACAGCCCCGAATATGACCATAGCGACGTAATAGTTCTCCGCGTTGAACACAAACCCGAAGAATTTCCCAAAGGTAACGAACTGAGAGCCGACGTATATTGAAAAGAACACCAGTATCGTTATAGCCGCAATGGTCATAAGGATATGCTTCTTATCATGAAAACGTTTGCTGAAAAACTCAGGCAACGTGATAGCGTTGTCAGCTATTTGCGAATAGACGCGAAGACGCTTTGCGACGAAGTGCCAGTTCAGCCATGTACCGATAGCGAGTCCCATCGCGGTCCAAAACGCCTCGTTGCTGCCGGTAAAATACGCCACGCCTGGCAAACCCATGAGCAACCACCCGGACATATCCGAAGCTTCGGCGCTCATCGCCGCGACCCACGGGCCCAGTCCTCGATTACCCAAGAAGTACTCGTCCATATTGCTGTTGCTTCGGCGCGCGTACCACAACCCAACGGCAATTATAATTAGGAAATAGGCGAATATGCCTATCAACGTCTGAAAAATTGTAGCAGTCATAAGATACTCCTAAATAAAATATTATATCATCATAAAGATAACCGTCCTATTAGTCAAGAGGCGGTAGACAAACCTCTATTTTCGTAGTATCATAGAAAAGATGCGTATCTTATATATTGCGGAAATAGTAGGGAAAGCTGGTATTTTCGCGTTGAAACAAGGATTGCCTGAATTGAAAAGGCGCTACACGCCCGATTTTATCATTGCCGGTGCGGACGGCGCAACCGGCGGAAACGGATTGGGGCGCAATCACGCTATCTATTTGCGGAAGCTTGGCGTTCATGTTCTGACCATGGGCGAATGTTCTTTTTACAAGAAGGACCTGGTTGAAAATATTGAAAAGATGTATCATGTCCTACGCCCTAGCAATTTAAACGCCGACGCTCCCGGATACGGCTCCCGCGTTTACAAGATAGGCGACAGGAAAATCGCGGTCGCCGTTTTGCTTGGTCAAAGCGGTTTTCTGCGGACCCACGGGGACAACCCAGTAACGTTTCTGCCCATCCTCGCTGAACGCTTGAAACAAGAGACTCCCTTTATCGTCGTTGATTTCCACGCGCAAACCAGCGCGGAAAAGAAGACGCTCTTCGCGGTTGCGGACGGCTTATGTTCCGCGGTCGTCGGTTCTCATTCCCGGGTACAGACGGCGGACGAGACCATTTTGCCCGGCCGCACGGCTGTGCTTACAGACGCGGGAAGAACAGGAAGCATCGATTCGGTGGGCGGCAATGACGCGCAAACCTGCATTAACGAATACCTCACTGGCATCCCTGATTGGGCGCATGAAGCTTGGGACAGACTGGAAGTACAGGGCGCAATAATAGAAACAGACGAGAAAGGCAAAGCCGTCGACATCGCGCGGGTACGGCTTCCTATCAAGCAGGAGAAAGAAACGTGAAAACAGAGAACGATTCTTGTTTCGGTTGTATGAAGAGCTGTCCCAAACGGATTAGCGAGGGCAAAGCGCCTGTAAAAACATTACTCAAACAAGCTTTTAACGCCTTGACCGCGCCGATTGCGGGATTTTGCATTGGGCTCTTCGCCTGTCGACTGTTATTCCCAGAAGTATCCATCGACATCAGCCTCGCGTCTGCGGTTATTTGCTTTTTTGTCGGCGCCGCGATACGGCTTCTTGCTATGCAAATCCCGCGACGGACGCCGTGAGTCATCGCCCCATCTTCGCCTTGAGTTGGGCGAGCGCCGCAGACGCGGACTCTCTGTTCGCTGTATCGTTCAAGTTCTGTTCCATGACGACCTTGTCTTCGTCTCCCGGTAGACGTCCCGCCGCGATTAACAACTCTTGTTGAAGAATGTCTGGGTCAACAGAACGCTCCCTACTTGCAACTGCGGTCAGTCCTTGTTTTGCAGAACTGATTTCGGATCTCAAGACGGCTATTTCCGCGTCGAGTCCCGCTATTTTTGCTTTTAGAACGTCCGCTTCCTGTTGCGCCGCGGTTGCGAGCGCGTGATCGCCTTTTGACCGCGACAGCCCGACGCGGCTTTCCCATATCGCCGCCGTAGACGCCAACTCCTCGCGTTGTTTTTCCGTGAGTTTCAGCGACGTCAAGACGTCGGCGATATACGCTTTAGTTTCTGACGCGTTCATTTTATAACTCCTCGTCGCCAAGATAGGCTTTTATCACATCGTCGTTGGAGCGGATCTCTTCGGGCGTTCCAGCGGCGATTTCCTTCCCAAAGTCAATGACTTGAATACGCCTACAGAGGCTCATAACCACCTCCATCTGATGCTCTATGAGCCAAATGGCGAGTTTAAACTCGTCGTGAATCCAATGTACATAGTCTATAAGCGCGGCGAGGTCCGCTGAGTTCAGCCCGGCGGCAGGCTCATCGAGCATGAGAAGCTTCGGGCGGAGGGACAGCGCCCTGGCGATTTCCACCCTACGTTGAATACCATAGGGTAGGTTCTTGGGACGTTCCGCCGCGAGGTCAGCAAGGTGAAACACGTCCAGCAATTCGTAGGCGCTCTTGGCGATTTCCCGCTCCTGCATACGATAGCGTTTCGTGTGAAAGAACGCGTCCGCCGCATTGTAACCCAAGCGGTAGTATTGAGCTATACAAATATTGTCAAGCACCGACATTTCGGGCCACAGCCGAATGTTCTGAAATGTCCGCCCCACCTTCATCGCGGCTATCTTATGCGGAGGCATGCCGTTGATTCTCACGCCGTCAAGGAGAATGTCTCCGGCAGTCGGCGTATAGAAACCGCTCACAAGATTGAAAATCGTCGTCTTACCCGCGCCGTTGGGGCCGATAAGCCCCACGATTTCGCCGCTCTCAAGGCTCAAGTTTATATCGGAGAGCGCAGTCAGCCCGCCGAAGCTATGGCATAAGTTCTTGATTTCAAGTTGTTTCATTACTGTTCCTTTCTACTTCCAATATATCTTCTATTTAGTTTTTTCGCAACTACTGAACTCGTTTCTGATTCGAGTATTGACTTCTTGCTCGCGGTCAGGTATAGTAAGGTATAGGCTCTACGCCGCCCCGAGGACAAAACGGCTCCACTTGCAAGCAAAGAGAGAACAAAGGGAGTAAGTTATGAGAAGGATAAGTATTGCGCTATTAACGTTGGCGCTGACCAACGCAGTGTGGGCGAAGGACAGACTAGCGATTCTGCCCTTTACCGGCGGACAAGGAGAGGAGGGCGAGACCATCGCCGAATTGTTCTCGTTTCAGAAGGAGCTGACCGCGGTCTTTGACCCGGTGCCGCGCACCAGTATTAACGCCGCCATACGGAACGAACACAGGTTTCAGAGGGATTCCGGCATGACGGACCCGGAGACTATAGCCGCGCTCGGCAGACAACTTGGCGCGCAATACGTCGTGGCCGGAAGTATTACGAAACTAGGCGTCCGCAACCTGCTGATTATAGCCATCCTCAAGATAGAAGACTTGCGCCAGATAGCCGGGGACGTTCAGTTTTACGGGACTATTGAGGAGATACGGGGCAAACTACCGGGCATGGCGAAAGCCATAGCGACGGCAAGCGCGGCGCGCGTCTCGCAACTGCCGATGTTGGCTGTGCCGCCTGTGCAGTTATCCGCGGGGACGGACGCGCGGGACGCGGATACGCTGGCGCAAATACTGTCCGTATATCTGATACGAAGCGGGATTTACGCGATATACCCGCGCGCCAAGAGTCTTGAACAGGTCTTGAAGGAGTATGGGAACCAATTCGGCGGGGACGTAGCGGAAGAGTACCTGCCGAAACTCGGAGCGGGGACCAACCCGCGGCTCACGCTGTCTGTGAGCGCGCGGCGGTTGGGCGGTATAACCATGTTCAACGCGGCAGTGATAAACCTTGAAACTGGGGTACAGACGGCCGGAGATACCGCGGACTACCGAAGCTTTGACGACGGTATGGCCGCGATGGAAGAGCTTAGTCTCAAACTGACCGGCGGGTGGGAAGCGGTACAGAAACTGCGTAACGCAAGCGTTGCGACAGAGACAGCCTTTAGGGAGGCGGTCGCGGCTATCAACGCGGACCGCGCGGGCGGCGCGTATACTATTACCTTGAGCGGCAGTTTTGCAAGCGCCCCCGTTACCTTTACTACCAGCGGCGCGGCTAAAACCGTTACCATTAAAGGAGACAGAAGCTCTCGCGCTATTAGTAATAGCGGAGATAAAATGCTCTTTACCGTCCCAGAAGGTGTAACGCTCGTGTTGGACGCCAATCTCTCTTTAGACGGAAACGGCAAAAGCTGGTGTATTGTGTATATAGACGGTGGGGAGCTTGTTATGAAGGGCGGCTCCACTGTGCGCGACGCCCAGTGGACCGGCGTGCTTGTCGGGGACGGCGGTAATTTCACTATGCAAGGCGGGATAATAAGCGGAAATACGGGCCGCAACGGCGGCGGCGTAGCCGTCAATAGCGGCGGCAGTTTCACGATGGAAGGCGGGACGATTAGCGGGAATACGGCGGTTCGTAACAATGATAGTGGCGGTGTCGGCGGCGGCGTGTATGTTTATAACGGGACGTTTACGATGAGAAATGGAACCATAAGAGATAATACTTCCCTCTGGGGCGGTGGCGTGTACGTGGATAATAGCGGCAGTTTTACTATGCAAGGCGGGACCATAAGCGGGAATACGGCGGTTCGTAACAATGACAGTGGCGGAAGCGGCGGCGGCGTAGCCGTCAATAGCGGCGGCAGTTTCACGATGGAAGGCGGGACCATAAGCGGGAATACGACAAGTGGCGGGGGCGGCGGCGGGGTGTATGTGGGCAGTGACGGGACGTTTACGATGAGAAATGGAACCATAAGAGATAATACTTCCCTCTGGGGCGGCGGCGTGTATGTGGGTAATAGCGGCAGTTTCACTATGCAAGGCGGGACCATAAGCGGGAATACGACAAGTGGCGGAAGCGGCGGCGGCGTGGAAGTCAGGGGCGGTAGTTTCACTATGACAGGTGGCGCCATAACCGCTAATATGGCAAACTGGGGCGGCGGCGTGTACGTTGATAATAGCGGCAGTTTCACGATGGAAGGCGGGACCATAAGCGGGAATACGACAAGTAGCGTCGGTGGCGGCGTATATGTACAAGGAGAAAGGGAAGGCGTGTTCACTAAGAGGGGCGGGACTATTGACGCTACCAATTCGGCGTCAGGAGCGGGAAAGGTCGCGTATGTGTATAGCGATAGCGGCTTTAAACAACGCAACACTGCCGCGGGTCCAAGCGTGAACTTGGACAGTAGGAGAGGCGGCGCGGCAGGCGGCTGGGAGTAGCGGGAGACGCAAGGGTGTCTGACACCGAAAAGAGTCTACTTGTGAAGTATGGTTTAGTGGCGGCGCGTCTGACGCCGAGGGGCGGAGTCGCAGGTGTCTGACACCCCGAGGGGCGGAGTCGCAGGTGTCTGACACTGGCAGAGTGAGCGGCTGGGAGTAGCGGGAGACGCAAGGGTGTCTGACACCAAAGATGCCTGGTGCCGAAAAGAGTCTACTTGTGAAGAATGGTTTAGTGGCGGCGCGTCTGGCGCCGAAGGGCGGAGTCGCAGGTGTCTGACACCAAAGATGTCTGGTGCCGAAAAGAGTCTACTCCCCAAAGATGTCTGACACCGAAAAGAGTCTGTTTGTGAAGAATGGTTTAGGCGCGGCGCGTCTGACGCCGGGGGCGGAGTCGCAGGTGTCTGGCACTGGCAGAGTGAGCGGCTGGGAGTAGCGGAAGGCGCAAGGGTGTCTGACACCAAAGATGTCTGGTGCCGAAAAGAGTCTACTCCCCAAAGATGTCTGACACCGAAAAGAGTCTGTTTGTGAAGAATGGTTTAGGCGCGGCTCGCCTGGCGCCGAGGGGCGGAGTCGCAGGTGTCTGACACTGGCAGAGTGAGCGACTTGTGAAGTATGGTTTAGTGGCGGCGCGTCTGGCGCCGAGGGGCGGAGTCGCAGGTGTCTGACACCGAATGTCTGACACTGCGGGCAGTACGAGGGCTACGGCGAGGGGTGTCTGACACCGAAAGAGCAGGCGGCTGGGAGTAGCGAGAGGCGCAAGGATGTCTGACGCCAAAGATGTCTGGTGCCGAAAAGAGTCTACTTGTGAAGTATGGTTTAGGCGCGGCGCGTCTGACGCCGAGGGGCGGAGTCGCAGGTGTCTGACACCAAAAGGGAGTCGCAGGTGTCTGACACCGAAAGTGGCTGGGAGTAGCGAGAGGCGCAGGGATGTCTGACACCAAAGATGCCTGACACCGAAAAGAGTCTGTTTGTGAAGAATGGTTTAGGCGCGGCGCGTCTGGCGCCGAGAGGCGGAGTCGCAGGTGTCTGGCACTGGCAGAGTGAGCGGCTGGGAGTAGCGGAAGGCGCAAGGGTGTCTGACACCAAAAGTGGCTGACACCGAAAGAGCAGGCGGCTGGGAGTAGCGAGAGGCGCAAGGATGTCTATAATTAAGAGAGGTTAAATCTTGAATAAACGAGTCTACATTGTCGGGGCTGGGTTTGCGGGAAAAACCCTTGCCCTTGAGATACAGAGAAAATCCGTCTTCGGGCGGGTCGCGGCGTTTCTGGACGACGACATTGAGAAGATTGGGCGTGTGATAAACGGCGTTCCGGTGCTTGGTCCTGTAGCGGAAGCGGTCCGCGCATTGTCCCCTCAGTCGGGCGACGAGGCCGTCGTCGCCATGCCCAGCGCGACGCGGGACTATCAGTGGAAGGTCTACGCGGTTCTGCGCGACGCGGGCTTCCAAAAGATACGCATCCTGCCCACAATCTCCCAAATCGTCAAGGGGGACGCGCTCTTCATACAGACCCGCGCCATCGATCCGCAAGACCTGCTCGGACGCTCCCCTGTGTCTATTAACCTCAAGGAGAGTCTCGCCTACCTACGCGGCAAACGAGTCCTCGTCACCGGCGCGGGCGGGTCCATAGGAAGTGAATTGTGCCGACAGTTGCTGTCAGGCGGCGCGGAGCGGCTCTACCTCTTGGGTCATGGCGAAAATTCAATCTACCAGATTGACCGCGAATTGCGGCTCTTGCAAGAGGAAGGGGTCGGCGAAAAAGCGACCGTCGTCCCGGTGATTGGGGACCTCAAGGACGCGCCTTACGTTGAGTTCCTGCTGTCCCGACTCAAGGCGGACGTGGTTTTCCACACCGCCGCGTATAAACACGTGCCGATGATGGAGGAAAACCCCGTCGCCGTTATTCAGAACAACCTCTTCGGCGCGGAAAATCTGATGAAAGCCGCGCTGACCCACGGCGTCAAGCGCTTCGTCCATATCACCACTGACAAAGCCGTCGAGCCGCGTTCCATGTACGGCGCGTCGAAATTCCTGTGCGAGCGACTCGCGGCGGAAACTGCGACCGCGTCTAAGAACGGCGCCTTCATGGCGGTTCGGTTCGGCAATGTGCTTGGTTCTCGCGGCTCCATAATCCCGCTCTTTGAAGGGCAGATAGCCAAGGGCGGACCCGTTACCGTAACCCACCCGGACATGAAACGCTGGTTCATGTCCATCCCCGAAGCCTGCTCGCTGATACTGAAGGCAGGCGGCCTGGGTGAAAACGGCCGCCTCTACCTACTCGATATGGGCGAGCCTGTGAAAATACGCGACATCGCGGAACAGATGATTCGTTTCTACGGGTTCGAGCCCGACAAGGACGTCAAAATCGTGTATACGGGAGTCCGCCCCGGCGAGAAACTCGGCGAAAGACTCGTCGCGTCTAACGAGGAAGCGGTCGAGACGGGCTTTAACCGCATCTTGCGTATCGAAAAGACGCGCCGCAACGACAGGGACGCCTTCTGGGAGACGCTGGAGAGACTACGTCCTATCTGCTACTTCGACGAGAAACATCCGTCGGTCTACCGCGACGCCGCGCTCTTGCGGGAGATAATCGGCGATATTTTCATAACAATGAACAATTAGCGATTAGCAATGAGAAATTGGCGCTTCATTGTTCTAACATAAACAGGCTACGCTTGCAGGCAAACATAGCCGTCAAGAAAGGATATTATGAGAAACGACTTGAAGACGCCGTTCGCCCTGCCGTTTATCGGTAAAGAAGAGGAGGAAGCCTGCCTTCGCGTTCTGCGGTCAGGGTGGCTCACCACAGGCGCGGAAGCTCTGGCGTTTGAAGACGAGTTCGCCGTATTCTTGAACCGCGTCCCGCAGAACAAGTCCCCGTTGCGTTGCCTCGCGGTAAGTTCCGCCACCGCGGGCTTGCACCTCGCGCTTGAGGCTTTCGGCGTAAAGGCGGGCGATATTGTGTTTACGCCAAGCTACACCTTCGCCTCTACCGCGGAAGTGGTTCGCTATCTTGGAGCGGAGCCTGTCTTTGTGGACGTCGCGCCCGGAACGTTTCACATTGACCCGGACGCTCTTGAGCGGATTCTGGAAAGACTTGAGCGAGGTCTGCCTCCCTACGCGGCGCGGGGCGGATTCGGCCCGCGCGGTACGCCCAAAGCCGTAATTCCAGTGCATTTCGGCGGACTGTCCTGCGATATGAAGGGAATCCATGCGGTCGCGTGGAAATACGGACTCAAGGTGATAGAAGACGCGGCGCACGCCTTTCCTTCGGAGACGGAGAGCGGCTTTCTGGGAAGCGTGGGCGACGTGGGCGTGTTTTCGTTCTACGCGACTAAAACTATAACCACTGGCGAAGGCGGCATGGTCGCGGTGAGAGACGTGGAAATCGCGGAACAGATTCGGCTTATGCGTTTGCACGGCGTGGACCGCTCGGTATGGAATCGCTATACGGATACAAAAGCTTCGTGGTATTACGAGATTAAGGCGCCTGGTTACAAGTATAATATGCCTGATATTCTTGCGGCCATTGGGCGGGTTCAGCTTGCGCGATGCGTGGACTTGCTCGCTATGCGGCGGAAGATAGCCGCGGCTTACGACGCCGCCTTTACGGACGACCGCCGTTTCATCGTTCCCCGCTCCGGCGTGGGAGACGCCCGGCACCTCTACCCCTTACGGCTGACCGATCCCGGCGAGCGGGATACGTTCACCACAAAGATGCAAGACGCGGGCGTCGGCGTTTCCGTGCATTTCATCCCCTTACATACTATGCCCTTTTACCGCGAACGAAACGGGTTCTGCGAGGACGATTTCCCCGAAACGATGAAGGCGTTTCGCCAAGAAGTCTCCTTGCCGATATGGGCGGGTATGTCGAATGAGCAAGTTGATTATGTGGTTAGCGTGGCGAAAGCTTGACTGTAGGTAAGCTTGTCAACCTAAGGCTATTAGAGATATCCAGCCTTTTTCATTTCCCCGCGGCCTGTCGCGTAGTTTCCGTCGAGATGGTCCGCGCAATGAGCGTCCGCCGTAAGAATGACCGGGACGTTTCGTTCCCGCAACAGCCGTAGGAGCGCGGGCGAAGGGTAGATTTCCGTGGTCGCGCCGCGGTTAAGTCCGCCGGTATTGACCTCTACCGCGATATTACGTTTCGCGTATACGGCGGCTAGGATATCCGCTATACGGGTAATCCGTTCAACGTAGAAGAGCGCGGTCTCGGAGAAATAGCGTCCGCCGCGGTTGTTTTTCTTGACCAGGTCTATATGTCCCAGAATATCAAAGCCTCCTTCCGCAATCAGAGCTTCCTCCGCGTCCCAATAGGCGTTCACCATGGACTCCGCTCCCCCGAAGAGGGCTATACCCCGTTCCAACTCCTCGACGCTCCCGTCGACCGTGAAACGACCGCCGCTCGGCGTCGTCAGGTAATGCGTAGAGCCTATCAGGTAATCAAGCCCTTTGCGCTCGAAATCCGCCGGACCTATCAACCCTTTGACGAAATCAACCTCAAGCCCCGCGTAAACGGCGAGCCTGCCGTTCCATCGCGCTTTTGCGGCTTGAACCTCCGCTATATACGCGGCGAAATCCCGTAAGTGCCAATCTGTTTCCCATCCGGTTTTTTCGTAGATGGGCGCGTGCGCGCTGAAGCCTATGGCGGCTAGTCCCTTCTCGTAAGCGGCTCCGCACATGGTCTCAACGTCGTCCGCGCCGTCGCAGAAAACTGTGTGCGTATGTAGGGACGAATTGGTTTGTAAAGCCTGTAAATCCATTTCTCTATACCTTTTGCAAGAGTCCATCTATCGTAAGCCAGACCAAGGGAACGAAAATCGCGGGCGTGAGGTTGGCTACGCGAATCTCCTTTACCTCAAGGAAGTTGAAGCCTATTGCCGCGATGACGAGGCTGCCGACCGCGGACATTTCCGTGATGATTTCCTGTGTGAGCAGTCCCTTGATTGCGGAAGCGGCGAGCGCGATGCCGCCTTCGCACACGATCACCGTAACCGCGGAGAACGCGACTCCTACACCCATAGACGCGCCGAAGATAAGGGATATGGTTCCGTCTAATATGGACTTTGCGAAGAGCGTCTCGTGCGCGCCTTGCAAGCCGCTCTGCAAAGAACCGACTATCGTCATGGAGCCTGTACAGAACAATATGCTCGCGGACGCGAAGCCTTTGACGAATCTCTCCGCGCTCTCGCGGTTTCTCCCTGACGTTCTCTTCTTGGGGAAAAGGCGGTTCTCGGTCCATTGTCCTAAACGGTTCATCAGCCCGTCTATATTGACGAATTCCCCGACGAGCGCGCCTATGACCATACTCATAATAAGTAAGAGGACGCGTTGATTCTCCATCGCGCCTTTCACGCCGATATAGACGACGGCGAGTCCCATGCTTTTCTTGACGATTTCCTCAAAACGGGGCGGGACGCCGCGCACGATGAAACAGCCGAGCAAAGAACAGACGACTACGGTAAGCGCGTTGACGATTGGTCCTAACATGATTCTCTCTTTATGGCAGTATGTTTCCCGCGGACAGGTAAATTGCGTACCATTCGTCTCTGGAGAGCGCGACTTCCGCGGCTTTCGCGCAATCCACGAGGCGTTTCTCGTTCATAGTACCGGTAACAGGCTGGATGCGCGCTGGGTGACGTAGAATCCACGCAAGCGCGATAGTAGTGTCAGACATGCCGTATTTCTCGGCGATTTCACGGATCTTCGCGTTCAGTTTAGAGAATTTCTCGTCGCCAAGAAACACGCCCTCGAAGAAGCCGAACTGGAAAGGGGACCACGCCTGAATGGTAATATCGTTCAGCCGACAAAAGTCCAAAACCGAGCTGTCTCGGTTAACCGCGGCGTCGTCGAGCATATTCACGTGCAGTCCCACGGAAATCATATTCGCGTTAGTAACACTCAACTGAAGCTGGTTCACCAAGATAGGCTGGTTCACAAATTTTTGCAGGAGTTGTATTTGAAAAGGGTTCTGGTTTGACACGCCGAAGTTGCGGACTTTCCCGCTGTTATGCAGGGCGTCGAAGGCCGCGGCTACCTCTTCCGGCTCGACGAGCGCGTCTGGGCGATGGAGCAACAGCGTGTCGAGGTATTCGGTTTTGAGGCGTTTAAGGATACCGTCGACAGACGCAAGGATATGTTCTTTTGAAAAGTCAAACGCGACGCCTGGACGTATACCGCATTTTGATTGAAGAAACATTTTGTCGCGTGGATAGGACGCGCTCGCGTCGGCGAAGAGGCTTTCGCAACTCCCGCCCCCGTAAACGTCTGCGTGGTCAAAGAAATTCGCGCCCAAATCAAGCGCGGTCTTGACGAAACGCTCGGCGCCTTTTTTATCAAGGCTGTTGAGTCTCATACAGCCCACTGCTATTACGGGAACCTGTAAATTGGTTCTCCCCAATGTAATTGTTTTCATGTTTAATCTCCTCCTTAAAATATAATACTCTACAACCGAAGTCTGTTCAAGCATGCTTGCTTATCCCGACTTGACGGTGGAGACGGCGCGTAGTTTGGCTCAAGCGTCCTCATTATGCGGAGACTCTTCTATGCGATCCTCTAATCCCGCCTGAAATTATCTAGCTTAAACCACGTTTTAAGCCCATTGTGTTATCCGGGCGTCAAGTCGCGGGTAATCAAAATGATATCGCCCCCATTACCCCAAAATTTTTCTGAATTCTACGAACCGTTTGCAGGCGGCGGA
>JAIRKH010000002.1 GCA_031260245.1 Treponema sp. | reverse complement strand
TATCTCTCATCCCTTCCCTCCCCTTCCCTCCACTTGTCAAATATCCGCCGCCTCTCGACGACCTCCCGCAGAAGATACCTCTATAGTACCACCTGTCTCCCTTTTTGTCAATACCTTTCTTCCCTTTTTTTTATAATTTTTTAAAGAATCGGAATTCCGTCAGCTTCTATAGTCTCCGTTGATTTTTACATAATCGTAGGAAAGGTCGCAACCCCAGACGGTTACGGCTGACGCGCCGTCCGCTACACGGACGTCGATTTCAATCTCGTCTTCAAGGAGAACGTCTTTAGCGTTTTCTTCGGAGAAAGGAAGCGCCTGACCGTTTTCGCAGACTGAAACGCTTCCTTTTTTACTTGAAAACGCGACGCTTACGCGCTCAAGCTCAAAAGGAACGCCTGCGTATCCGAGAGCGCAAACGACTCTCCCCCAGTTGGCGTCCGCGCCGAATATAGCCGTTTTGACGAGATTCGACAACGCCACCGATTTTGCCAGCGCCTCGGCGGTTTCCTCGTCGGGGACGCCTCTGACCGTCACGGCGATTAGTTTGGTGGCGCCTTCGCCGTCTCGCGCCATTTGCCGAACAAGCTCTACGCATAGAGCGCGTAAAGCCTCGGAGAAAAGGACGAAATTTTCGTCGCCCAGAACTATCTTCGGGTTTTCGGCGCGCCCGTTAGCCATGGCGAGAACCATGTCATTGGTGGAGGTATCGCCGTCTATGGTGAGGCGGTTGAAAGAAACGCGGACCGCGTCTCTCAGAGCGGCGTCGAGCGCTGGTTGTTCTATTACCGCGTCTGTGGTAATAAAGCAGAGCATAGTGGCCATATTTGGATGAATCATACCCGATCCCTTGACCATAGCGCCGATACGCACGGGTCGGCCGCAGACGTCGATTTCAACGGCGCCGCTTTTTTTGCGTTTGTCCGTGGTCATTATCGCTTCAAGCGCGGCGTCGTTCCCCGAAACGTCCGCGCGGAGGGAATTGGCGAGCGCAGAGGCCTCCGACTCTATGGCTCCTATGGGCAAAGGAACGCCGATGACGCCAGTAGACGCGACCGCCACGTTTCGTTCTTGTATGGCGAATTCATCCGCGATAAGGGACGCCATTCGCCGCGCGGCCGCGAATCCCGACTCTCCGGTGCAGGCGTTTGCGCCGCCGGAGTTTGCTATGACGGCCCGAATTTTCCCACCCTTACAATGTTCTTGCGTTACTATCACGGGCGCGGCTCTTACTCTGTTCGTCGTGAATACGGCCGCGGATACGCACGCGGCTTCTGAATAGATAAGCGCCAAATCCCGCTTGCGAGGACTCGCCTTTATACCGCACCAGACGCCTCCCGCGCGGAATCCCTTCGCGGCGCATACGCCGCCTTCAATACGTTTTATGTTTTGCATATCTGATTCTACGGCAAAAAGGCTCTCTTTTTCAAGAGACGAAACTTGATATGTTCTGAAAGATATGATAATCCAGCTTACTGTTCTACATGGACAATCGTGCTTTCATCTTTTCTGAATAAATAGCGGACGAGACAGGAGAGTGAAAAATTAATGGCGAAATACACGAACGCTATGAAACAGTAAAGCACAAAGATATGCGCGGAACCGACAACCGTGTTTTTAGAGATACTTCCCATGAGGTTTTTTGCGTTAAAGAAGAATTCTGCGATGGCGAACTGGGCAAAAAATGAAGTATCCTTGATGGTGGTGATGATTTGGCTCATCAGAGAAGGGACGATGCGCTGAAAACATTGAGGCAAAATGATATAAACTAGAGTTTGAAAAAAGTTGAATCCTTGAGACCGAGCGGCTTCGAACTGTCCCTTGTCAATGGAGTTGAGTCCCCCGCGCACGATTTCCGCAATAACGGACGACGTATAAAAGGTCAAGCCAATACCGCCGCGGATTAAGTAATTTCCCAATGGGAGCATGAAAACGCACACTAAAATCCACAACAGTAGAGGCGTACTTCGGAATATCTCAATGTAAATGGAAGCGATTCTCCCGAAGACGCGCTTTTCGTAATTACGGAGGAGCGCGAGGATGGTACCGAATACAATGCTCGCGCAGACCGTTACGACGGAAATTAAGAGCGTCGTCCTCATTCCAGCGAGCATAAAGAGAACGTTGTCGCGCGTAAAAATGTCGGCGAATATTTGCAGGTTCATGAGTCCACCTCGTGCATGAGAATATCTCTGTTTTTTATTCGCGCCTCGTGTTTCCTTGCCCATGAGACCAGGGGAAAGCACAGGATGAAGTAGAGCGCGCCGGTTACTATGTAGGCGGGACCGTAGCTCAACGTACCGTTCGACGCCCACGAGTCCGCGCGGTACATAAGATCTCCGCCTGCGATGAGGGCTAACACCGATGTGTTCTTAATAAGGTTGACGGCTTGATTGGCGAGCGGAGGCAGGACGATAGCGACCGTTTGCGGGAGGATGACGTAACGCATGGCTTGAATATAGGAGAAACCCTGGGAGCGTGCGGCGTCCATTTGTCCGCGAGGAATGGACGTGATGCCGGCGCGAATGATTTCGGCGACGTAAGCGCCGTGGTACACGCCCACGCATAGAGCGCCTATACTAAATACGTCCAATTTTACGCCGGCGTACGGAAGAGCGTTGTACACGAAGAATACTTGTATCACTAGCGGCGTATTCTGGAAGAATTCAACGTAAACACGAGAAGCGGCTTTGAAAAACTTGTTCGCCGACGTGGAGAAAAGCCCGAATATAACGCCCAAAGCAAGCGCCAACAGCAACGCCGATAGAGCCACTAAAATAGTGACGACAAATCCTTCAAGAAAAACAGAATAATCCGACAATAACCTAGCCCAGCGCCACAGCGCGAATGGTCCGCTCACTTATTATTTCTTCCTTGACAGTAGATGAAGCCGTCGTTTAGAAGCCGTCGCGAGCTTTTTAAACAAGACTTCGTTCTCTCATTACTATAGTCCAAATTGGTTGATAAGTTCTGTTATGACGCCGTCGTTGAGCCAATTCGTGACGAGAGCGTCGACGTATACGGCGACGTCTTTATTAGCGAATTTACTTGCCACGCCGTAGTTTTGTGGGGAGAAAGCGTCCGGCAGAATCACAGTTTCACTGTCAAGGTACCCATTGAGGATAGACTTATCTACGGAAAACACGTCGACCCGCCCTGAGTCGAGAGCCGCCTTGATTTCCGGGTATGTAGAGAATTCCATGAATGTAACAGACGTTCCGATGCTGTTCGCGGCTGTTTGGATAGCCTCGCGACTCGTGGCTGATTGGGCTACGCCTATGATTTTTCCGTCAAGGTCTTTTAGCCCTGTATAGCCCGCGGCTTTTTTTACCAGCAAACCCACCGCATCCGTGTAGTAAGGGGTGGAGAAGTTGTAGGCGAGCTTCCGCTCTTCGGTGATGGTAAAAGTGGCGATAACCAGGTCAATGTCTCCATTATCGAGCAAGGGACCGCGAGTCTTCGCCGTTACTGCGGTAAAGGCGACCTTGTTCGGGTCGCCGAACAACTGTTTGGCGATGAGCTTGGAAAGTTCAATCTCAAAACCCTCGTACTGATTCGTCGCGGTATCGAGAAGCCCGAATTTTGGTACGTCTGACTTCACTCCCACCTTCAGGACTCCCGCTTTGCGGATACGGTCGATTTGCGGACTCGACTGCCGCGCCGCTCCGTCTTCGGCGACTTGCGCCTTCTTTTCGCATGACGCGACGCTGACTACAGCCAGCACCGCTGGAATCAAAAAAGCTAACAAAAGCTTCTTCGTTTTCTTCATAAAAAACCTCCTTGAAATTTTATCGTAAAATTTTGCTCAAGAACGCTCTCGCGCGTTCTGTTTTTGGATTATCAAAGAACTCATCCGGCGAGGCTTCTTCGGCTATGACTCCGTTGTCCAAAAAGACGACTCGGTCCGCGGCCTGCCGCGCAAAACCCATCTCATGCGTTACCACGGCCATCGTAATTGACTCCGAAGACAGCTTTATGATAACATCAAGCACTTCCTGCACCATTTCTGGGTCAAGCGCGGAAGTCGGCTCGTCGAAAAGCAGAATCTTCGTACGAGTCGCCAATGCCCGCGCTATGGCTATCCGCTGTTGCTGTCCACCGGAAAGGGTGGACGGATAGGCGTACGCCTTGTCCCGTAGTCCCACCACGTCGAGGTAATAAAACGCGACTTCTTTGGCTTCGGCGCGGCTCTTTTTTTGCAATTTCATGGGCGCAATAGTGATATTCTGTAAAACATTCATATGAGGATAGAGATTGAACTGCTGAAACACCATCGCGCAATGCGTCCTCACTATCATCGTCTTGTTTCTATGCGTGAGTTGTTCGCCGTTAAGGAAAACTTGCCCGCTATCCGGCTCCTCAAGCGCATTAATACACCGTATAAGAGTACTCTTACCCGAACCAGACGGGCCTATTATCGTAACTTTCTCACCTTCTTTCACATACAGATTGACGTCCTTCAACACTTGCAGGCGACCAAAGGACTTGCAGACATTGTTTAGCTGTATCATACTCGCCTCTCTTGTCAAAAATATTTACAAAATATAACGATACATGAAAAATACGATTTACGCAAGTCTAAAATGCGACGTTTTTGTAGTTTTTTCGTCTAAAATTAATATTTTCCTAATAATTTATACATAGATGAAATCAAATACGTTGCGTCTCTATTTTTTGTTCCTCGCGCTTATTTTGCGCCTTCTTGATAATATCCACGATATACTGTATCCTCGTCAAATATAGAAACGTTTTCATAAGTTAAGGAGTGAAAAGATGAGTTGGATACAACAGATACAGTCGCTATACGACATAGCGCGTCCTATGGTGGACATCGCCATTCTTGCATTTTTGCTTTACAAGGCTTACGAGCTGTTGCTCAAGACTCAAGCTTTGTCGATGATAAAAGGCGCGGGTTTCCTCGCCTTGGTTTACGGCGTCGCAGTTCTACTGAGGCTAACGACCCTGGTGTGGATTCTCAATGTGCTCGCGCCTGGACTGCTCGTCGCGGTTGCCATCGTGTTCCAACCCGAACTACGAAAAATCATCCTGAGACTGGGGCAAAGCGAGCTTTTCAGACCAAACAGCAAGCCGAATCTGGGACACCTTGAGTCGGTCGTCACCGCGGCGGAGATTCTGTCACAGGAACGCCGAGGCGTTCTTGTGGTGTTTCCTCGTAAAATAAATTTAAAAAACATCATCGATACTGGTACCCGACTCAACGCGGAAATCTCCTCTAGCCTTATTGTCGCTATATTTCAATTTGACGGTCCCCTCCACGACGGAGCGATGGTTATCCAAAACGAAAGAATCGTTGCGGCCGGCTGTTTCCTGCCCCTATCGGAACAACAGGACATAAAGAAAAGTTTCGGCACACGGCACAGAGCGTCTCTGGGTATGTCCGAACAATCAGACGCGGTGGTACTGGTCGTGTCCGAGGAAACCGGCGCTATAAGCGTCGCATTTGACGGCAAGCTCTACTATGACCTGTCCCCAGTAGAGGCGACTCGTAAATTGAGCAACCTCCTCGAACACGGCAAACGAAGCTTGGACGCCGGCTACGCCAATACCTTGGACACGGGAGTCAACGCCGCGGAAACCGCCTTATTCAAGAAGTGAGAGGGAGGACGAGCGTTCTTATGATAGTTTGAAAGAACGTTACCTCGATGAGTTCACGGAACTATATACCGCTGGGTTGGCAAAGTTGTTCCGAGCGAAAGTTGCGCGATGAGAAGATTTTGTACAATTTCTAACATAATCCGCCTTTTTCTGCGTCAATTTATAGGCGCTTTTTTTTTAGTACGCTATATTACAAGTATGAGAAAACCACGAATACTTATCGAGGACGCGACGTATCATGTTACGTCGAAAATAGACCACGACGACATGAGCCTGCTCGAAACTCAATTCAAGCTATTATTCCTCTCGTTCGTCGCGAAGGCGAAGCGGAAGTTCCATTTCCAGTTGTAGGATTTCTGCGTCATGGGAAATCATATCCATTTCTTGATAAAGCCTGGCAAGGACGCTAATCTATCGGAAATAATGCAGTGGATAAAGTGTAATTTCGCGAAGGCGTGGAACAAGGCGCATGGGCGGAAGGGGCACGTGTGGGGAGAACGGTTCTACTCGCGGATAATCGGGGGGATAGATGACTTTCTGCGGACGCGGGAGTACATTACGGAGAATCCCGTGAAGGCGGGGGCTTGTGGAGCGGGCAGCGGAATGGATGTTTGGAAGTCTGTACCACCGGCTACATCGACAATCCGACTTGGTAGACGAGCCTATTCTCGGCGACGACATATGAGCGACGTCTCGGCGACGTGTCCTGTCCGGTGTCTGACACCGTAGCCTGTCTAGTTAGAAGCGTTGCGGAGGGGGACGTATGGGCGGTATCGGCTCGCCCCCCACAGAAGGGGTCGCTACAGCCGTCGCTATAGCGAGGGGGAGGCTTCCCCCTATCGTCGTGGGATAAGCGTCTGTAAAGACGGCGTTGCGGGGCGACGCCGTCCTCTTGCATCCTTGTTTTAGAGGATGTAACCGCAAAGGCAAAGCGAATATTTCCTATTCGCCCTTATTAGCTCCCGCCATGAGACCTTCGAGGAGGTAACGCTGAAAAACCATGTAAAGCGC
>JAIRKH010000117.1 GCA_031260245.1 Treponema sp. | reverse complement strand
GTTATCTCTTCCCCTTGTTTTACGCAAGAATATAGCGCAAATAGGGCTGAAGTCCCGCCTCTTTTATTACATACAGAGGGATTCTTTGCTAAAACGTCTTATCAGCGGCTAGACGGAACCCCTGTTGAATATAAAAACGTTTTGGCGCTTATCGCGTCTGTCCCTGGGAACGAATCGTTAGTTCAGAGTGAAAGAGCCTGGAGTATAGCGGCGTATATAACCGCGGGTTTATTCGCCGCATCGTTCGTAACGGCAAGCGTATATACAAGATGGGAACTGCCAGCGTCTGACGTCATACTTCCAGTATCCTTCTACACAGGAGCCGCTAGTTTCTTAGTAACCATTTTAACGGGACAAATAGCGCAAATAAAATTACAATGCGCGGTTGATAGGTATAACTTACACGTCATGGGTACCTTTACGTTTTAAGCCGACGGGTTTTCTTCCGCGCTTTGTAAGCCGCTTGTCTTTCCGCGGCGGGCGGAGAGGGACGCGGCTAGTTCGACCTTTGGTTGTTCTTTTGTCGTTCTTTAGACTTTCATCGCCTTGAGAACCGACGTATTTGAATTCCTGCCTGAACCATCATTGTGGTAAAACGCAAGATATGCGTATATTTCACTGTATCTTTTTACCTCGACGGCTCGAAACGCGCCCGACAGCCCGTTTTTACGTGCTTCCGCCTATTTCACTACGCCGCGGCGTTCCTTGATCTTTTCGAGAGCTTGCCCTTCGGCGGCGAACTTCCTCATGTTTTCCCCAACATTACCGGGTAACGGCTTGAGGGAAATAAAAGCAGCCGCGTACAGCTCCGCAAATTCCGCGGGATATAGTTCCTTGAGGTGTTCCAACTCTTTTTCCCGCCACCGTTCGGCGCTACCAGTGGAACGCTCGAATATCTTCCGCAATTCCTCCAGCGTCCGCTCCATATACCGCGCGTTCTCCGCGTTGCCGTCCTTTCCCGCCAGGCTTTTGTAGCTGAGCGCTATCTCATATATCCTCAAGGCGTAACGGCTTTGCAAACGCCCCATATCGGCAAGGTTCAATCTCGCGTACAGCGGGAAAAGTCATCCGCCCAGAAAAGAGACGGCTTCCCCTACCCTACCCTTCCCCACGTCCTGTTATCGTTACCTTTATCGTCTATAGGTTGCATAAACTAGGACGAGTCGGTATAATACAGTAGGTTTTATTAGAAGATGAAAAAAATACTTATCCTTGATTTTGGAAGTCAAACGACCGCGCTCATCGGACGCCGCGTCAGGGAATTCGGCGCGTATACTGAAATAATTCCCGGCGATACGCCGCTTACCGATGCAATACTCGCAGACGCAAGGGGCGTCATCCTATCCGGTTCGCCAGAGTCTGTCTACGCGGACGGCGCGGCTGTGGACAAGCGCGTCTATGAGTGCGGTCTACCCCTGATGGGTATCTGTTACGGTCTCCATCGCATGATCGTGGATTTAGGCGGACTCGTGGAACCTCTGCCCAGACGCGAGTACGGCGGCGGTGAGGTTATGGTGGAAAACGGGAAAAATACCGCTTGCTTTCTAAACGGTTTCAATCCCAAAATTCCCTTGACTGATATAATAAATAACGCTCCCCGCCTTTCGAATCTAACCTTTCAATCCTCGAGCCTCGTCGCTTGGTTCAGCCACGGCGACACTATCACGCGGCTCGCGCCCGGGTTTCAGCAAATCGGCGTTAGCGCCGCCGGTTTTCCAGCCGTCGTCGCGCACGAGGAAAAGCCCTGGTTTGGGGTGCAGTTTCACCCAGAAACGAGTCATTGTCAGCGCGGCAATGAAATTCTCGCGGCTTTCGTATTCAGCGTATGCAACGTATCGCGGGACTGGACAATGGAATACTACGTCGAAGAAGTCCGCGCGAACCTTTCACGAAGAATCGGCGCTCATCCGGTTCTGCTCCTCATTTCGGGCGGCGTGGATTCCTCCGTTGCGGGCGCGCTGTTATTAAAGACTCTGCCCGCAAAACAGGTTTACTTCATGTATGTTGACACAGGACTCATGCGTAAGGACGAAACCGCGTCCGTCAAGAAAGCTCTCGAAAGACTCGGCGCGGAACATTTGCATATCGTCTATGCGGAAGACGAATTTCTCGCCGCATTAAAAGGCAAGGAAGACCCGGAAGCCAAGCGTAAAACCATAGGCGATCTGTTCATTACGGTGCAGGAACGGGAAGTGGCGAAACTAGGCTTGCCTGACGCATACTTTCTCGTTCAGGGTACGCTCTACACGGATTTGATAGAGAGCGGTAAGGGCGTGGGTAAGAAGGCGCATGTCATCAAGAGTCATCACAACGTAGGCAGTCCGTTGGTGGACGCTAAACGCAAAGCCGGGCGCGTCATAGAGCCGCTTGACCGACTCTACAAGGACGAAGTCCGTAAATTGGGTCGTCTACTCGGCGTTGAAGAAGAGGTCGTGCGGAGGCATCCGTTTCCCGGTCCGGGGCTTGCCATACGGATCCTAGGCGAGGTTACTAAGGAGAAGTGCGACATTTTGCGGGAAGCGGACGCAATTTTCATTAGGGAACTCAAGCGACGCGGATTCTATGATGAAATTTGGCAAGCGTTTGCCGTGCTTTTGCCTGTGCGTTCCGTGGGCGTGGCGGGCGATATTCGCAAATACGGGTACGTACTTGCGCTACGCGCCATTACGAGCAGCGACGGCATGACCGCGGACGTGTTCCCGTTTCCCCCGAAGGATTTGCTAGAAATCTCTACCCTCATCACTAATGCGGAGTCAGAAATCGGGCGCGTCGTCTACGACGTATCTTCCAAGCCGCCGGCGACTATCGAATGGGAGTGAGTCGCGCGACAGCAAGCCGCTCCGACTCACCTTCCATGGCACTGCTTGTATTTCTTGCCGGAACCGCAGGGGCAAGGGTCGTTACGCCCCACTTTCGGCTGACTGCGGACGACTGTAACCGACTCCCCTTGAGCGCGGTCAGACGATGGGGCGTTGCGCCGCGTCGCCGTAAAAGCGGTCATAGAACCGTGAGACGCCGAAGCGGCGGCGGTACGCGTTTTCATCTCACGGTCAGCGTTTACTTGAATACGAACAAAGTGGGCGCGGGACGCAATTTCCTCCCGAATCTGGTCGATCATCGTGTCAAAAATCTGGAACCCCTCGATTTTGTATTCCGTGAGCGGGTTCTTTTGAGCGTAGCTTCGCAGATAAACCGCCTCGCGCAAGGCTTCCATATTTTCCAAATGGTCCAACCACTTACGGTCAATCGCCGTTAAATATTGTATACGGATGAATGTATTGATGTTATTCTCGCCGACAAGAGCGATTTTTTCGTCAATATCGCGGCGCAAATCCTCGTTAAGCCGTTCCTCAAGCGCCTCCGGCGGCTCTTTTACCAGTGCCGCTACATTTTCCGCGCTCAAGGCATAGCCGAACTTGGTCTTGAGATAATCCGCTAATTGTTTAGCCGCGACCTCCGGCTCCTTTTTCAGAGTAGAACGGAAGCCCTCCATCGCCAAAGAAAGCATATCTTTAGACGCTTCATTCACCCGTTCCTTGAGATTCGTATCCAGTAGAATCGCGTCTCGTTGTTCGTAGATGAACTTGCGCTGTTGATTGAGAACGTCGTCGTATTCGAGCAGGTGTTTGCGGATTTCAAAGTTGCGCTCCTCCACTTTCTTCTGCGCCTGTTCGATGCTTCGGTTGAGCCACGGGTGCTGAAGCTCCATGCTTTCCGCGCCCGCTTTATCCGCGCCCATCATGCGGGACATGAGCCGCTTCATACGTTCCCCGCCGAAAAGCCGCATCAGGTCGTCGTCCATTGAAATGAAGAATTTCGACCGACCCGGGTCGCCCTGTCTGCCGGAACGCCCCCGCAACTGATTATCAATGCGCCTGCTTTCGTGGCGTTCCGTGCCGATGACGTAAAGCCCTCCCAAATTCTTCACTTCCGCGTAATCTTTTTCCCATTTTTTTAACTCTTCCGCGTAAATTTCAGCGTATTTTTCCGCAGGCGCGTCTACGCCGGCGCGTTTGCGGGCGCGGTGTTCTGGGCTTCCGCCAAGCTTGATGTCCGTGCCGCGTCCCGCCATGTTCGTTGCTATCGTTACCGCGCTCTTAGATCCCGCTTCGGCAATAATCAACGCTTCGCGGGCGTGGTTCTTCGCGTTCAACACCTCATGGCGCACGCCGCGCCGCGTCAAAAGCGCGGACAGCTTTTCGGATTTCTCAATGGAAACCGTGCCGATAAGCATGGGCTGTCCTTTCTTGTATGCGGCGAGTATTTCATCGCATAACGCGGTAAATTTGTCGCTCTCGCTCAAATAAACGACATCGTCCTCGTCCTTACGCGCGACGGGCAGGTTTGTGGGAATAACCACCACGTCTAGTTTATAGATTTTGTTGAACTCGACCGCCTCGGTGTCCGCAGTGCCGGTCATACCAGATATTTTCTTATAAAGACGGAAGTAATTCTGAAAGGTAATAGTCGCCAAAGTACGATTACGCTGGGCGATTCTGATGTGTTCCTTGGCCTCAATCGCCTGATGAAGCCCGTCCGAGTAACGCCTGCCGTGCAGTATACGTCCGGTGAATTCGTCCACGATTTGCACCTGCCCGTCCTGCACTACATACTCGGTATCGAGGCGGAACAATTTGTGCGCCCTCAACGCCTGCGTGAAGTAGTGGATGAACTCAAAATTCTCCTCGTCCACTATGGCGCCTTTAATGAGTCCGCGTTTCTGTAGGACGTTTTCAATCTTGGTTAGTCCGTCATTAGTAAAGGACACGCTTTTGTTCTTTTCGTTGATTTTATAATCCCCAACGACTTCTTCGCCCTGAGTCTCGTCTGGATAATCGCCGTTAGGCTTCTTCTTGACTTCCTCCAAAGAGCCGAGGAGCCTATCCACTTCGGCGAATTTGAAAGTGTCGTCCTCCGCCGCCCCAGAGATGATGAGCGGAGTGCGCGCCTCGTCGATGAGTATGGAGTCGATTTCATCCACGATGCAATACTCGTGTCCGCGCTGAACCCGTTGCTCAAGGGTGGGACACATATTGTCGCGGAGGTAGTCAAAGCCGAACTCGTTGTTGGTCCCATAGGTAATGTCTTGGGCGTAGTTTTCTTTGCGTCTGGCATTGTCCATATTGGATAATATCACGCCGACCGTTAGCCCTAGATAGCTGAAAATCGGGCGCATCCAGTCAGAGTCGCGCTCCGCGAGGTAGTCGTTCACGGTAACGATATGCAGTCCTTTGCCGGGGACGGCGTTGAGATAGGCGGACAAGACGCTCATCAGGGTCTTGCCTTCGCCGGTTTTCATTTCGACGATTTTGCCTTGGTGAAGCACGATTGAGCCGAGTACCTGCACGTCATAGGGACGCTCGCCTAGGTTGCGCCGCGCCGCTTCCCGCGCCAGCGCGAACGCCTCTGGCAACAGGTCGTTTAGTGTTTCGCCTCTTTCAAAGCGTTCTCGGAACGTTTGCGTCGCCCTGGGGAATTCTTCGGGCGGAAGCCCGGCCGCCCACGTTTCTTTCTCGTTGACCGCGTGCAATAACGGGAGTAGTTTCTTGAGGTCCCGTTCATGCTGGGACCCGAAAAGCATTTTTATAACACCATCAAGCATAATGGTTAATATACTACAAATCGCAGGTTTAGACAAGGAGGAGTTTGTTTTTGAGGAAACCCGCGCCTTTGCGTAGATTCCCTCAAATAAGAGGAACAAAAATGTGTTTTCAGATGATTTTTTGCGCAGATGCAGACTAGCGCTTGTTGACAGGCTTTTTTTTATGTTTTATACTACATTATGACGTTAGCTAATAAAGTAACTTCAATACGTTTGATTTTAGCGCCGATATTCTTTGCCGTCTATTTTCTACCGCGTTTATTCGATTTTCTTGATATTTCCGCCGTTGCGGTGGAAAATCTCTTGCGCCTCATATATATTATTGTTTTGTGGACGTTGTTCATCGCCTCTGAGGTAACGGATTTGCTTGATGGGATAATCGCTCGTTCCCGAAACGAGGTAAGCGAGTTTGGCAAACTTTTTGATCCGTTTGCCGATACGCTGGTACGTATCACTTATTTTCTCTGTTTTGTCCTAGACGGCGTCCTGCCCGCGGTTCTTTTTCTTGCGATACTTTACCGCGAATTGAGTATACAATTTCTGCGTAATCTTATGATAAGAAAAGGACTCGTACAGGGCGCCAGAAAGGGCGGTAAAATCAAAGCCTTTACCTATATGCTCACCGGTGTAGCGGCTCTGCTTGCGGCGAGCGTCCAAAAGCTCAATTTAGACGATGGACTTTTTTCGATTCTCCACGTCATAGCCGTTGTTCTCTTCGCCGTCTCTGTTTTATTCGCCGTCGTATCTTTTTTAGACTATTTATCTGTATACAAAAAACAGAATGGTACCCGCGATTACAACGCTTGAAAAGATTATCCAAATTCTTAAAAGGAGATAAATATGGTTTTTTTGAAAGAAACGTTAAAGAGACTGCGGAACAGGCTGTTGGTCAAAGTCATGGAGAAACAGGACGAGTTATCGGTAAAGGCGGAAGATTTGACTAACGCGGCGTTAGCCAAACTGTTGGAGGGACTGTCCGAGATACGGCGGACCGTAGAGGCGACCGTGGCGGGTAAGCGGGAAGTCGCCGAGCTAAAGGCGGAAATCAAAGCCGCGGAGACGAAGACGACCGATAGGCTGGCTTCCGTCGCAAATACCCAAGCGGAGGCGGCTCATGCGGCGTTAGCCAAACTGTCGGAGGGACTGTCCGAGATACGGCGGACCGTAGAGGCGACCGTGGCGGGTAAGCGGGAAGTCGCCGAGCTAAAGACGGAACTTACGGCGCTTAAGACGCTCTTGACCGCTAACGAAGAAGAGCCGCGCCCCATTTCCCTCAAGACGGAAAAAGGGCTGTTGAACTACTTAAAGGCGCTCAAGGGCTTGAGCAAGCGGTACGCGATATTCATCGCGGTAAAAGACACGACAGGCGCGTTTCTGACCGACGAGATAGCCGACGGGTTAAGGGCGTTGGGCTTTGCGGCGGACTTGAGTTTCGAGAAGGGCTTGAAGAAACAGCATCACCACACTTATGTCGGTGTCATAGACCGCGGGGAGGTAGTGTGCGAGACGATGAGCAAGGGGAAAGAGGCGTCGTATTACGCGGCGGCGCGAGACGGAATCGCGTATGAAGCCGTGAGTAAGTCGTTCCCTGAAGGTAACGTCGCGGTCGTCAAGATAGACGGGGTGGATTACGCGACTAATCGGCGCGGGCTGAATGTCGTGGTATTTGACCCGGTAACGCGGACGGTGATTGACTCAGTGTGCTTTGACACGCACGTTCCTGCGCTTACCTGCTCGCGCATAGAAGAGATTATCGAGGAGAAGGTTTCGCAGTTGACCGCGATAAACGCGGCCGGGTATTCCGTCGCGCAATACTTGACGGATAAGGGAGTCAAGAACGTCGTCGTCTATACGGAGGCGCGGTATTGG
>JAIRKH010000084.1 GCA_031260245.1 Treponema sp. | reverse complement strand
GAAGGTTTTGGTGAATGGCCGTTTGATTTCCCTCAATACTTGCTGATCAATCTTGCCATCGGCGGGAGTTGGGGTGGTTTGGAAGGTATTGACGACGCCATTTTCCCGGTGAAATACTGGATTGATTATGTGCGAATTTTTGGTTCGGCGCCTTTATAACAAAATGCTCTTTACATAAAACTTCTGACAGGTTCGGTGTACGCCCCTACTTCGCCTAACAGTCCTGTTTACGCTTCACCGCAGTAGCGGCTCGGGTGGATGTGGCGCCGGAACGTTATGCGCCATTTTTTGTTGAAATTTTTTGAATAGTATTATAGGATATTGTTAGTATGCATAAATTCATAGAAAACGCGACAAAAAATTTACTCAGTAATAGTGTGGAAAAAAATGACTACAAAAAAGCTAAAAAAGAATGGTATTTTACCGATGAAGTTATTGATAATAGTGAAAATTTTGAAATAGATGAAACCAGACCATCGTGTGAATTATGTAAACATGAAGATTTACGATGGCAGTTTATTATTAAGAATAGATTAAACAATAATCAATTGATGGTAGGTTCTACTTGTATTAAACAATTTGATATTGGTCTTATTGATGAATATGGACATATCAAATATGGTGAAGAGCGTGATAGCAATATAGAAAAAGCAATAAACAAAAAAAGGACAGAAGCAGAATTTAATAACGTCTTAGAGGCATTAAGAAATTTATGGAAAAAAGACAAAGGAACCGAATGGGAAAAAGATATAGAAAGATGTGGTAAAGAATGGAAAGAAGAAAAATCATTGCAACCAAATCATTTAGCATTCATTGTTTATAGATTTAATGAAAATAATATTAATTATAAAAAATTAATATTAAAAATAAATATGCGTAAAGAAAAATATAGGGACCAAATAATTAGGATGGAGAAATGGAAATATTTATTAATTAGAACATATGTCAATTCAAAATATTATGAATATTATGACAAACATTTCCAAAATAAATAGAAAACAAAAAACGGCGTATAACAGGTCTGTTTACGCTTCGCGCCTTTGGGGCGCTACGGGGTGGAGGCTGGCTAGGTCATTCCGCTTCGCTCCATTTCCACGCAAAACCTCCGCCAAAATGTCATATACAGCCGGAACGTTATGCGAAATTTGGAATGCCCTAACTTTTTGTAACCTTGAAAGAACCGCGAGAGCAGAAAGACGCAATAAAAACCTGAAAAATTCGGCACGCCGCCATCCGTGGCGGTGCTTCGTGTATAAAATATCATACAAATAGGAAGCCGTTCTCCACTTGACAAGATAGAAAAATTCAATTTTTTTCCACAACCGATCTCTTGCATAAATCAGCACAACTACATATAAAAACCGAAAGCGTTTGTTGCGGAAAACGTAAAAGGATTTCTCACAGCTAACAAAGGAAGAGCAATAAAAGAAATTCTAAAAGGTTTCGGTGAGGCGGGGGATGGATATTTAGTAAAAATACAACTTTAATTTCGCCGACTACGGCGTTCCCCAATTCCGCGAGCGCGTAATAATTGTAGAGATAAGGCTTGATACCGGTTTTAATTTTGTCCACCCCGCGCCGACCCATGGGGAAGACAGAGCGAACAAATATAAAACAGCGGGAGAGGCATTAAAGGGCGTTGAAAAAGTAAAAGATTTTAAGACGGATGAAATAAAAATAGCGGAAAAAACAAGAAAGTTGCTCGACCGCATACCGGAAGGCGGAAACTTTAAGGACATTCCCGCTGACGACCCTGAATATGTAAAAGGAATGATTAGCCACGTTTACCGTCGCAATATAAAGAGACTTCCCCCTTTAATATAGACATCGTCCGTCCGCGCCGCCCCGACTCCGACTTGGTGTCAGACACCGCTCACGGACACCGCTCACGCCGACACCTGCCCTGCTGCTTGGTGTCATTCTCCCGCTGCATGGCGCCAGACACCCCCCGCCCGACTCGCCTGCTTGCTCCTGCTCCGCGTCCGCGTCGCCCCGACTTGGTGTCTGACACCGCCCATTCTCCCGCTGCATGGCGCCAGACACCCCCCCGCCCGACTCGCCTGCTCCTGCTCGGTGTCAGACACTCGCGGCAGTCGCTATGCGCTAGCCGTAAGGTCAACGTTTCAAACGACGCCTGTTGCGAAGTCGTTAAGCAGGCGAATCCTGTAAAAAAATTTGCCGTTTACTCTGATTTTTGTTATATTAACCCCATACATTTAACCACTAAATTAAAATGGAGAAATTATGGCGCAACATCAATTTCAAACAGAGGTGAGCAGACTACTTCACCTCATCATTCACTCCCTTTATTCAAACAGGGAGATTTTTCTACGGGAACTCGTGTCTAACGCTTCAGACGCGCTGGACAAGCTCAAGTATTTGACCGTCGCGGACGACGCTTACAAGGGTATCGCCTTTGAGCCGCGCATCGATATTTCCTTTGACAAGGACAAGAAGACCCTTACCGTCGCGGACAACGGCGTCGGCATGAACGAGCAGGACTTGATTGAAAGCCTCGGCACCATCGCCCGTTCCGGCACTCGGCAGTTTTTGGAAAAACTCGCCGCGGATGTCAAAAAAGACTCCAACCTCATCGGACAGTTCGGCGTGGGCTTTTATTCCGCGTTTATGGTCGCGGACAAAATCGAGGTGGCGAGCCGTAAGGCCGGCGAAGATACCGCGTGGAAATGGACCAGCGAAGGCAAGGAAAGTTACGATATTGAAGCCGCGGAGCGGGAAACTCAAGGCACGACCGTTATGCTGTTTCTAACCGAGGAAGGCGCGGAATTCGCCAACCGCTGGTCAATCGAAGATATCGTCAAACGCTACAGCAACCACGTTGCGTTCCCCATCTACCTTACCTACGACCAAAAAGAGTATGACGACAAAGGCAAGGAAAAAGGAAGCGTTACCAAAACCGACCAAGTGAACGACGGCGCGGCGATTTGGCGCAAGAACAAGTCCGATCTGAAGAATGAGGACTATGTGGAGTTTTACAAACAAATCTCTCACGACGCGGACGAGCCGCTTTTTTACATCCACACCAAAGCCGAAGGCTCGCTCGAATACAACACCCTCTTCTACGTGCCGAAAAAAGCGCCTTTTGACCTTTATCAAGTTGACTACAAACCCGGAGTGAAACTCTACGTCAAGAGGGTGTTCATCACGGACGACGATAAGGAGCTTATGCCCACATGGTTGCGATTCGTGCGCGGGGTCATTGACAGCGAAGACCTGCCCCTGAACGTGAGTCGGGAAATCTTGCAACAGAACAAGATTCTTTCTAATATACGAACCGCGTCCGTGAAAAGACTACTCGCCGAGTTCAAAACCATCGCGGAAACGAACAAGGAAAAATGGGACGTTTTTGTGAGCCAGTATAACCGCCCCCTTAAAGAAGGCGTGTATCAAGACTGGGCGAATCGCGAAATCGTTATCAATTTGTTGCGCTTCAAAAGTACGGCTGTCGACGGGTGGACGAGCTTCGCCGACTACGTCTCCCGCATGAAAGAAGGGCAGAAAAACATCTACTATATCAGCGGCGGGGATGAAAAGACCCTACGCGCTTCCCCGCTCTTGGAAGCGTGGCAGGCGAAAGGCGTCGAAGTCCTCATCATGGATGAGGAAATTGACGAAATCGTTCTACCGTCTATTCCTAAATACGAGAAACAGGACGGCGAAACGACTTTGTCTTGGGACATTAAGTGCGTAAACCATGTGGGCGCGGATGCGGAACTCGATAAAATAGACAAACAGTCTGAAAAAGACCTGAAACCCTTGCTTAAAAAATTGAAAAGCGTGTTGGGCGACCGCGTGAAGGATGTGAAATTGTCCAAACGTTTGCACGATTCACCGTCTTGTATCGTTACAGACGAAAACGATCCCAGCATCCAGATGGCGCAAATGTTCAAGGCTATGGGTCAGTCTATGCCAGAGGTCAAACCGATTTTGGAAATCAACAGCGACCACCCTATTGTAACGCAGCTCAAGGATTGCGTGGACGAGGAGCGCATCGCGGACGTGGCGGTCGTCCTGCTCGACCAAGCCCTGCTTGTGGAAGGCGTCCGCCTTTCCAATAGCGCGGACTTTGTCAAACGTCTGAATCGTCTGTTGACCGCCGTCTGATAGCTTATGCGTCTTGCCAGCGCCGAAACGTCGGCTTTGATTGACAAAACGGCCTGTACCGAGTGGGGGCTTAACTCTTTCGCGCTGGTGGAAGCCGCGGGCAGGAACATGGCGGACAAACTCGCCGCCTTTTTGAAAGCCCCCGCTTGGTCAACGCCAATCATTGCGTTTATCGGGTCAGGTAATAACGGCGCGGACGCCCTGGTCATGCTTAAGGTTCTCATTCTGGAGCGCGGAGTACGCCCTGTTGATTGCCTGCTCGTCCTCAATCGAATCCCTGTAGAGACGGAGCAAACTCCGCGTTTCCAAGCGTTCAAGGCGCTTGTCAAGATGGGCGTTCCATTTTCGAATTTTGAAACGTGGAAAACTTCGTTTTGCAATAAAAACGTGGGTATTGTCGTTGACGGCATAGCCGGCACGGGCTTAAAGGGACCGCTCGCGGGAACGGCGATGGAAATGGCGCGAGAAATCAACGAAATGAAACGGGAAACAGCGGCGATAGTAGCAAGTATTGACGTACCGTCCGGGCTGTTCGATGAGTGGTCTTCTGATATGCCTATCGTGAACGCGGACCTAACGCTTGCCGTGGAGCCTCAAAAGCTCTGCCTCTACAAGCCTGCCGCGCGGATTTTTGCTGGAAGTATCGTGAACGTCGGCGGTATTTTCCCGCAAGCTCTCGTTGACGTGTTCGCTGATAGAGAAAACGCGGAGTTGTTCGTATGGGAGACGGCGCGGGCGTTGGTTCCCAAAATCACGCCGCACGCGCATAAGTACCAACGAGGGCTTGCAGAGATTCACGCTGGTTGTGTGGGATGCGCGGGCGCGGCGCGTATTGCGGCGGCCGGGGCGCAGGCGGTTGGCACGGGACTCACGCGGCTCTTAGTTGACGAGCAGCTTTACCCCCTACTCGCCAGTACCGCAAGCGGGGTCATGGTCGCGCCTGAAGCGGAACAAGATGATAGGTGGAAACCAGACGCCGCGCTTTTGGGTCCGGGGTGGGGCGATGCGGCTGACAGACCAGCGTTGTTTGAAAAAGCGCTGGCGCGGGCGACTGCAAACGGCGCGACTGTGGTCCTCGACGCGGACGCTATCCCTTTGTTTCAGACGACAAATCCTTCCCTCCTCCAGGAAACTATACTCACGCCTCACGTCGGCGAATTCGTCAAATTCGCCCGCGTTTCAAAAGAAAGGGCTCTCTCGAATCCTATCCCCATTCTGAAAAGAATCGCCGAAAAGACGCGGGCGACTATTCTTTTCAAGAGTCACGTTCTTATTGTCGTCGACGCCGATGGCATCGGCGTTATCGACGGCATGACGCCGATGTTGGCGGCAGGCGGTTCCGGAGATCTGCTCGCCGGTATGACCGTGGGGCTTGCGGCGCGGCGTGTCCGCCCGTTTGTGTGCGCGGTCGTCGCGGCAAGTCTTCTTGTCAAAGCGGGAAAAACCGCGGACGCGTTTGCGGACCCATTGGAATTGGCGAAAACCGTCTCAAAATTAGCCTTTGAAGCGTGGGGCTGAAGCGGACGCCGCGCTTGCAGAGGCGGGGATCCCGCGTAGGAGGCGTAACGAAAAGCGCTCCGCCAGCCGATTACGTTTTGGGAACGCGCCCCGCAAGTTACGCTAACGCTCGCCTACCTTCCCACGGCGCGTAGGCTACGTTTGCATCGCAAGTCCTGTCGAGGTCAGCGGCGACCCCTTCGTACAGCGTCCGTTGGGAAGTCGTCCTTCAGGCTTCGCCTATTGACAAAACCCGTTTTTTATGCCATCATATCGGCATGACAATCAGGGATTTACAGGAAACCGCGGCTTTGGCGCGTCTTAATCTGAAGGACGAAGAATTGGCGTCCGCGTATCCGGCTTTTGAACAGATGCTCGGCTTTTTCGCGGCGATGCAAGCGGCCGATAACGACGCGGAGGCGTTCACCGCCCCTATCGCAAGCCTCTCCCGCGATGTACGGATCGTGGATTCGAGGTTTTTCCGCGCGGACACGCTGACGCGCCCACTGACGGACGCGGAAAACGAAGTTCTGCTCAGTAATGCAGGCGAACGGGACGCGCGGTTCATACTGATACCGAATGTGTTATAAAATAGCGGCGTCTAAAATTTAGGAGAGAAAAATGCGATTCACAGCGCCAAAAGGCTTTTTAGAATACTTTAAGGAATGGGAAAAAATCGGCGCGTTTATCGGAGAAGCCGAATTCTCGCAAGACTTTTCCGAATCAGACAGTCCTTTGTCCGGTCTGCCCTTTGCGGTAAAGGATAATATCGCTGTCAAGGGATTGCCCATCACATGCGGGTCGCGGCTTTTGGAACGCGTGAAGTCTCCATTCACCGCGACCGCGGTTGAAAAACTGGAAGCGAAAGGCGCGTTCGTTGTGGGGAAAACCAACCTCGACGAGTTCGGCATGGGGTCGTCCACAGACAACTCGGCTCTGCAAAAGACCAACAATCCATGGGACGCGAGCCGCGTCCCTGGCGGCTCGTCGGGCGGGTCCGCGGCCGCTGTCGCCGCGGGGCTTGCGCCGTTCGCGCTTGGTTCGGACACCGGCGGCTCCGTGCGCCAGCCAGCCGCATTCTGCGGCGTGGTCGGATTAAAGCCCACTTACGGCGCGGTTTCCCGCTTCGGACTAGTAGCCTACGCCTCAAGCCTTGAAGGAATCGGCGTTCTCGCGGACACAACGGCGCGGTGCCGGAACGTGTTCGCCGTGATTCGAGGCAAGGATGACAAGGACCAGACTTCAAAGGATGCGCCGTCCAAAGCGCCTCCTCTCGATCAAGAAAACGGAAAACGGGTACCGCGAACTATCGGCGTGCTTTCCGCATCCGCAGTCGCAAAGGCGATAGCGGCGGCCGCTGTACAAGAAGGCGCGGAGTCTTTGGAAAAAGCGGCTCAAGCCGCGGCTTTGGAGCCGGAAGTTGCCGAAGGTTTCGAGAAGGCTAAGAGGACTTTCGCCGAGCTTGGGTATCGCCTCGTTGACGTGGAGATTCCCAGCCTGAAATACGGCGTTCCCGCCTATTACACCATTGCGACCGCCGAAGCAAGCGCCAATCTCGCCCGTTTTGACAGCGTCCGCTACGGCGCGCGCCCTGATTGGGTGGAAAATCCTGACGACATGGTAGATAAGGCGCGGGAAGCCGGCTTTGGGGACGAAGTAAAGCTCCGCATCTTGTTGGGAACCTTTGTCCTGCGCTCCGGTTTTCAAGACCGTTACTACCTCCGCGCCCAGCGCATCCGCGCCGGTATTCGCGCAAGCTTCGAGTCCTTGCTCGGCGACGCGGACTATACCCAGTCCGCGCAGGTTGACGCTATTCTCCTGCCGGTGTTTCCCACACGCGCTTTCGGACGCGGCGAGTCGTCCTTATCGCCCTTCGCTCAAAAGGCCGCGGACCTCTACACCTGTTGCGCCAACCTCGCGGGCTTGCCCGCATTGTCGTTTCCAGCGTCTATCGAAAGAGGACTTCCAGTAGGCGTACAACTGTTGGGACGCGCGTTCGCCGAAGGCGTGTTGTTTGACATCGTTGAAGACTACGAAAAAACCCGCCCTTTTCCACGTCCAGCAGGATTCAAGGCTTTCTGGGACGCCTCATGAGCGATTGTCCTAAAATAGCGTTTGCAGGCGGCGGTACCGGCGGACACATCTATCCGGGAGTCGCTGTTGCCGCGCGACTAAAGGAAAAAGGATGTAGCGTCTTTTGGATCGGGTCAAAAAGAGAAATGGACCGACGCATCGTTGAAGGAGCTGACGTTCAATTCTTTGCCATTCCATCAGGAAAACTGCGCCGTTACTTTTCCTTGCAAAACTTCACCGATGTTTTTAGAATAATAGTAGGATTCTTCGCGGCGCGGAAGATTCTGAAAAAAGAAAAGCCGACCTTACTCTTTTCCAAAGGCGGATTCGTGAGCGTGCCGCCGGCGATTGCGGCGTTCTCCCTCAAAATCCCAGTTTTCACCCATGAGTCCGACTTCAGCCCTGGACTCGCTACGAAAATCAACAGTTTCTTTTCAGAAAAAATACTGGTCTCTTATGGCGAGACTGTTTCAAAATTCAAGCTTCGGATGAGAAAGAAAATCGTGATAACCGGCAATCCAGTACGTCAAATATTCCGTTCCGCTGACGCCGAGTCAGGGCGGCGTTTTTTGGGCGTTGAAGGATCAATTCTCTTGGTTCTCGGGGGCAGCCAGGGCGCAAGGGAAATCAACAATATCGTGATGGATAATCTTGACGCGCTCACCCGTTTCTACACGGTTATTCACCAGACAGGCGCGGTGAATGTCGAAGAGACGCGGAATCTTTCCCCACGTTATAAGCCGTTTCAATACATCGGGGAAGAAATGCCCCACATACTCGCGGCCGCAACCCTTGTCTTGGGTAGAAGCGGGGCAGGTACTATATGGGAATGCGCGGCCATGGGCAAACCCATGCTTCTCGTTCCGCTCCGCGGGTCTGGCACACGGGGAGACCAAGTGGAAAACGCCCGGTTTTTCGAGCGGGCGGGCGCGGCAATGGTTCAAACAGACGCAAAATCCGTTATTCAAACTGCTGTTTCGCTTGCTGAAGACGAGTCCAAACTCCGCGCCATGTCCGATGCGGCCGCGAAAATCGGCGCTCTTGACGGAACGGAGGAAATTGTACGGATGATTCTTTTCAAAAATCACTAAAAAAATTATTCTTGACGCGCATAACCGCGGTCGCTTGGTCTCTCGTGATTTCCTCGGACGGCTTCACACTGGACAGAACGGCGTTTATCTGAGAAACGAGAAATCTTCTGTCGGCCGACGCCAGCGTCAAGAAGTCAATCGTTTCTCCTTCAGTCCTGTCTTCGCGCGTCTCACGGCGTCTCATCCAGAAATCGTCCTCTTTGAGGACGCCCTGGAATTTTGCGTCGTAAAACGCCTTAACCGCTTCTTCAAAAAAAGCGCCGTATACCGCGTCCGGATAGGTATTAAGATTATGAGTGAACCTTTTTTGAACACGGTTTGCGATTAATAGGGGAAAATCTTTCTCAATGGAGAATTGATCGAGGATATTGAGGTCTCCGCCGGTCTGCTTGCTGACAAAAAGGTATTTATCGCGATATTGGGGCAGATCTTCAATATCATCCCCATTAAAATACGCGGCCGCCCACGCGGGGATACCCTTCCATGAACTGTCTTTGTAATCAAGGACGTCGGACAAAAAGGCGTTTTGGACGATAACTTGCCGCTCGGGCGGCGTCCACGGCAGAATGGGTGTCTTCACTTCCTCAGTGGCGCAAGCGGCGAGGAATAGGCAAGTTCCTATTTTTAAGAAGCCTTTTAGAAGTACGTGCCGGTTGTACAAGACCGATAATTTTCTACACATCGTTCACCAAATTGTCCATGATGTACCCGCGGCGGTCCGGCGTGTTCTTGCCCATATAAAAATTAAGCACCTGTGGCACGGATTTGAGCGCGTTCACCGTCACCGGCGTCAGGCGAATATCCTTATTGATGAATTGTCCGAACTCCTTGGGGCTGATTTCTCCGAGTCCTTTGAAGCGGGTTATCTCGCTCTGACCGCCCAAAGCCTTGACCGCATCGTCTCGTTCCCGCGTTGTGTAGCAGTAGCGGGTTTCCTTTTTGGTCCTCACGCGGAAGAGCGGCGTTTCAAGGATGAAGACGCGCCCGCTTGTTACCAACTCCTCGAAATAGGTCAGGAAAAACGTCAACAGCAAGTTTCGGATATGGAAACCGTCAAAATCCGCATCTGTGGCTATCACGATTTTCGCGTAGCGTAGACCTTCAATATCGTTTTCAACGCCGAGCGCCATCATAAGGTTGTAAAGTTCTTCGTTTTTATAGATAGCCGCTTTTTTCTTGCCGAACATATTTTCCGGCTTGCCTCGCAGGGAAAAAATCGCCTGGGTTGTCACGTCGCGGCTTGAGACCATTGAACCGGCCGCGGAATCGCCCTCGGTGAGAAAAATCATAGAATTTTCTCCCAACAGTCCGTCTTCAAAGTGGTATTTACAGTCCTTAAGCTTCGGAATTTTCAGGGATATTTTTTTCGCGGCTTCTCGCGCTTCTTTTTTTACTGCGTTAAGTTCGGAACGGATTCTTTCATTGGCGATGATCTTCTGTTCAAGTAGTTTCGCGGATTCGACGTTCTTGTGGAGCCAGTCCTCTACCGCGCCCTTGACTTCCTGCACAACAGCCGCCCGTATGTCCGAATTACCGAGTTTGTTCTTGGTTTGACTCTCGAATACCGGGTTTTTGAGCTTTACGGCGACGGCCGCGGTAACGCCCTCTCGTACGTCTTCGCTCTTGTAGTCCTTCTTAAAAAACGTCTGAACACCCTTAAGGAAGCCTTCCTTAAAAGACGATAAATGTGTACCGCCGTCGCTCGTGAACTGCCCGTTGACGAAAGAGAAATATTCCTCGCTATAGTTATTGGTGTGGGTGAAGGCGAACGCGAGGCGTTCCGACTTATAACAGCCGAGGGGATAGAGGTTTTGATCGCCGGTTTCCTCAGTGAGCAGGTCAAAGAGACCGCGTTCAGAAGCATAAGACTTTCCGTTGAGGGACAGCGTGAGTCCGGTATTGAGGTATGCGTAATTACGGATACGCTTTTCAATGAATTCAAGGTTGAATTCATATTTGCCGAAAATCTCCTCGTCAGGCGTGAATTCCACAAAAACGCCGTTTTCTTCGCTGCTTTTCCCTTTTTTACGCTCCAAAAGCTCTCCTCTCCGAAACACGGCCGAAGCGTATTCCCCGTCCCGCGCCGATAGGACCATGAAGTGCGACGACAGGGCGTTTACAGCCTTTGTTCCCACGCCGTTAAGTCCTACGGAGAACTGGAACACGTCGTCGTTATATTTCGCGCCGGTGTTAATGATAGACACGCACTCCACAAGTTTACCGAGCGGTATACCGCGCCCATAATCTCTCACGCGGACGGTTCCGCCGTTCACCTCGACTTCGATAGTTTGTCCGTTGCCCATGATGAATTCGTCGACTCCGTTATCGATGATTTCTTTGAGCAACACATAGACGCCGTCGTCCGGGTGGGAACCGTCCCCCAACCTGCCGATATACATTCCCGCCCGCAAGCGAATGTGTTCCAAAGAGGAAAGAGTCGTTATTTTCGATTCATCGTAAACCGCGGCTTGCGCGGCCTGCGTTTTCATATTATTTTGTTTAGCCATAATTAGGGTTAGTATACGGAATCAGGCGTTCTTTGTCAATTTATTTGAACTAAGTAAAGCAGGCGCTTCAATAATCGTCCTCGGAAAGCGTTAGGATACCGGATTTAACCCCTATGTTATTCAGGAGGTTTTGTCGCCGCCGCGCGCACCGGAAATGAGCGCGAACAGAAGAAGTCCGCCCATCAAGTCTCCCGCCAGTGTCCTCATACGCAAAGCGGTATTTTCGGACGCGATATAGCTGAATACGACCGGGCCCGCCGCCATTGCCGCGTTTTCAACGGCAGAATATACGCCCAACGCCTTTGACGACGAAATCTCTGCGTCTTGATACAGCGTCGCGTAGTAGGTTTGAATATTATGGATTTTCCTAACGCTACGCCCCTGTTCTTGCGGAAACAAGCTGTTTGGCCGTTTCCGCAAGATGCGTATGTACGCAAGCGCATTGTCAAAAATCAATAACGCGCTCGTCGCCGCTTGACTTTGAATATTGACAAGAAAAACGTTTTGCGCTATAGTTTGGAATAAAGATATGAAAAGATTTGATGTCCGCGAGCGAATCCTCGACGTTTTCACAAAGTCTGACGCTATGGTTTCAGTCGTCGTGGTGTTTTTGGGATTCTTGGCTGGGACTCTGCTCGTGCTTGCCGTCGGACGGAGACCTTCGGGTATGTATTCCGCAGTCTTGCAGGTAGTGTCCGGCTGGGACCTGCGCCGCGGTACCCACAACGTACGCTACATCGGCGAATGGATAGTCGCCTCGCTCCCGCTTATCTTGTGTGGGTTCTCGATGGGTTTCGCCGCGAAAACCGGGTTGTTCAACATAGGCGCAGAAGGGCAGTATATCGCAGGACTCACGGCCGCCCAACTCGTGGGGCTTTTCGGCCCCCCGACTCCGATTCTTCATTGGGCTCTGGCGTGCCTTGCGGCTGTCGGCGCGGGCGCGGTCTGGGGCGGCGTATCAGGCTGGCTCAAGGCGAAATTCAGCGTGTCCGAGGTGGTTTCTACCATTATGATGAACTACATCGCCTTTTACGCCTCCCGCTACGTCACCCTGCGAATACCAGGTACCAACACTTATAGGACGCCGCCTTTCCCAGAGACCGCCCGCCTTTCAAGCCCCTTCCTCGAAGCCCTCACCAACGGCTCCCGCCTCGGCTATGGGCTCCTCCTCACCGTCGCGGCGATTCTCTTTTACTGGATTATTATGGGAAAGACGAATCTCGGATTCTCTCTACGCGCTACGGGTCTCAACAAGGACGCGGCTCGCTACAGCGGCATTAACGTCGACGCCAATCTTACAATCGCAATGGCAATAGCCGGCGCGTTCGCGGGACTCGCAGGCGCGGTCGTGGCGCTCGGCGTATTCCCCGCCGGGCGCGTGCTTTCCGCTCAAGAAGGCTACGGCTTTGACGGCATCGCGGTTGCGCTCGTGGGAAACAGTACGGCTTTCGGCGTCGCTATAGCGGGTCTCCTCTTCGGTATGCTGAAGTCCGCCCAACCCTTGATGCAGTCCAGACAGATTCCCAAGGAAATCACGTCAATCATTATGGGGCTTGTGGTCATATTCATAAGCCTCCGCGCAGGCGTCAAAATCCTCGTGGAATGGAGAATGAAGGAAAAAGTCAAAAGAGGATAACAAATGACTGTGTTTCTAAATATGCTCCCTTCGGTACTGATGATAACCGCCCCCATATTGATAGCGGCGACCGGCGGGCTCGTCTGCGAGCGTTCCGGCGTGGTGAACATCGCCCTTGAAGGGCTTATGTCTATAGGCGCTATGACCGCGGCGACCGTCCATGTCTTGCTGGAAGACAAAATCGGCTTTTCCATACCGTTGGCGCTGTTTCTATCCGCGTTCGCAGGATGCGTCTGTTCGCTTGTCCACGCCTTCGCTTCCATAACTTTCCACGCGGACCAGGTTATATCAGGCACAGGCGTTAACCTCTTCGCCAACGGCGTTACGGTATTCTTCTGCCAACTGCTGTTTCGTATGGACAGGACTATAAACCCCAAGCTTGGTATGCTACCCGGTCCGGGCGGCGTGTATCCCACGGTTTGGCTCGCCCTCGCTATTCTCGCGGTTACGTGGTTCACGCTTTACAAGCGTCCTATAGGCTTGCGCTTGAGAGCCGCGGGAGAACATCCGGCCGCGCTCGCGTCCGCAGGCGTCAACGTCGTTAAAATCCGCTACGCCGCGGTTCTCGTCTCCGGGGCGCTCGCCGGACTCGCGGGCGGATGCATCGTGCTCACGCAAGATATACAGTTCACCGTCTCGACTATAAACGGCAAAGGGTTTATCGCGCTCGCCGCGGTTTCTTTCGGGCGGTGGACGCCCCTCGGCATACTCGGCTCCTCGTTCCTGTTCGGGTTCTCCTCCGCGCTGTCGGTAAATATCGTCAATATCAAGAGTCTGCAAGTCTTGCCCTCCGAGTTCTTCAACGCTTTGCCTTACTTCATCACCCTTGCGACTCTCGTCGTCTTCAGCGGCAGAGATTATGATCCCCGCGCTATTGGTCAGCCGTTTGACAACCATTCTAGTTGAAAGGTAAAGGTAATGAAATTATTGTCTTTTGTTTTTTTTGTTAAAGTAATAGTTGTTCTCGTCGGCGCGCTCGTTCTTGGATTCGGCGGGCTTTTGGCGTTTCTTTCGGTAACGGAATACCGCCCCGGGACGGTCGAGCGAGCGGACGCGGAGGGCGCGGGGACCCGTGTTCCCGTAGTCGGCGTCCCCATGACCGTCGTCTCTTGGAACATTGGTTACGGCTCTCTGGACGCGGGTATGGATTTCTTCATGGACGGCGGAAAGGCGACGCGTCCCCCGACGGACGCCAACGTCAAGGAGAATATGCGGGGCGTCCGCGACTTTATCGGGCGGACCGATGCGGACATCGTCTTGTTGCAGGAGGTTGATATTCATTCGTACCGCTCGTATTATATGGACCAAGCCGCGTTTCTCGCCGAAACGTGGGACGGGGCGACCGCGTTTGCGCCCAATTTCCGAACCGCTTTCGTGCCTATACCGCTTCCACACCCCCTTGGGCGAGTTGACAGCGGCTTGTTTACCTTGTCGGCGTTTGCGGCGAGGGAGAGTCTCCGCGTGAGTCTGCCGTCCCCGTTCAAGTGGCCCGTGCGGCTCGCCAACCTCAAGCGTTGTATTCTGGTAGAGCGTCTGCCTGTCGCCGACAGCGATAAGGAGTTAATCCTCGTCAACCTGCATCTTGAGGCGTATTCGTCGGCGGAGGGGCGGGACGCGCAGATGCGGGTTCTCTTAGATTTTCTGAAAGCCGAATACGCGAAGGGTAACTACTGCATCGCAGGCGGAGACTTTAACCAGAACTTTCCACGCGTTGACGAGAATATGTTCCGTTTGAAGGATGTCCGACATTTCACGCCCGGCGTCCTGTCCCAAGATACGCTTCCAGAGGGTTGGCGTTTCGCGGCCGATACAGAGGTTCCCAGTAGCCGCTTGCTCAACGAGCCGTATTCAGGCGATTGGGAGACGACACAGCTCTACGCTATCGACGGATTCGCGCTGTCGCCCAACGTCGAAGTCCTCTCGGTCCAAACGGCGAACCATGAGTTTCGGTATTCGGACCACAACCCGGTGGTATTGAAAGCCGTCCTTAAAGCGGAATTCCCCTAAACGACCGAGCCGTTCGTCTAATCCAAAAAAGTGTCTGACACCCAAG
>JAIRKH010000034.1 GCA_031260245.1 Treponema sp. | reverse complement strand
AACAAATCATTAGAGAAACAAAACGAATTTTTCATGGGGCGAATAAAAAAAGGCGACGAATTACTTTAATCGCCGCCTTTTCGCAATCTGTTTAAAACAATCACGCTACATTGATTTTCACCTGAATCGGCTTTGACGCGCCTTTCTCAACAGAAACCGCAAGCGGCGCCGCGTCGGCCGCGATAACCGTGTAGGACCCCGGAACGAGGACGCTTTCGCCGTCGACGCTGACGCTGTTAAAGTCGGAAGACGTCAGATTGAAGACAACGTCGGCGCTCTTGCCCGCAGGAATAGACGCGCGCTTAAAGGCGCGAAGCGTCGCAATAGGCTCGTCGTCGGCGCGGTCGTCTTTGATTATATAGATTTGAATCGACTCGTCGGCGTCTCGCGCGCCCGTGTTGGAAACCGTTACCGAAACGGTAACGGAACCGCCCACAGCTATGGATTTCTCCGACAGCTCTATGGAGTCGAACCTGAACGTCGTATAGGAAAGCCCAAAGCCGAAGGGGAAAAGCGGTTTTTCCTTCATATAGCGATAGGTTCTGCTCCGCATCGAGTAGTCTTCGTAGGGTGGAAGCTGGTCTGTTGACGCGGGAATAGTAATGGGTAGACGTCCCGAAGGCGAAACATCGCCAAAGATGACGTCCGCGACAGCGGTCCCGCCCCTTTCGCCCGGATACCATGCGTAAAGTATCGCGTCCGCGATGTCTTCCGGAACGGCGACGGCGCTTCCGCCAGTAAGAACCAGTACTACAGGCTTGCCGCGGTTCTTAAGCGCGCGCAGGTACTCTAACTGCCAGGGCGGAAGCTCGATGTATTTACGGTCGCCCTTGAAATCAGACGCGATGGCGTCGCCTTCCTCGCCTTCCAAGGCGTTGTCCAAGCCGAATACGGCTATCACCGCGTCGGCGGACTCAGCCATACCAACCGTCCAGCCAGTATTGTGGTTTTCGTCATACATCATACAGGCTTGGTGGTAGTCAATGGTAAGGTCAAATCTGTCGCGAGTCTTTTCCACTAATCCTTCCAAAATGGTAATGAGGCGAGAATTGACGCCGTGGTAATTGCCAAGGAGGACGTGGATGTTTGCTGCCGCGGGACCCATGACGAGGATCTTCTTCACGGAAGCCTTTAACGGCAGGAACCCATTGTCGTTCTTGAGGAGAACGATGGATTTCTGCGCCGCCTCAAGCGCAAGCTGTCGGTGTTTTTCGCAGTTGACAATATCGCCGTTCAGGTTCGCGTATCTGTCTTCTTTCGGCTTGTCAAACATACCGAGTTTGAACCGCGTCCGCAAGATGCGGGTAAGGGCGGTATCTATTTGTTCTTCCGTTACGAGTCCCTGTTTATACGCCGCGGTAAGCGCGGGATAGGTGCAACCGCAGTTGAGATCGCAACCTGCGGAGAGCGCGAGAGACGCCGAAGCTTCCGGCGTCGCCGTTACTTTGTGGTTTTCGTGGAAATCGCGAACAGCCCAACAGTCCGACACAACGTGTCCTTTGAAACCCCATTTATCACGCAGAATCTCCTTTAGAAGGTAGAAACTGCCGCAACACGGCTCTCCGAGAGTGCGATTGTAAGCGCCCATGACGGCTTCCACGCCGTTTTCCACGAGCAACTTGAACGCCGGCAAATAAGTCTCAAATAGGTCTTTCTTGGAGACATGAGCGTCGAATACGTGGCGCAAGTTCTCAGGACCGGAGTGAACCGCAAAGTGTTTGGCGCACGCTGCGACCTTCAGACGATCCGGGTCGTCGCCTTGCAAACCCTTCATAAAAGCAAGCCCAATTCTGCCAGTGAGGTAAGGATCTTCGCCGTACGTCTCTTGACCTCTGCCCCAACGCGGGTCCCGAAATATATTGACGTTGGGCGTCCAGAAAGTCAGCCCCCAGTACTGCCCGCGATTGCCGCGCTTGACCGCCTCGTTATATTTGGCGCGGGCTTCGTCCGATATAGCGGACGCCACTCTACCGACAAAATCCTCGTCAAAGGTCGCCGCAAGCGCGATAGCCTGGGGAAATACAGTCGCAAGCCCTGCGCGAGCGACTCCGTGAAGACATTCGTTCCACCAGTTGTATTCGGGAATACCGAGTCGTGGAATCGCCGCGCTCGTATATGTGAGTTGCGACACCTTTTCCTCTAACGTCATGTCGGTTATAAGGTTTTTTATTCTCTCATCGTATATCGTCATTTTATTCTCCTTTCTTACCAGATATCAATAATCTTATCTAATTGAAATAAAGCTTGCTCGACTGAGCGATAGGGTATTTCACTCACTACGATATTTTGTAGAGAATCAAAGGAGACGTGAGCGTCTATGGTGTCGCCTTCTATGAACAGGAAACGACTTTTGGACTCGAGGAAGAATTCATAGTTGACGTTTGGAGGCGCGTCCCTGTTCGGTTTGAGGAGGCAGGACGCGCGGTACATATTGTCCTTGTCAACGTAGATACGAGAAACATTGAATATCACTCCGAAAGCATCGCCGCTTTTGTATTCGTTGCGTCTCAGTCTACGATAATCCAGCGATTTGTAGTCAGGATAGAGGACTTCCACGGTATCTTGCATACCTTGCTCTTTCGCGATATGCAACGCCAGATTCCTGTCTTGGGATCTGATTCCCGAAGACGCGAGGACTTTCACGACTTGAGTGTGTCCCATATACGCGGCAATGAATAGAGCGCTCACACCGTCTGTATTACTAAAGTTGACGTCCGCGCCCGCCTTAACGAGGGACTCGACCGCGGCCGCGTTACTCGCGTACGCCGCAAACATCAGGGGCGACACGCCGTTCTCTTCAGCATTGACGTCCGCGCCCGCGTCCACCGCTATCTTGACCTGTTCCGCGTCCCCGTCGGCGCAGGCCGTAAGGAGAAGCCTCCACACCTCAAGACGCACGGAATCCGTCTCCTCTTGGGATTCCGTGGACAGAACATCGGGTTCAGGTTCCTGCGTAAACAGAATACGCGAAATTAAAAGAAATATAACGAAACAAAAGATTTTCATAACTTTTACTATTATACGATAAAATTACTTTTTTGTCTTGACAAAAAAGTAAAAAACTGTTAGAATAAACCATTAAGCGGCTGTCGTATAACGGTAATACCCCAGCCCTCCAAGCTGGAGCCGTGGGTTCGACTCCCATCAGCCGCTATAAGTCTAATTCATTTTCTATTATAGAATTGCATTGTAACGTTTCCCTTCCTTCTTTTCTGTTCATAGAAAGAATACGTCAAAAATACGTTCTCGCAGGATCCCTACTGGGTCAAGAAACTAAAAATGGCCGCTTCCGTCTCACCGTCACAGACGAATCGGGCTTGCAGCGCGAGATTTACCTGCAATGGCGACGCAAGAGTTTCAAGAACTTCCCGGACATCCTCGCGCATATCGGAATCCGTGGACTTACGGCGAAGCCGACAGAGCCGTCCGCGCCCTGATTGACTGGCTTAAGACCCCCGCCGGGCAGGAGGAAACCAAGCCGCGAGGCGTTGCTGCCGATTGCTCTTTCGTTCAATATCTTTACGATTTTTGGTCGCCCGAAAGCGAATACGTCCGCAAATTAAACGAGGTCTCGCGTAAACTTATCCGGGCGTGGAAACTGTGGGCCGCGGAAAGCGGGTTGTCCGGGCGTAAAATTAAATTAATTGTAAGTAAATCTACTGGAATCTTTATTTTTTTGTTTATATACTAATATATATGAAATGTATAACTGAATAGCCATGGCCGGCCATCCAAGCGGTTCCGCAATATAGACGCCCCATTCGCCGAAAAACAGCGGTAAAATAAGAACCCCCAGAATGCGAAGTCCCGCCTCCATTATTCCCGACAACATCGGTGTAAAACTGTTTCCCATTCCTTGGAGCGCTGAACGATACAGAAACAGCATATATAACGCGGGCAGTAATATCAGACAAACCTGTAATTGATTAACCGCTATATCCAATACCGCGTTCAGCCGTTCGTCAGCGTCTAGGATAAAAAGACCCAGTATTTTCCTCCCGAACATCAACATCAAGGGTATTATAACAAGAAGCCCAGCTATCATGATGCGGCGGGCGGTTAAAACTCCCTTCTTTATTCTATCAAAACGTCCTGCGCCGTAATTTTGCGCTGTAAATACCGCTATCGCTCCGTCAACCCCGCCGCCGATAATGAAGAGTATGCTGTATAATTTCTTTGCGGCCGCCACGCCGGCGATAAATAACGTCCCATATCCGTTTATAAAATATTGAATGACTATTCCTCCCACCGCCGATATGCAATCCCGTAAACCAAGAGGCGCCCCTAGCCGCAATAATTCCTTAACGATTGACGCGCGCATCCTAAAATCTTGCCTGTCAAAACGTATCTCGGTATATTTTATTAAATACCACAAACAAAAAACCACCGAAAGCATTTGCGTAAATACTGTCGCCAGCGCCGCGGCCGCGACTCCCATCGGCGTGTATATTACCAATAAAATATCGAGAATAATGTTGAGGATTGAGCATACTACGAATGTATATAACGGCGTTTTACTGTCGCCTAACGAGCGGAATATTGAGAATAAAACGCTGTTTAGAAACGTCCATAAGAGCCCGCACAGTAAAGTCGATAGATATATAACCGCGTCGTCTAATATATCAATAGGAGTTTGCATCAGCGTCAGAACAGGTTTAACAAAAATCAGGCATATTATAGCAAGTATTACGCCGCCGACGACTGTCAGCCATAATGCTAACGCGCAAATACGCCGTAATTCTGTATGATTTTTTGAGCCGAAAGCTTGAGCTATTAAAACGCCGAACCCATGAGAGAAACCGAATAAGATTACCAATATTAACCAATAAAAAGAGCCTGCCGCGCTGACCGCTGCAAATGCGTTTACCCCGATTAGCCGTCCAACTATTACGCTGTCGGCGATTGTATAAATTTGTTGTATTATATCAGTAAGCATTATCGGTATCGAGAATCTAATAAGCAAACCAAACGGCGCCCCTTCCGTCATAAGCGTCTGCTTCATAACGTCCCTCTCTTTTATTCCCTTGGGGTAAATACCCTGCCCCTTGGGGCGGTTAAAACAAATAAAAACTAGAATGTGGGAATATACATACATAAATCCCACAATGTATCGGTATTGTTATATCATATCGTATGTCCAGCAAAGGCGGTTTTTATACCTCCCGCGCCTTTATACGATGGATGCGCGGACGGGGGAGGGAAAGTTAAAAGTTGCGGTAAATGGTACTGACGACTGCGCTCCATTTACCAAGTTTTCCTTTTGAGTTTTCATAAATTGCCGCCAATCTTAAGAGTTTTACAGAAGACTCCCTTTACCCCCCCATTGTGGAAAACGCGCCCCCAACCCTCATATAAGGCTTTTTGCTATCCCCGCAGGCTGTTCCTATTGATGAGAGCGATTCTCTGCTGAACCGAGCCTTGGGACGTGAGCGTGTCAGGCGGGGTGTTGAAACAATAGTCCAAGAGCCTGTCTACTGTCGACTCCGCGACGTGTAGGCGTGTGTCTGAAGACGCATAGTATATCAAAAGCCGTCCATTCTCCTCCGCAATAACCCCATTGGCGAAAACTACGTTAGGTACATCGCCCACGCGCTCTTCGCCGTCTGGCGCGAGCAGGTACCCGCCCGGCGCGGCTGTTACTCTGAATGGGTCGTCCAACGCGGTAACAAACGCGTAAAGCGTGTAGCGCAAGCCCGCCGCGGTATTCCGTACCCCGTGCGCGATGTGTAACCATCCTCGCCGCGTCTTGACGGGCGGCGCGCCTGCTCCGTTCTTCGTTTCTTTGATGGTGTGATAGACTTTCTCGTCAAGGAGAAGCTCTTCCTTCACTTCGGCGCGCTCCATGGAGTCCGCAAATCCCGCGCATATACCGCCTCCAGAGCCTGTCTCTATGAAGCCGTCTTGAGGGCGGGTGTAGAGTAGGTACTTGCCGCTGACGAATTCTGGATGTAGGACTACGTTTCTTTGCTGGGGAGAAGCGGTTTTTAGGTCGGGAAGCCTCTGCCACGTCTTGAGATCCTTCGTGCGGACGATACCCGCGCTCGCTATCGCGCTCGAAACGTCTCCTTTGGGCGCGGACGGGTCCTTGCGCTCTACGCAAAATAGTCCGTAAGTCCACCCGTCCTCGTGCTTGGTAAGCCTCATGTCGTAAACGTTGACGTCTGGGTCTTCTCCTTGCGCCAAAACGATTGGATAGTCGTGGAAGGTGAAGTTGTCGACTCCGTTGGGGCTTTCCGCTACGGCAAAGAAACTTTTCCTGTCCGCGCCTTCTACACGGGCTATGAGGTAGTATACGCCGTCTAGCTTGAGCGCGCCCGCGTTGAACACCGCATTGACGCCCATTCGTTCCATGAGGTACGGGTTGGTCTTGGGATCAAGGTCATAGCGCCAGAATAGGGGGGCGTGCGCAGCGGTGAGGACTGGATGCTTGTAGCGTTTGAATACGCCGTTTCCTAGCGCGCCGCTCTGTTCTACTGGGATGTTCTTCCGCTTGATAAGCGTAATGTAATCCGCCTTAAGGAGCGCAAGTCGTTTTTCAAAGTAATCGGCGAGCCTCGTTTCCTCAAGCCGCTTGAGTAGTTCTATGCAACAGCGCGCGTTGTGGTAGGGCGTTTTCCAATTGCCGCCTTTGAGTTGGGTCAGGTCGGGCGTTCCGTCTTTGGATACAGCCCAGAACCAGTCGCCGCCTGCGGGGTCTTTCTGGAAGTTTCTAATCCACCGCCATTCGCTTAACGCCGCGGAGAGGAATTTGTCGTCTTTTGAGAGTTGATACGCGTTGAAAAAGCCTACGAGCGCCTCGGCTTGGCACCACCAGATACGAGTCGTATCGCGGACTCCCGCATGAATCTCGTTCTCAAGCGCTCCTGTGCGCGAATCAAAGCCTTGCGCCAAGTTGGTTTCCGCTATCTTTAGGACGAATGGACGAATCTTTTCCAAAAGCGTCTTGTTTTCCGTCTCAATTACCGCTTCCCATAATAGCCAGCTCGCCTCGATGTCGTGCCCAAAGGAAACGATGTCGCTTATCACCTCCCATTTCTGGGTAAAGAAGAGGCGGAGGCGCGCGTCTGTACCGAAGATACGCTCTACTGTTACATTGATAAGGCTCTCAAGGGCTTCTCTTATTTCGGCGATGAGCGTTTCTTCGGAAGAACAGAGGAGTTTGACTGTGCGGAGTAGGGATGTTAGCGCTTCTAATACGTGGAGATTCGTGTTCATGGACTTTTCACAGTTCATATCTCCGGGCGAAAGGCGTTTGTCTTCAATGTTTTGCCAGTTCGCGCTCAACGCTTCGTAGTAGCCGTCGTGGGTCCTGTCGCGAGCGTATGTTTCGAGCGCTTCAAAGATAGTTAAGGCGGCTTCTAACGCGGCGTCAGAGTCGGGCACGCGGTTGAAGTCCCAGAGCGCGCACGCGTATTCGGAGAGTCCGTAGATAGCAAAGGCTTCTCCGTAAATTTGCTTGCGCGCGTCAACGGGTTTTCCATCAGGTCCCACAGACCAATAAACGCCTTTGTTTTGCTTGTCAAAGTAGTTTTTCGCTAGGTACGCGTAGGCGTAATCCGCGCCCGCGAGAAGCGCGGGTTCCTTGAGAAACCGACTCGCCGCGCTGTACGTCCATAGGTGCCGCGCGGTCATTACGACGGAACGGGGCGCGTCCGCGTCGCCGTTGTTGTTGTTGTCTAGCGCGCCGTAGAAGCCGTTGGTCGTCCTGTCTCGCGCGTGGTTAAACCAGAACGGAAGTATGTTTTCGGTGAGTTCTTGATACGCTTCTCGCGCTAGATTAGGGGGTATATTCATAATTGATCCTTAAATAGCGATAAAGGGATTGGAGATTTTAGTGGACAGAGTTCGATGGTTTCAAGCAAAATCCGCAAATTTCTCTTTCTTTACTGGTTTTTTTTCACCCAGTTTACTATCTCGTCTACTTTGCCGAAGACAAGCCCTGTTACTGTGTCCGCGCATCCGTAGTAGACGGCGAGGCGTTTTGTGTCTCCGTCGACAAGAGCCGCGCATGGGAACGTTACATTGGGCACGTCTCCTACAAGTTCATAGAGTTCTTGCGGCGAGACGAGGTAGGGCTTGGGACGGGCTATGATCTTCCATGGCTTGTCAAGGTCCAGAAGAGCGGCGCTGAATGAATAGACGAAGCCGTTGCAACTGTAGAGAACTCCATGGTAGAACAGGAGCCATCCTTCGTCGGTTTCAATAGGCGCTGGTCCCGCGCCGACTTTTGTGCTTTGCCATCCGTCCGTGGGCGCCATTACGTGTCGATGTTTGCCCCAGAACGTCAGGTCGGGACTTTCGGAGTAGATAATGTCGCCGAAAGGGGTATGCCCGGAGTCGCTCGGTCTGCTTAAGATGGCGAAATTTCCATGGATTTTCCTGGGGAATAGTACGCCGTTGCGGTTGAACGGCATAAACGGGTTTTCTACCTGGTAGAATTTCTCGAAATCAAAGGTATATCCCATACCGATGCACGCGCCGTAGTATCCGTTGCACCATATAATATAGTAGCGGTCCTCCACGAATACGACTCGCGGGTCGTACTTGTAATCAGAGTCAGGAATTTCCGAGTCCGTCTTGATGAACCGTATCGGCTCGTCTTCTATTTCCCAGTTGAATCCGTCCTTGCTTCTGCCTGCGTGTATGTTCATTAGGCGCGCGGTATCGTCGCACCTGAAAACGCCTGCGAATTGCCCCTTGAACGGGACGACAGCGCTATTAAAGATGCTGTTCGAGCGCTTGGTAAGGTCGCGCCTGATAACTGGATTCTCAGAATATCTCCACAACGGCGAATCGCGGAGCGGGATTTTTGGTTCCTCCCAAGGAATATTCGGCAGAGACTCTGCATGTATTAGTTTCATATTTTCTCCTTATTTAAGGAGTTTATATTATAAAGAAAAATTTGTAAACCTAAAATACTTACAAATTTCCCATAGACGAAGGAAAGCTTCCGCCCTTTAGAGAGATGAAAGCCCGCCAGTTACGCTCTTCATATACTATGTGATGTTGCGGTAAAATCATCGCCAAAGGCGGCAGGAACAGGGAGAATTCTTGTTAAAATTTGCGCGACTCTGCAAAAAGCCGCTTGACATTTAGCGTTTCTAGCAATAATATGTCAAAGTAAGGATTAAAAGATTGAAACTAAAAGCGGCGTTTAACAACATTTATTTTATCTCATATAGCGGGAGAATCATCCCCCCGCAACAGCGCAACGCCTTAACAAAACTCTATATCCTCTATAATATACATACGCTCAGGACGTACAGAGTAGCCCCCCCCCCCCCATTGTACCTGGTATAGTACTAGACAAGCCCGCGAACACGCGGACATTCTCATGCTTATTTGGAAAACAGTCGTTTTGCTTTCTTCCGGGTATACGCCCGCATACCAGAAAGTGGACGGGACTACCTTTCTCAAGGAGCCGCGCGTTTTGGAGTTCGCCCATGAATTGACGGCGGCTTCCCCAGCGGAATAGGGGGTCAATTCTGGCAAGGAATAGGGGGTCAATTCTAGTAAAGGATTGAGGTCAATTCCAGTACGGAATCGGAGTCGATTCTGGCAAGGAATCAGACGCGATTCTGGCAGGGACGGGACGTATGAGAATATACGCCGTAACAGTGGTAACTTGCCCATTCGGGCGGTTAAATAAAATTATTTGGAGGATTTCTATGAGAAACTGGAATTTAAGACTGGCTGTATTCGTTTGCAGTCTTGTCTTGATAGGATGCGACCTTCTGGGGCTGAAAGACGAGCCTTCGGACGCGGATGATATGACGCTCGTCTTACAGCCGCAGGATTGGGATGGCGGCTACGGCGGCAACGCATATTGGACAGAGGGTATCTCCCCGCCGGTGAGAGCCGGAGAGAGATGGCGCGTTACGCTCAAGGGAAAAGTGGACAAAGCCATCCCCCATCTTCGTAGCTCGCTTAAACTCGTCGACGCCGCGCATACTACCATTAGCGATGAAGGCGATCCTTTTTCGGTTCCCAACGAACCGATAGTAGCGGGTGTGGAATTTACCCGGACATTCACCTTTACGATTCACACCGACGCGGACATAACCGCGTTCGGTATTTACGCGCAAACGGCGGGTGGGCAGAAGGTCTATGATACCGATATCGTTCTTACGCTGTCGGAGAAACTCAAGTTTGAGAAGATTGACCTGTTCTAATTCGTCATTGCGCCTGACGCCGAAAGTGCCTGACACCCGAAAGAGGGGTCCACAGATTACGCAGATTTCTTGTAATCAGTGGACAAGAATTCTTAACTTGTCGCCGCGGGTGTCTGACACCAACAAGAGCGCCTGACGCCAACAAGAGTGTCTGACACCAAAAACGTCTGACGTGTTTTGCGGGTGTTGTCAGTCGGCGGTCGCAAACGCCGACGACCATGACGGCTTATGTAGTACGCGCAGTGCGTACAAGGCGGAAGGAGTTCTCGTAAAGCAGTCGTTGGCTATGGGAACCGCCGCTAAAATCTAAACATTTTACATAAAGGTAAAACCAAAGAGGGATAGAGATGAAAATTTATGGAATAGGTCTGCGCTTCGCGTTGCGGAAGCCGACGGTAACGGCGTTATTTATGCTGTGCTTTATCGGATTGTTCGGGACGGCTCACGCGCAGACGCTCGTTTCTCTTGACCAAGCGATTCGGAACATCGCGGTTGGCATCGAGGATAAGTTGGAAAAGGACGCCAGAATTATTATCCTTGACGTCAATACAACTTCAAAACGCCTATCGGACTATATTATCGACGAGTTGGCCGCTTCGGTTACAGCCAGTGGGAAACTAATAGTCCTTGACCGCAAGAATCTTGACCTTATCAAGGAAGAGATGAAGTTTCAATTGTCTGGGGAAGTGAGCGATGAGTCGATGCAGTCCATCGGACAGAAGTTGGGCGCGCAATCAATCATCGCCGGTATTGGGGAAGATATAGGCGATTACTACCGCGTCCGCTTTAGAACCCTGGAAGTGGTGAGCGCGCG
>JAIRKH010000077.1 GCA_031260245.1 Treponema sp. | reverse complement strand
GCAGCGCTTAACATACTCCGCAAGGGGTGTGAAAAAATAGAGCGCGTTCAAGATAGTACGTCTGGGAACTACGGAAGTCAAAATGCCTGCGGAGAACCAAACAGTTCTGTGAAACAGGAAAGCCCGAAACCATCGTTGCAAGGAGAAATCCATGCGGCGTAAGTTAGGGGAATATCACCCGTCTTTAGCGGGGGATAGGGTTCAAAATTCTAAACGAATCGTCTTTTGTTTATCACTTTCCGCCCGTTTATCGTTCATATAATATAATTCATGCCCAGGATATAACTTTACGCCGACTGTTTTTATCTTTTAACCTATTCTTTGTAAGACGTATACGCGGCATTGAATATGAGGACGCCGCCAAGAATTGGGCGATTATTTCGTTTTATAAATTAGAAAATAAATATTTTCGCCTCGTATCGTCCGTTTAATTTATTGACTCTTTTCTCTAAAAAGGTATACTGTCTTTATGGCGTTTAATTGCGGTATCGTAGGACTCCCCAACGTGGGGAAATCAACCATTTTTTCGGCGTTAAGCTCTTCGCCTGCAGAAGTAGCTAATTATCCGTTCTGTACCATCAATCCTAACGTCGGCGTCGTGAACCTCGCCGACGAAAGACTTGACAAATTAGCGGAGATTTTTAAGCCCAAACGGAAAATTCCGGCGGCAGTGGAATTCGTCGATATTGCCGGGCTGGTCAAGGGCGCGTCAGAGGGCGAGGGACTGGGCAACCAATTCCTGTCCCACATACGCGAGGTAGGGGTCGTCGCCCACGTAGTTCGATGTTTTAACGACGCGGATGTGGTCCATGTGGCGAATAAAGTGGATCCGGACGCGGATATGGAAACCATCAATATAGAACTTGCCCTTGCCGATTTGGAGACTCTCGCAAAACGCAGAGAAAGAGCGGAACGAAGTCTTAAAGCTCAGAATAAACAAGAACAAAAGGCTACAGAGACGGTTCTGACGGCGCTTGGAAAGATAGAAGTCGTTTTAGAAAAGGGAGGCAGAGCGCTTTCCGCGGTTTTGTCCGACGACGAAAAAACGGCGGTTTACGACTGCCGTTTTATCACTATGAAACCGCAAGTCTATGTGTGCAACGTTGACGAGGATGGTATGAAAACGTTTGCCGTCGGCAAACCGAATGAATATACGGCCGCTGTTCAGCGCCGAGCGGCTGCGGAAGGCGCTGAGGCTGTCGTTATCTGCGGCAAGTTCGAAGCGGAGCTTGCCGACATTGAAGACATGGAAGAAAAAAAAGCCTTCCTTACGGAGATTGGATTAAAGAAGCCAGGACTTACCGTCTTGACTCACGCTGCATACCGCTTGTTGGGCTTGAGAACGTTTTTCACGGCAGGCGCGGACGAATGTAGGGCGTGGACGATTCAGACGGGAGATACCGCGCCTAAAGCGGCTGGGGTCATCCACACGGACTTTGAAAAAGGTTTCATCAAAGCCGAAGTCTACTCCTATAGCGACATCGTTCTTTACGGTTCAGAGGCGAAAATAAAGGAAGCGGGCAAATATCGTGTTGAAGGCAGAGAATACGTTGTTCAAGACGGCGACGTAATGTTTTTCAAATTCAATGTGTAAGCGGAAGAGGCGTTTATGACGTTAGAAGTCCCAAGATTACAAAAGTACGCCTTGTTCGGCGGGCTCTCCGAAGATCAGATAGCTGGCGTTCTGCCCTATCTGGAAGAACGACGGTTTCTCACCGGGCAAACTATCCTGAAAGAAGGCGATCGTAACGATCGCGTATTCTTCATTCTTGAAGGTAATGTGATCGTACGAAAGGACGGCATAACGCTTGCCGAATTCGACAGTGGAGACGCGGTGGGCGAAATGGAAATACTCGGAGTTAGACCCGCTTCAGCGACTCTTCTGGCCATGAGCGACGTCAAAACCGTAAGTCTCTCAAATACGGCGCTCTATAAGATTTACAAAGAGGATATTCATACGTACGCCATGATAATCTTGAACCTCGCGCGCGAACTTTCCCGTAGGCTCAGGCGTATGAACGAATACGCCGCTCAACGGGAAATAGAGAGTGAATGACTGCGATTTCTCATTGCCTTTCTAAAATCTCATACTTTCAAAATTACCGCTTTAAATTCCTTGCAAAAACCGTAATATTCTTGACAGGGTTCCCTCCGATATATATACTTATAACCCATTGCAGGGGAACATGAAGCAGTTTTTGTTGACGATTGCGCCGAAGGGCGGCGTCGTTGTTTTGACAGGAGATGATTATCACTATCTCGCGCGTGTGAGACGTTATAAGGAAGGCGTCGTTTTCAAGGCGGTTTTACCAGACGGTAAGGAAATTCGCCTTTTGGTACAGAAAATGGACGAGTTCCGACTTATCTGTCAGCGCCTCGAACAGGAAATATCGCCGACTCGGACTCTACCGCCCATTACACTCTTTCAGGCTTTACCCAAGGGCGTGAAAATTGATACGATAATCAGACAGGCTACAGAAGCGGGCGTAAGTGAAATTGTTCCCTTTGTTTCAGAATACTGCGTTCTCAAACAGGACGTCGCGAGAGAGAACAAGAACGGAAGACTGGAGCGGTGGAGACGAATCATAAGAGAAGCCCGCCAACAGAGCGGTTCAAACGTGGAGACCGAGATTTGTAACGTGTGCGCTATGGATGAAATGGCGGCGCGGTGGGGCGCGTTCAGGAGCGCCTATCGGAAACCCTCCGGGCTTTTACTGCATCAGACGCCGCTTGCGGAGAGTAGTTTTCACCAAGCGCTTGAAGATTGCGACGCGGCCGCGGCGCTTGTTGGACCTGAAGGCGGCTTTTCCAAACGAGAAGCCGCCTTCTTTATGAATTTGGGGTTTATCCCGCTTGTCATGGGACAAAGCGTCATGCGCGTTGAAACAGCGAGCGTTTACGCCATAGGCGCGGTAAAAACCATCCTTTTGGAGGTGGAAAAATGGACGAAAAAGAGTTAAAAAGAGAACGGATAAGCCTATTAAACGTCCCGCTCGATATTGTGCAAGAAGCTGACATTTTCTTCGTGGTCAATGAATTGCTGTCAAGCAAAAGGCCGAAAAACATAGCGCTTTTGTCCCTGTGGGATTTATTGCGGGCGCGAAGGAACGGCGAGTACCGCTCATATATTATGAACGCGGATCTGGTCATACCCATATCAAAGAGTCTCGTGAGCGGCTCTCGTTTTTTATACGGCAAGAAGGCGGTTCGTTATATGCCTTTTAATTTTATCATCAAATTGCTTTCAATACTGGAAATCCGCGAGCTTTCTTTATATTTAATCGGCGGGAAAAAGAAAACGCTCAATCAAGCCGAAGCTAACGTCAGCCATACGTTTCCCTTTCTAAAAATCATCGGCCGCTACCCCGGATACTTCAAGAAACAGAAAGAAGGCGACATCATCGAAGCTATCAGAAAAGCGTCTCCGTCTCTGCTTTTGGCCGGTAAAGGCGTACACGGCGAAGAACTGTGGATACACAGAAATTCGGACAACATAGGATACGGGATTCGCCTCTGGTGTAGCGACGTTATCGACGTTTTCGCAAATAAAAAACGCCACCCATCGGATTATTCTTTTGAACACGGACTTGAATGGATCGGCTTCTGCTGTAAAAACCCGCTCCATATTTTTCGTATATTCCCATACCTCTACTATAAGTTGCTCCTCCTCATTTACAAGATACGGAAGCAGTAACGCTTTAAACTCCATCCGTAAGCCGATATTTTAAGACTTGACTTATTTTTTCTATAAGAGTACACTATGAGAAACGCATGAAAACAGATTCTACTATCTTTTCTATAGCAAACAAACGGAAAGCCGGTATCCTACTTGCAGTGAGCAGTCTACCGTCCCCCTATGGCATAGGAACCTTTGGCAAAGCCGCGCGGGAGTGGATAGACTTCCTTGAGAAAGCTAGACAGCAGTGGCAGATTCTCCCCCTAGGGCCCACAAGTTGGGGCGACAGCCCCTACATGAGCTTCTCCGCTTTCGCAATCAGCCCTTATTATATTGATTTGGACGAACTCTACGAACAAGGATACTTGGAAAAGGCGGAAATAGACGCGTTTGAATGGGGGCAAGGACGAGTTGATTACGGACTACTGTTCAAGAACCGCGAGCCTCTCTTACGCAAGGCGTTTTCGCGGTTCAAACAATTGGGCTTATCAGAAGAACTCGACAAATTCCGTATAGAAAACGCCTTTTGGCTCGACGATTACTGTCTTTTCATGGCGCTCAAGCGGAAAAATAACGGTAAATCGTGGCTATTGTGGGAAGAGAACGAGCGTTTCAAAGAAAACGTCTGTGTGAAAGAGGAACTCTTGAAAGACGTCGAGTATCACACATTCGTCCAATGGACCGCTTTGACGCAATGGAAGACGCTCAAGGCGTACGCCGCGCAGAAAGGCGTTTCCGTCATCGGGGATACGCCGATTTATGTGGCTATGGACAGCGCGGACGTGTGGGCGAACCCGTATCTGTTTCAATTGGACCAAGACCGCAAACCTAAAGTGGTCGCAGGCTGTCCGCCGGACGCGTTCTCCGCAAAGGGACAACTATGGGGAAACCCGCTCTACGACTGGGACAAGATGAAGGAGACGGGCTTTGCGTGGTGGCTCGACCGTATGCGGGAGAGTCTTTCCCTCTTTGACATAGTAAGAATCGACCATTTTCGCGGGTTTGAAAGCTATTATTCCATTCCAAGCGACGCGCAAGACGCGACGGTCGGCTCGTGGGAAAAGGGACCGGGTATGGATTTCATATCCGCGCTCCGCGCCCTTGGAGAAAAAGATGGGGAGAAGAGAATCATCGCGGAGGATTTAGGCTTCCTCACAAGCGAAGTACGGGCTTTACTCGACGCGTCAGGCTTTCCTGGCATGAAGGTACTGCAATTCGCGTTTGATTCCCGCGAGGCAGACTGCTATATGCCCTACGCCTACATCCGTAATTGCGCCGTTTATACTGGCACCCACGACAACGCTACGACCCTGGGCTGGTTCAGAACCGCGCGTCCCGAAGATGTCAGACTCGCCAAAGACTATCTTGGCGTTGAGGACGAGACCGCGGGTGTGCGCGCGTTTATCCGCGCCGCGCTGTCGAGCGTCGCGGACCTCGCCGTTATCCCCCTACAGGACTACCTCTGTTTAGACGATTCGGCGCGTATGAACACGCCGTCGACCGTCGGCGACAACTGGCGGTGGCGGACGCCCGCGGACGCCCTGACCGATGCGTTCGCGCAAGAAATAGCGCGACTCACGGAAATAAACGGGAGATAGGGACATTAAACTTTACGACGCGCCGATTCTCTCGTTTTCAAAACAAAGAAAGGAGATATAAATGAGAAAACTTCTTTTCATATTCTGTATAGGATTCCTTGCAGAAACCGTATTTGCGGCCGACCCTGTTGAAGGGTTCTGGCTGAGTGTCGATGAGACGCAAAAGACGACCGCGGGTTGGGAAATCTACCAGACGAACGGAGTCCTGTTCGGAAAAATGCTTTCAGTCGCGGGCTTTCCACCGACGCTGAAAGCGGTTACATGCAAAAGTAGCTACGAAGGCTTTCCGATACCCGGAGACGTGAGAGAAATGCCGCTCGCGGGAACCCCATGGATTTTCGGCTTGAAGAGAGACGGCGAAGGCGCGTGGAGCAGGGGAAACATTATAGACCCCGAAAGCGGCAAGATGTATAAGTGCAAAATCACCTTTCGCAAAGCCGACGGCAAGAAGTACAAGACTGACGTGTTGGAGATGCGCGGCGAGATAGGATTCGGTATCGGACGAAGCCAGTTCTGGAACCGAGCTACGAAAGACGCCGCGTCCGCGTTGAGGTAATATTGCTTTTTATAAGGAATACAAAGCTTCTTTTTAAGCTTTGCCTTATCTTCGTCGTTTTCAACGCCTTTGCCGAGGAGCGCGAGGCGGAAGAGTTTGCGTTTACGTTTGTGGAGCCGACTTTTCCGCGTCCTTTGCGGACTTCGCCCTCTGAGATACCGTCGCGCCTCAAGGAGAAGTCAGATTTCCCCTTTAACATAGCAGGCTTTGACGAGCCCCTTACACAAGAATACATCAAGCGCTATTCGACGAAAGCGGGACTCAAATGGCTTTCCGATGTCATGGAGAATGGGAAGCCGTATATAGCCTTCATCAGACAAAGAATTGAAGAGAGAAACCTCCCGTGGGAACTACTCTACGTTCCAGTCGTCGAGTCTGGCTTTATCGGCGCTTCGCGGAGCAAGTCCGGCGCGACCGGCTTATGGCAATTCATGCGGAACAGCGTAAAACCCTACATGGATATAACCGAATGGGTTGACGAACGCCTTGATTTCTGGAAAGCGACCGAAGGGGCGCTGTCCAAACTTGCGGAAAACCACAGGGCGTTAGGCGATTGGGCGCTGGCGTTGTCGGCTTATAATATGGGGCTTGGGGGCGTCAACAGAGTCGTGAAGCAGACCGGCGTCAAAGACTATTGGGAACTCAGCCGCGCGAAACGCCTCAAAACCGAGACCGTCCACTACGTACCTAAACTACTCGCTGTTTCCTACATTCTCGCCAATCAACGGAAGTTCGGGCTGGAAGTGAATTGGGAACGGTCCCCCGAATGGACTCGCGTCAACGTAGGGAGAAGCGTTGATTTAAGACTTTTGGCCAACGCGAGCGGCGTTGACCTATCAAAACTACAAAAGGCGAATCAGGATCTCTTCTACAACATAACGCCCCCGGATAGAAACTATCTACTCAAAGTCCACATTTCAGACGCGGAACGGATCAACGCGGTCTTAGAAAGAACCGACGTTCAACTCGTCAAATACTACATTCATGTGATAAAATCAGGGGACACGCTTTTCGCTTTGGCGCGGCGCTACGGCGTATCCGTGGAACTGATAACGCAGGCGAATCCCGGCGTCAAGCCGACCATCCTTAAAATCGGGGAACGTCTTCTCATACCCGCACTGAAAGACGTACCTCCCCCCAATAATGAAAGAACGTCGCTAGATACGACGCGGTTCACCGATGAGCACGTCGTTGAGAAAGGTGAGACGCTTTGGTCTATCGCGTCCAAATACCGCATTACCCCCGACGCCTTGGCGAACGCCAACGACATGAACTTGAACGACACGCTCTCCATAGGAAAAGTCCTCAAAGCGCCGAAACAGGTAAAAACTGCGGGCGAAACCCGTTAGCGGTATACGATGGTTTGGCGGAGCGGATAAGCAAACGGAACTTCGAGCCGCTACCGGCGGCGAAGCGTAAACAGTCTTTTTATGCGAAACGCCGCGTCAATTTTATGTATAAAATCACCGAAAACATATCTTGTAAGCCTTAAATTGCCCTTGACAGACTCGTCAAAATCGACTAAATTTAGATAGCGAGGATAAAATGTTGACCAAAGAATACATAACAGAGTTAAAACGTAGGGGAAATGGCGGCATAGCCGCTCTTGTCAATGCCCAACGCGATGTAGGGAGTATTGTATTTATACTTGAGGGACTTGGGCGATTGCCGCAGGATTTTCAAGCTGACTTTCTTTATAATCTTTTATCGCACAGTCATTCACAAGTGCGCCTAAACGCCGTAAAAAACATAGGAAAATTAAATGGAAAATCTAACGTTGAACCGCTTGTAGCGCTTTACAAAAATGAAACCGATACAGGCGTGCGTAGAGAGATAGTATCTTCTATTGGCAGACAGCGCAAATGCGCAAATAAACCTCTTATGTTTGATTTTTTGAATGACAACGATCCGAAAATTGTGTGTCAGGCAATACGAGGTTTGCTTGTCTTTGGAAGTGATAAAGATG
>JAIRKH010000051.1 GCA_031260245.1 Treponema sp. | reverse complement strand
AAGCTTCACCGCCCGTTTAAGTACTTCACTCACCAGTACATAATATTTGCACCGCAACGACAGACGTAACGCGCAGTACTTCCGTAAAGAAGCTTTCGGCGCGTCGACCGGTCCATACCTCGTAATCAATTTGTATCGCCTTTACCCGCGCCTCAAGTAATATCCAACGTTCTGTGGCGGATTCAGCCACCGAGCAGGGGGAGCGCTATGTTTCAGCGCGGTCGCGCACGACGTTGCAAGCGCGCCAACCAGTATGGCTAACCTGTTCATCGCCGTTATATTATTCTGTCGCCTTTTCTGCATAAACGCAGTTTATATTAAGGAGTAGAAATTGTCAAATATTTCCTTGCGTATTTTTCAGTCCCCATGTATAATAACGTCTATGTCAGTAACCAAGAAATTTCCTACGCCGTCTGATATTGAAATAGCGCGCGCCGCGACGCCAAAGCCTATACGCGAAATCGCGGAGCGTCTGGGAATCCCCGCTCAATATATTGAAGAATACGGCAAATTAAAAGCCAAGATTGATTGGCGCGTCCTGAAAGACCCGCTCGCGCCCAAGCCCCGCGCGAAGTACATCAACGTAACCGCGATAAACCCTACGCCCTTGGGCGAAGGTAAAACAACCACAACTGTAGGGCTTGTACAAGGACTCGGACTCATCGGGAAAAACGCGGTCGCCGCGCTCAGACAGCCGTCTATGGGACCCACATTCGGCATAAAAGGCGGCGCCGCGGGCGGCGGATATAGCCAAATCATCCCCATGGAAGACTTCAACCTCCACCTCACCGGCGATATTCACGCGGTTCAAGCGGCTCATAACCTGGCGGCCGCCGCGGTAGACGCGCGTATCTACCACGAGTCCCGCTGGTCCCCCGCGTATTTCGAAAAACAAAACCTGAAATTCCTCGAAGTAGATCCTTACCGCGTAAACATCGGGCGAGTCGTGGATATGAACGACCGCGCCTTGCGCCATGTACTCGTCGGTTTGGGCGCCAAGGCGGACGGTCCCATGCGGGAAACTCGTTTTGACATCGCGGTCGCAAGCGAAGTCATGGCGATTCTGGCGCTGGCGACCGATCTATCAGACCTCCGCGCCCGTCTTGGACGCATGATACTCGCGTTTGACAAGAAAGAGAAGACGCTCACAGCCGAAGATTTCGGCGTCGCGGGCGCGATGACCGCGCTTATGAAAGACGCCCTGAAGCCTAACCTCATGCAAACTCTCGAAGAACAGCCCGCGTTCGTTCATGCGGGTCCCTTCGCCAACATCGCGCACGGCAATTCCTCCGTGATTGCGGACTTGATAGCGTCCCGTTACGCGGATTACGTGGTAACGGAAAGCGGGTTTGGCGCGGATATGGGCATGGAGAAATTCTTTGACATAAAATGCCGCATCTCCGGTCTGACGCCCGACGCGGTTGTGCTTGTGGCAACCGTGCGAGCGCTGAAATCCCACGGCGGCGGTCCTTTAGTTACCCCAGGCAAACCTCTGCCTTCGGTTTATAAAGAGGAAAATATCGAGCTTTTGCGCGCGGGGATCGCTAACCTCCGCGCCCACATCAATATCGTCAAACAATTCGGAGCGCGAACCGTGGTCGCGGTGAATGCTTTTCCCACAGACACACCCGCGGAATGGGATCTCGTGAAAACCGAAGCTGTGAAAGCGGGCGCGGTCGACGCGGTCGTCGCGCGGCATTGGGAACACGGCGGCGAAGGAGCGGTAGACCTCGCCCGCGCGGTGGAAAAAGCCGCGGAATTACCCGCCGAATGTCAATTCCTTTACGAACTCGACGCTCCTTTATCCGAAAAGATAACGACCGTCGCGCAAAAAGTCTACGGCGCGGACCGCGTCGATTTTACTAAAGAGGCTATGGACTCCCTCGAATGGTTGGAGGCGCGCGGCTACGGAAACCTGCCTATCTGCATGGCGAAGACTCAATATTCCCTGTCCCACGATCCATCCCTGAAAGGCGCGCCTAAAGGCTTCCGCCTGCCGGTGCGGGAAGCGCGACTGTCCGCGGGCGCGGGTTTCGTGTACCCGCTTGCAGGCGATATCTCCACTATGCCCGGCTTGCCGTCGAAGCCCGCGTTCATGGGCGTCGACGTCGACGCGGACGGCGCGGTCAGCGGGTTGTTTTAAATACAAAAGGAGTATCTATGAAACGTTTGTTATGCGCGATACTAGCGATTTCGGCGATGGTTTCGATATCCGCCGACGACCGAGGAGACCTTATCACGTTGGCGCGAAAATACCTTGGAACGCCTTATCGTTCCGCAGGTAGTACGCCTAAAGGGTTTGATTGCTCCGGCTTCGTGTGGTTCGTCTATCATAACGCGGTTGAGATGGATATTCCTCGTTCTTCACGGGGAATCTGGGCGTCGGACGCCGAAACCGTCGCGTTGAAAGACGCTCGTCCAGGAGACGTCATTGTCTTTTCTTCGCAAAAAGGCGGAAAAGGAAGTATCAATCATTCCGCCATTCTTTTAGACGAAAACGCCGTGATACACGCGGTTTCAGACGGTCCAAGGCGCGGGGTCGTCGTTTCTCCGCTTTCAGACCGGTACTTCGGTCCGCGAATAATCGGTGTAAAACGATTCCTGCCTTACAACTCGTCCGATTTATCGGAATAATAAGTCCGAAGGGTTTGCCCTTCGCGTTGAAAGACGCTGTCCAACTGAGCAATCGTCCATTTCTTGTGGGGCAGACGCCTTTTTGTCTTTCGTACGCTTCCCTTTTGTCGCTAAATGCCCTAATATTCAAATGTCTTTCTTTGCCCGTCCAAGACATAAGCGTAAACGCCTTTCTTATTACCGATTGATTAAAATACGGGCGTAAATTTCCTTAAAGATACTCAACAAGAGGCAGCCCCCGCGCCGAATCCGTTCAGGGTTTTTGTTACGCGATTTCGGAATACGCCCCGATTTCTAGGTTGCCCATAGCGAGGCGCAAAAAGTTTCGCCTAACAGTTATGCCTGCGCTTGTATTTTTCTCGGTTTTTTATTACCATTGTAAAAAATGAATTCTGACTCAACACCTATGCTTGATCAGTATCGAAGAATCAAGCGAGAACACAAAGACACAGTGCTTTTTTTTAGATTGGGCGACTTTTACGAAATGTTCGGACAGGACGCCGTTGAGGTGTCCGGTTTGCTGAACCTCACCCTGACCCACCGCAATCAGTATCCCATGTGCGGCGTGCCGTATCATGCGGCGCGGCAATATATAGCCCGCCTGCTCAAACTCGGCAAGAAAGTCGCGGTCTGTGAGCAGGTTTCTGAACCTGGCAAGGGACTCGTGGAACGCAAGGTCATTGAGGTCGTAACCCCTGGTACCACTGTTGACGAGGATTACCTCGACGGGTCAAGCGCTAACTACCTCGCCTGTATCGCCAGAGCAGGCGACGTCATTTCTTTCGCCTACGTTGACCTTTCCGCCGGCCAATTCCACGCCTCCTCCTTGGACGGCGCGCATCGACTCCGACAAGAATTGGAACGCCTTCAAGTGAAGGAAATCATCGTCCAAGAATCTCTCCTTTACGAGGACGCAGTAGCGACAGCGCTCAACGAGCGCAAAATCGTCCTGAACAAATGGGGAGACTGGCTATTTGGCGGGGGAGAAGGCTTAAAGCGTGTACAGAAGCAGTTTGGTTCAATCAAAGGATGGGGGCTTGACGAGACAAGCCCCGAGATCCCTGCTATAGCCGCGCTCCTCGACTATCTCGACGAAACGGCCGGCGGCTTGATACCTCACATCAAGAGCGTGGAATTACATCAAGACGATGAATTCGTGGGACTCGACGAAGCCGCGCAACGCAACCTGGAACTCGTCAGAAACCTCCATGACGGCAGCGCCGGTTTTTCGCTCTTAGAGGTATTGGACGAAACTCGCTCTGCAATGGGACGTCGGCTCCTGAAACGCCGCATCCTTTTCCTGCTCAGAGACAAGGAACGCATAGGGAAGCGCCTCGACACAGTGGAATTCTTCTACGACCATCCGGAAATCCTCGACGAAATCCGCGCGATTCTGGGCAAGACGCCGGATATTGAGCGGCTCCGCGCCCGCCTCGCAATGGACAAGGCGCATGGTAAGGATCTTTATTCTATAAAAAACGCTCTTGCCGCCTTTGAGTCGCTTTCACGAATATTGAAGAATGGAGAGACAATTAAATTCGAGGGAAAATACGCGCTTGCGCTCGACGAGGACGGGGTCAGCCGACTTTCGTCCATGGAAAAAATCCTGTCTGATGGGCTCTGCGACGACCCATCCATTCTTTTGACTGAAGGTAATCTGATTCGGCGTGGTTTCAACGCCGAATTGGACCAACTCCATAGGTTCAGAGAGGAAGGACGGAATATGTTAGAGGCGTATTTGGAGGAAGAGCGGCTTAGGACCGGAATTTCCAACTTGAAAATTCGATTCAATAGGCAAATCGGCTATTTTTTCGAGGTAACAAACGCGCAAATCGCTAAGGTACCGCGCCGTTTTATCAAGAGACAAGGAATAGCGGGCGGGGAACGTTATACGACCGACCGACTTGGGACGCTTGAGTCCGACATCAACGGCGCAGACGACAGAATCGTGGAGTTCGAGCGTCGACTCTTCCTCGAATTACGCGAAAAAACCAAGTCGCTTTTGAGAGAACTGGCGGGACTTGTCGAGCAAATCGCGGAGCTTGACGCGGCGCAGAGTCTCGCCCACGTCGCGCTTATGCGGGGATGGCGGCGGCCTATTCTGCATGAGAAGGCGAGCTTGGACATTACTGAAGCGCGACATCCGGTGGTTGAAGCGCATATCCCGACAGGCGAATTCATTCCCAATGACATTCACCTCGACCGGGACCGCGTTTCTTTCGCCCTCATCACGGGTCCGAACATGGCGGGTAAGTCAACATACCTGCGCCAGACCGCGCTCATTGTCGTCATGGCGCAAATGGGGAGTTTTGTTCCGGCGCAGAAGGCGGAAATCGGCTTGGTTGACCGCGTTTACTGCCGCGTGGGCGCTTGGGACAATCTTGCGCACGGCGAATCGACCTTTTTGGTTGAAATGAACGAAACGGCTTACATTTTGAACACGGCCACCGAAAAGAGTCTAGTCATCATGGACGAGGTGGGGCGCGGCACTGGCGTCAAGGATGGGCTTGCCATTGCATGGGCTGTGAGCGAAGAGTTGCTCGAAATGCGGTGTCGGACTCTTTTCGCCACCCATTACCACGAGCTTTCCCTGCTTTCCCACCCGCATCTGGCGAACCGCTCTATGGAAACGCTTGACAAGGACGGGGAGTTGGTCTTCTTGCGCCGCCTCAAGGAGGGAGCGGCGTCCGAATCTTATGGTTTACACGTCGCCAAATTCGCCGGCTTGAGCGAAAAAGCGCTTGAACGAGCGAGTCGCGTCATGGAACGACTCAACGCAAACGAGAATTCCTTCAGAAAGTTCGAATCCTTGCCTGAAACGGGGAATAGTCATGGACCTTCTATACGGAAAGGGAATCGCCCCTCAAAAAACAAAGATAATGCTTGGGAAAGAATCATCGCAGAAATTAAGGAAATCGACGTTGACGCGTTGACGCCTTTGGACGCCTTGAACCGTCTTTCTCAATGGAATAAGATTCTATGCTCAAAATCCGCTTGCGAACCAAAGCGGCAGGGTATGGAGTCCGACTTGTTCGGATAGGACCATTCTTATCCGAACAAGCGCGTTAAGGGTAGTAAGGATGAATAAGGCGTTTTTTGCGCGAGTGAGCGGACGAGTTCAAGGAGTAGGTTTCCGCTACGCTTGTCTAAACAAAGCCCGCTCCCTAAAAATTTCCGGCTGGGTACGAAACGCGGGCGACGGAGACGTGGAAGTGTGGGCTGAAGGCGGGGATACGGACGCGTTGATGGAATGGCTTCACGAGGGACCGCCCTACGCTCACGTCGTTTCGGTTGATTTCTCGTTTCATGAGCCGAAAGGTCTATATAAGGATTTTTCCGTGCGCTTTTAGGCGTTCTTTTATTGACAGACAAGTGAAAACAACTGAAACAAAATAAAGATGAGGCTGACACGACTTGAACGTGCGACCTTCAGATCCGCAATCTGATGCTCTATCCAACTGAGCTACAACCTCGTATCAAAGACCGTCTATTTTGATAGGTTTTCCGTAATTTTTTACATTGAACGGAGCAGAGAGGATTCGAACCTCCGTTACCCTTTAGGGGTAAAACTCCTTAGCAGGGAGCCACCTTCGGCCACTCGGTCACCGCTCCAGTAAAAACATAGCGGAGAGAGAGGGATTCGAACCCCCGGCGCCTTTCGGCGCAACGGTTTTCAAGACCGCCTCCTTCAACCGCTCGGACATCTCTCCTAGTTTTTTTCATCATAATCAAAAAATTGATTTATGTCAAGCGGTAAACTATATAAAAATATGAATTTTGTTTGATAAGAGTCTTGTTATAATTAAAATTCTTTGTTATACTAAACAACCTTGTGAACAAAGACGTGTTCTGGTTTATCGAGGGCGAAAAGTGAAGTTTATACTTACGAATGGATAACGCCCTCGTCCGGGCGTTTTTTTTTTACAAGAAACCATAGGAGGAAATATGCGAATAGCGGTTATTGGGGCGGTTTTGGAGAATCCCGCCCAGACTCAAAAACAGTTCAACGGAGTCATCTCGGTGTACAAAGGCATTATCAAAGGACGCATGGGCGTCCCGTTTGACGCGGAAGATATTGGCGTGGTAGCGGTTACCATTGCGGCGGAAATTGACGAAATTAACGCCCTCACCGGCAAACTTGGCAATATTCCAGGCGTTACCGTTAAAACGGCGGTATCAAAGGAAATTGAGAGCGCGGAGTAGCGCTGTTCGGAGGAGAATCTTTTATGGAAGAAAAAACTTTTATTGATAAGAATTATATAGAAAACTTACTCGTCGAGGCGAGAGACGTTTCTGACGCTGAAATCAACGGTTATTTAGACAAAGCGGAGCGGTTTGAAGGGCTGAACCACCGCGAAATAGCGGCGCTTTTAGTCAGTGAGAACCCCGAACACTTGGAACGGGTGAATCAAATCGCCTTAAAAATCAAGGAACGCGTCTACGGCAACCGCATCGTTATGTTCGCGCCTCTCTATACGAGCGACTACTGTGTGAACAGGTGCAGTTATTGTTCTTATAATTGCAAGCACGAATTTGCGCGGAAAAAATTGACGCAAGAAGAGGTGCGGGAAGAGGTGCGGGTTTTGGAAGCGATGGGACACAAGCGCATCGCGCTCGAAACCGGCGAGAACGATGCGGTTTGTCCTATCGACTACGTCGTTGATTGCATAAAGACGATTTACGATATGAAGTTTGAAAACGGCGAAATACGGCGCGTTAACGTAAACATAGCGGCGACCACAGTAGAAAACTACCGTAAATTGAAAGACGTCGGCATTGGCACATACATCCTTTTTCAGGAAACCTATCATCAACCCACTTATGAAAAGGTTCATATTGCAGGTCCCAAGAGAAACTTCGCTTATCATTTGACCGCGTTTGACCGCGCTCATGAAGCGGGTATCGACGACGTGGGTGGGGGCGTTCTTTTCGGTTTGGCCGACCCTTACTTCGAGGTTTTGGGCTTGATGATTCACAACGAGCATCTTGAAGAACGATTCGGCGTGGGTTTCCACACGATTTCCGTACCGCGCCTCTGTCCTGCCGAAGGCATGGATATGGGGGATTTTCCTCATTTGGTTGATGATGAAACCTTCGCCAAGATTGTGGCGGTTATCCGTCTGGCGGTACCTTTTACCGGTATGATTCTATCGACGCGGGAGACTCATAATATGCGTCAGAGGCTGTTACGGCTGGGCGTTTCACAGATTAGCGCGGGTTCCAGCACCGAAGTCGGCGGTTATGCGAAGCGTCGACGGGGCGACGAGGTTGGGAATCCGCAGTTTTTTGTAAACGACGACCGTTTCGCGCTGTCAATCATGAGCGAATTGATGGACGACGGTTATACGCCGAGTTTCTGTACCGCGTGCTACCGCAAGGGGCGTACTGGGGACAGGTTTATGAGTCTCGCCAAGAGCGGTCAAATTAGGAATGTGTGTTTGCCTAACGCGCTTACGACGCTTGCCGAATACGCTATTGATTATGGAGACGCGGCTTTCAAGCAAAAGGCGGACGCGGCTATCGCTCGTGAGACGCCGACTATTTCCAACGAGAAGATTCGCGCCCTCACATTGGCGAACATAGAAAAAATCAAGCAGGGAGGGCGCGACTTTTACATTTAAGACGTCTGGGGCGTACGCGGCTCTCCAATGAATACGGCTACTAAAACCCGACGAAAAGAGCGCCGTTCTTACTATTGATAAACCAATTTAATCGTCTGTCGATTTGGTCTGGGGAAAAGTCTTTTTTGAACCATCTTTTAACTGGTCGTCAGCGGCGCGTTGTCCTCCTTGGGACGCTCCTTGAATTCCACCCGCCCCCATGTTTGAAAAACATTGTTGAACAGAGTGTTCGCGTTCTCTCCTGTGTACTGGCTAGAGCAGACTCGTTGGGTCAACGTCAACTTCCATGTAGCAGTGGACGTCTTTACCATGATTGTAGACAGCCAGCGCGGAACGCGTCGCGCCGTGCAGAGTAGACATGGTTTTCCCTCGCAGGATGAGCTGGTACCGATAGTTACTTGCAATGAGAGCGATGGGACATTCGGCGGGTCCGAGAGCGTCCGCGTCCGGCGGTAAAAGAGGCAGGACGAGAGACGCAAGTCGCCTGATTGCGCTTGCGGCCCGCTCCTTGTCCTTGGAACGAACCGTAAAACGTATAAGCCGCGAAAACGGCGGAAAATTGAGAATCGTCCGTTGTTCCAACTCCGCCTCAAAGAAGCCTTCGACGTCGAGAGTACAGGCTTTTACGATAACCGGGTCAAAAGGACGAAAGGTCTGAACAATAACCTTGCCGTCTGGGAAAAACCTACCAGACCGCCCCGCCACCTGCACAATTAGCGAAAACGTCCTCTCGGCCGCCCGAAAATCAGGCAAATGTAAGCCCGTGTCGGCAAGTACAACGCCCACAAGCCTCACACCTGGAAAATTCAACCCTTTGGCGACCATCTGCGTACCGAGGAGCAGGTCAAATTCGCCCCGTCTAAAAGCGTCCATCGTCTCTTTTAGGCTCTTACCGTCTGGCATGGCGTCAGCGTCCACCCGTCGTACTCGCAAATCAGGAAAGGTCCGTTTCACCTCCTCCTCAACGGATTCGGCGCCGAAGCCCACGTAACCCGCGTCAAGAGAACCGCAGTTGGGACAGACCTGTGGCGGGATTTCAGAATAACCGCAGTAGTGGCAGAGGACGCGGTTTCGCTCCTTGTGGTAGGTGAGGGACACAGAGCAGTTTCGGCACCTGAGTTCAAAGTCGCAGTCCGGGCAGTGGTAGAAATAGGCGAACCCGCGCCTGTTTAGGAAGAGGATGGTTTGCCTGCCCATCGCCGCGGTTTTGCGGATTTCGTCCTTGAGTTCCCGCGTCAGTCGTCCTTCCGTTCCTTCGAGTCTCACCATTCTGATTTCAGGAACATCCCCTCCTGAAAGCCGTTGCGTGAGGATTAGCTTTTTGAGAGGGATATGGCTCGCCGTTGCGCCGTTCATCAGATACCACGCCTCCACCGAAGGGGTTGCAGAACCCATAAGCAGGCGCGCGCCTTCGCTGGCGCACCGGTACATTGCGACTTGGCGGGCGTGGTAGCGAGGAGTGGAGCCGTTCTTGTAGGAACCATCGTGTTCCTCGTCAATGATGACGAGACCCAGATTGCGTACCGGAGCGAAGACCGCGCTTCGCGGTCCCACGACGACGCGAACCTCGCCGTTCCGCGCCCGCATCCATTCGTTGAGACGTACGCTTTGAGTCATGCCTGAATGGAGAGTCGAGGCGCCGCCGCCGAACCGCCTGCCAATAACCTCTGCTGTCTGTATGGTCAAGCTGATTTCCGGTACCAAATAAATCACCGATTTTCCCTGACGTATGGTCTCCTCGGCCGCACGAAGGAAAACTTCGGTCTTGCCCGAACCTGTTATGCCGAACAAATAAACCAGAGGCTTCTTTACGGACGCTTGCCTTACCGAAAAAGAAGCGCTTTCCTTTATTTCCTCATCCGCGAAAATCGCGGAAAGCGCGGAGGATTGTTCGTCGGAAAGCGTCGGCGCAACTTCGTCCATATCAGCGTCTGAAAGCGACGGCGTTGATTTCGTCTTTTTGCCGGAGGGGAGCATGGCGGCAAGCGCTTCGCCGAAGCCGCACAGGTAGTAGTCCGCGACCCAATGAGCGAGAGCGATTTCCTTTTCGTCAAAAATGGGCGCGCTGTCAACGACTCTGACGATGGATTTTACTTTCTCCGGCGGCAGGTCCAGCGGAAGCGCGTCTTTCTTCTCCACGATGAAGCCTATTTCCGTGGAATTTCCAAAGAATACTTTGGCGCGTTTCCCCACAGCGGCTCGTCCCTCTGCATCTTCCGCATAAGTGAACGCCGCGTCTATGGGTCTGTTGAAAACTATATCAAAATAACGCATCTTTTTAGAGAATAACGCCTCCGTTTGAAAATCTACCGTAGAATTTTCAAACAGCGCGGTTATTCGGGTTTCTCCTTCTTCACAGCGTAGACCTCAAACGTGTCGCCCATACGGAACAGACGAATTGACAAGGACAAGAAGGCGCGCAAGCGCGGGCGCTTCAGAGTAAATTTGCCCAAAAGAGGGAAACGTTCTGGGTGAACGCCTGTGGTAGCGATTTTTCTTACCGAAAAGCCGAATCTTTTGAGCAAAGCCCGGATGGTCCGCGGGTCAAACACGGCGTAATGGTCCAACGGACTGTTTTCAAGGAAATTCTTCTGCGATTTTCGCGCCGATATTCCTGCAAAAGACGGCGTCGAGAACGCTAAAACCCCCTTGGGCTTGAGCAATTTGTTGATTTCAGTGAAAACCTCACCTGTTTTCTCGAAATGCTCTATCACGAACCAAAGAGTAACCGCATCGAAGCGTTCCTCCAAAGGAATAGGAAAGACGGCGTTGTAACAGGGAATATGGAGCGTGTTTTGCACATAGGAGGCCGCGTCTTTCGCCGGTTCCAAACCGACAGGCGCAAAGCCTGACTGCGCCGCGGCAACGAGAAAAGGCCCGTAGGCGCAACCGACGTCGAAGAGGGTCGGGAGCTGGGACTCTGCCGCCAAATACTGCTTGGGGCTATCGGTCCCTGTCTGCGGAGAAGAACGCGGCTTCCCCAAAATCTTCTTGATATGCACGAGGCGTTTCATCCCCAATTCAACCAGATGAGAAAAATCTTCCAGATATGTTTTTCCGTATTGCCTCTTATATGCGTCAAAGAAATAAGCTTGGTTGTATTGGACGGGCGACGCGGCGAGTCTGCTCATAAACACAATACGGCACGCGGGGCAGATTCGGTATGTGCGGTTTGAGAAACGCGCTAGAGCGCCGGGAGGGTTTGCGGGTTTGTTTCCGCATACGGGGCAGGTCGTTCCGTGGATTTCAATGCGCGCCAGAAACTCCGCAAGGGATTCGGCTCTGTCGGCGCGGTATTTTTTGCATAGAAAGTTGCAGTTTTCAACGAAAGGGAGGAGAGAATAGGTACCTGGGAGCCGATCTTTTATATGGGAATTCGATAGAGACTTTTTCAATGACAGCCTCACGGTCAGAAAACCCGCTTTCCGCGCCAGCTTTTCGTGGTAGCGTGTGGGTGAGACGAGGAGAACCGGAGCGCGCGCGCTCAAGCTCTCAAACGCGGTTAATCCGTAGTGGGTAAGGACAAGCGCGAAGCCGCGAAGCCGTACTCCAAGATTCTCCACATTCTCCCAAATCTCTACGCCCGATTCCCGAAGTTTCTCCCGCGTCGCCGCGCTAGTTTGATTCAACGCGCCGAAGACCGCGGTTACGGCGAAACCTCGCTGTAAAAGCGCTACAGAAATCGGCGCAGTCAAACCCGCCGTATCTTCCGCCCCGAAGGTAACGATAACACGCGGTTTTCCCGTAGGCGCTTTCTCAAGACGCTCGCCCTCCATATCTTGTGAGAAGAGAAAGCATGGATTGGCGATGTTGGGCTTGTGCTTTTCGAGGTTGGGCAGGGCGTCCAACAGAAAGTCAAAATTTTTTCTAACGCCTCCGCCTTCGTCGAGTCCGACAATCGGCGCAATCTTCCGCCATCGCGCGAACTCCGCGGCGGGCGTCCTGAATCGATCAAGAATCACCGCGTCCCATGTACCGCTCTCCGCATCTCCGTCGGTAAATTCCTGCCCGCCCTTCGTATAAACCCACGCCTCTTTCCCCAATGAGCGGAGTTCTTGAGCCAGACGGATAGAACGCGCGAGGTGTCCGCCGCCTTTTCCTTTTTCAACGCACGGAACGATGAGGATTTTAAGCCTTGGCATAACGTCATTCTAGCATAGAAACGAGTTTGTGAACAGGGACGGGTAAGGGTGTTTACGGTAAAGCAGTGTTTCCAAAATACTATAGGGTCCCTATAGGTAATATGAAACTAGAAACAGGTTTATCTGTGCCATAACGAAAAACTTTGGAAAATTTTAGAAAACAGCTTTGTGGAGAATACCGTATCAAAGCTGATAGGAGGGGCGCCCCCGCTTTAGACGCAGGGCTATAAAAAAA
>JAIRKH010000048.1 GCA_031260245.1 Treponema sp. | reverse complement strand
GTTACCTTGAATAAAAGGCAAACGAGAATACCCCGCGTAAATATTCGCGCGGAGTAAATCATTAGAGATTTGGAGCAAAACATTAAAGATATAGAGCGTTTCATTAGAGATTTGGAGCGAATTTTTAGAGACGCAAGGCGCGTAAAGCCTTGCGGGACAAGACCTTGCCTTTTCCCTATCTAAATTGTAATTGGGGGGGGGGGGGTACTTACCTGGTAATATTAAACCGCTTTTAATCATAACGTTTTATAGTATACGAATGCGGCGATATTGTCAATAGGTGAAGGATAAAAAGTAATAAAGAGCATGGAGGGGAGCGGAGGGACGCAGACAATGAGCGGCGCACGCAAGGCGGACGTCTAGCGCCGAGAGTGTCTGACACCGAAGCGGGGTAGCACTGGCGCGTGTGTCTGACGCCGTTCACCTGTCGGGGGCAGCGGCGCGTTTCAGATAACGCCCGTTAAGAAGTCGTCCGACAGGCTTCGCCTACGAGAAGTTCCCGAAATTGAAGTATTCGCCATTTGTTTTGACGGGCTTTTTTACGGAGGAAGCGGTCCGGATTCACGGCGACTGGATGTCCGACTACTGACAAAAGCGGGAGGTCTGTGTAGGAGTCCGAATAAAACCATACGTCTTGAAGAGGAATGGAACGTTTCTTGAGCCAGTCTTCAACAGCCTCTTTCTTGTTTGCGCCGAAAAGCGCCTTGCCGTCGATTCTACCTGTGGTTTTCCCGTTCTCGAATTCCAAGCGGCTGGCAAGCGACTCCTTGACGCCTAAAAAGTTTTCCAAAGGGCGGACGAGGTTGTAGAAAGACGAAGTCGCCAGTACCGCTTCGCCGCCTTCGTCCTGAATCCGCCTGACGAGCCGCGCTCCTTCCCGATATACGTTACGCCGCAACCTACGCTTGAAACAGCTTTCCGCGGTTTCGTCTATTAAAGACTCGTCGATTCCCGCCATGTGAGCGAGAGCTTTCTCGATAAAATCAAAATGAATAGCGCCAAATTTATAATGAAGCCAGTCTAGAGGGAGTTTTCCTAACTGTTTCAACGAAATTTTCTTTCGCGTTACAGCTTCTAATAGAAAATGGTAAGCCGTCGATTTTCTGATTAACGTGTAATCAATGTCAAAAATATGAATCATAGGTTTATTTAAATCCTGCTTTACGCCTGCGTTTACGCGCCAGGCGAAGAATTGATGAATTCCAAATATTGCGCCTCTTTTCGCGCCTGTTCCGTGTAAGTACCGCGTAACTCTTCCGGAAGCAGTTTCGCCATCTGCCCCATAAGCTCGTCGAGCAGTACCTCGCGCATGGCTTTGTCCACGCGCCCGTCAGTCTTGAACTTGAACGGCTGTCCAACCCTGAATCGGAAAGGCGTCCGCTTGAAACGCTTGATGTTTCTCCAAATGTTTTCTCCGCCGTAGTGGACCACAGGAAGCACCGCGACGCCCGTGTCAAGGGATAGTTGGACGACTCCGGCTTTTCCTTTGCCCAAGACGCCGGTCTTGCTTCTGGTGCCTTCCGGCATAATACATACGAAAAAGCCTTTTGACAGCGCCTCCCTCGCTCCCTTGAAAGCTTCCTTAATAGAACCTTGACGGTCAATAGGTATAGCTTCGTAAGTGTCGAACATAAACGCCATAATAGGATTCTTCCACGTTTCGGCTTTCACCAGCCCGGTGAGTAATAATGGGTAACTGTGCGCCACGAGAATCGGCACTTCCAAAAAATTGATATGATTTATCGCGAGGATAAGAGGTTGCGACGCGACGCGCATACGGGTTAAGACGTCGGTAAACTCCTTACTGTCTATCTTGCAAAGCGTGTCAAGAATCCTTTTTAGAACCGCATTCACAATAGCTCGTCTGATTTTATTCATAAGAACCTCTCTTGAAATCGGAAGCGTCATTTCAGATTCAATCTGATAAATTATTTCAATTTAGGAGAAACAAGGGATGAGGGTAAGATTCGCGAAATCAGCAATGAACTTTCCAACAGCGCCTCGTCTTTGTTTCTTCTTAACTTACTGTTTTATGAATTTACTTCCGCTAATAAGGCGTAAGGCGTTTGGGACGCAGGTTATCGTCAACTCTTTACCGTCAAAACAGATTGTTTCCCCGTCGCAATGAGCGGCCATACCTCCTTCTAGCGCCTTGAGGAAAAAACGAGAGCCTCGTCCGGCGGTAGCCTCTTCGCATTCGATTTGTCTGCCCTCGAAGTACTTGAGGACGATGCTGACAAGCCGCCTTCTCGAATGGGGATGCTTGATGACGCAGAAGTCCAATAGCCCGTCGTTGAGGAGAGCGTTAGGTCCCATGAAGAATGAGCCGCCCATGCGCCTGCCGTTCACGACGGACACGAGGGCGGACGGTTCAACAAAGGACTGGTCGTCATGGCGAATCTCCAGGACGGGAGACGACTCAAATTTGGCGACTGTGACGATCGCGCCGAAAACGTATCCTAGAGAGCTATGGATGTTCATTTTTGCGGCTTCAAACCCCACCTTCGTATCAAAGCCTATACCTACGCCGTTGACGAAGTATCTGCCGTCCGGGAAAAAACCTCCATGCACAAGCCCTACGTCAAGAGGAATGGTGGCGCTTTCCAAGAGGATCTCGAGCGCCTTTTCTATTTCATGCGGCGTTTGCGCGCTATAGGCGAAGTCATTGCCCCGCCCTACGGGTAGAATACCAAGAAGCGGTGGACTAGGATTTGCGCCGCTCTGTCTAGTCAAAAGCCCGTTCACCACCTCGTTACACGTTCCGTCGCCGCCGGCCGCAACCGTTACAACGTCAGTCTCGCCTGCTGATGCCCCCCCCCCCCGCACAATCTCCAAAGCGTGTCCAGGTCTTTCGGTCAGGACTATCTCAAACTCAACGCCAGCCTTCTTTAAGAAATTCTCAATCTGGGGATAAGCTTTTATAGCTTTCCCCTTCCCGGCGATGGGATTAAGAATAATAAACAATTTTCTCTTATTTTGAGCCATAATTACCTATTATAACACGCCTTTTGGAAATAAACAAGGTTGTTTTCACGAAAATCAGAAGGAAAACGTCTATTTTTGAGTTGAATACTATGTTTCTTAACGTACCGCAAAACTACATTTTCAGCTCTCTTTAGAGAACAATTTAAATTTACTAGTTGACTTAACGCAAAATATAATAGATAATAGAGCGAATGTATGAAAAAGAAGCTCTGTTTGGTCGTTTTTATATGCTCTGTCTGTCGTCTTTTCGCAATAGGCGAGCAAGTCTTTAAAATAGGCGCGGGTTTAGGCTGGACTTTGTTTGAAAAGAACGAGGGCGTTACGGAGTCGAAGTCGCAGAGGCCGTGGACTGTGCTTGCCCTTGCGTCGATGAAATCGGTGGAGCCGGACGCGGACATGGTCGTCAGTTTTGATGAAGCCCAACCGTCGAATTTTTATGACAAGCAGGGACGCTACGCGGTGGAGATACAGGGTAGGGCGAGTCAGGCGGGCGCTTTGTCAGCTCGTATGGGTAAAGGCGCGGCGCGTTTTTTTGGAGACAAGGGCGTCGTGGTAAAACCCGCATCGATGTCGGCGCAACTTTCACCGGGCAGGCATTGGGGCGACTTTTCCATAGAGTTTTGGATTCAACCCTTTAACATGGGAAACGGCGAACAGATTCTCCAATGGTCCGCGGCGACCCGCTCCTCGGACGGTTACATAAGCCAGCGCATCCGGTGTATCTCCGCGAAGAATCGTTTTCAATGGACGTTTTCCGGATTCTTCATAGCGCCTACAGGCGATACGCCGCAACGGGAAATCATCCTTGTCGGAACGTCGTCCATTGTCCCAAAAGCCTGGTCCCACCATATCATCCGCTTCGATTCTCAGACAGGACTTCTTGAATATATGGTTAACGGTCAGCCAGAAGCCGTCGCTTACGCGACAAGCACAGCGCGGGAAGGCGGCGAAGTCTGGACGCCGCTGATAGGAGAAAACGGCGTTCTTACGATAGGCGATGGGTTCATCGGTTTGATGGACGAGTTCTGTTTCCATTCGGATTTCGCAGATGCAAACACCATTAAATATCCGAGAAAGGGTGGTCGTGTAGAAACGCGGAGTATCGATTTGGGCGAACCGAACACCGCCGTCGTCCGCGTGGACGTTTCGACGGGTAGAATCTTCACTCGCAACAACGCTCCGCATAGTGAATTCGCGGGCGGGAATATACGACGTTTTTCAGACGACGCGGAACTACAATTTTTCATCCGCGCCTCCGAGTCCCCCTATGTATGGAACGATAACTGGAGCGTCTTCACGCCAGGCAAGAATTTGGACAATACGCGAGGTAGGTATGTACAGATAGCCGTGCAATTCTACCCAAGCGGAGACGGAGAAGCAAGTCCTTACTTGGACGAAATCAGTATCGTCTACAAACCTAACGAGCCGCCTCTGCCGCCGACGATGGTTACAGCTATCGCTAAGGACGGGGCTGTTATTCTCTCATGGAAAAATAGTCCCGATATTGATACTTTAGGTTATTTCGTGTATTATGGAGAACATATAGGGGAATATTTTGGAGAAGACGCTCTTCAAGGCGCATCGCCTATTGACGTGGGGAATAAAACAGGCGTACGTATTGACGGCTTGAAGAACGGAACGCTTTACTACTTTGCGGTCTCCGCTTACGACGGCTTGAGTCCGCCTCATCTGGGGATGTTTTCACGAGAAGCGTCGGCGCGGCCGCTACGGAGCGAATAGTAAATCTAAGTCCGTGGTTAATTATATTTTAAGGAGAAATATGAATAATTTCGAGACGAATAAAGTCGTCAGACTCATCAATAACAGCGCTTTTGCAGACGCTGAAAAGCTGTTGGAGAACGCCCTTCAAAAAAGTGACGATAGATTGGCGCATTACCTCAAGAGCATCGTATTTGCGAAGAGCGCCCGACTCGACGAAGCTGAAGCCGAGCTACTGAACATGATTGAAAAAGATCCTTGCGACGTAGACGCTTTGAACGTTCTTGCCCTCGTCTACCGCAGACAGAACAAACTCAAGGACGCGCTCGGTATTTTCAACGAGGCGGTAGAACTCGACCAAAATCGGGCGGAATTTTATTACCACATAGCCGACATCCAAATACTTGACGGCAATTTGAAAGCCGCTTCCATGGCATACGCGAAAGTGATTGAATTTGACTCTTATTTCGCGCCTGCTTACAATAATTTGGGCATCGTTTACTTCGAGAATCAAGAGTACAACAAGGCGGTGAACATTCTCCGTCAAGGCGTAAAACTTGCGGGAATCAACCCGAAATTTCACTTTAACTATGCCATTGCCTTGTCTTCGATAAATATGTTGAGCGAAGCCGCGCGCGAATACGAAGTCGCTCTGTCGCTCAAGCCGTTTTGGACGTCCGCCCTGAACAACCTCGGCGTAACGCAGGCGAGACTGGGTGATATTGACCATGCGGGCGGTTTATTTGACCTCGTTTTAGACGAAGATCCGTTCAACCCAGAGGCGTGGAACAATCTCGGCGTGATTTTGGCGAAACAGAGCTTCAGAGAAGAAGCTTTGAACCATTTCCGACGGGCGCTTGAAATACGGGAAGATTACGAAGACGCCAAGCTGAACATCCAGATACTTGAGGCGGATAAAAACGATTTTGTTTTTTCTCTGTTTAATATGTTGCTAGATGAGGATACAGACATTCACATCAATATATTCAAGACTCAATCGAGTCCCTTGCAGGGCGAATACCTAGGCGTCCCCATTCAGCATCTCGTGGACTTGTTCAAATACCTCAAGGGCATAACGGCTTTCCTGCCGCAAGACGATAGAAACGACTTCACTCAAAGCGATGTACGCCTCAATATTGAGCATATCATCAACACGCTTGAAGGACATCGAGGAATCTTGCAAGAGGTTCAAGAGAAAGAGGACGACTCTGATGGCGGAGAGTCCGAAAAATCTGATGGAAAAGAGCTGAAAGTGTCGGAATTGACCGATTTCTTTGAGTATCTTGAACAATTAACGAGCAACATCCCAGATGCTTCTCTGGCGGAATTGCTTACGAGTAAAATCAAAAAAGCCGTTGCCGCGATAAAATGATGATGAAACCTGTGGATAAAATCCAACGCTACATAAAAGATATGCCGAGTCTTCCGACGTCTGTCGCAAAAGTGATAGAGATTTGCGATAACCCTAAGACAAGTCCATCGGATTTGACGCGGGTTATCTCTTTGGACCCGGTACTGATGGGCAAATTGTTGAAGCTCATTAACTCTGTATATTATGGAGTGAATCAGCATATTACCAGTCTCGCGCGGGCTATCATTATGCTGGGTTTGAACACGGTGAAGAATCTCGCCCTGTCGACTGCAGTTTTGGGGAATCTCTCACACGACGGAAAAACCGCAGACGGCATAAACGAGATGGAGTTCTGGCAACATTCCCTCTGTGTAGGAGTCACGGCGAAACTACTCGCTGAAAAACGAAACGTTGACCATAAATCAATCGAGGAATATTTCATTGCGGGGTTGCTACACGACATCGGAAAAATTCCCATGAATCAGTCTATCCCGACAGATTTTTTGGCTGTTGTGAAGGCGGCTGAAGACAAAAAAGAGCCGCTCTTCAAGACGGAATATAAGACGCTCGGCTTAAACCATTGCGACGTGGGGTTTATGATAGCCGATATGTGGAAACTGGAAGGAGCTATCCGCGACGTCATCGTTTATCACCACAATTATTCAAATTACAAGGGACCTCACAAGGACATTCTTTTCACCATTGTCGCGGCGAATTTCTTTGTAAACGTCGAATACTTGCAGTTTTCAGGCGATTTCAATCCGGAGCCGCTTGACGTCGCTGTCTTTGCAACGCTCAACATTACGAATGACGTTCTTTCGAGCGTCCGTGATTCTTTAATGAAAGAAGTTGAAAAAGCTAAAGTGTTTCTTCATATATGATTTACGGTATTAAAAGGAGATTTTATGTTATCAGTACGTTTCTGGGGGACGCGCGGTTCAATTCCCTGTCCAGGTCCTTCCACAATCGTGTTCGGAGGGAACACATCCTGTCTCGAAATCCGGGCGGATGAAAGACTCATTGTCGTTGATTTAGGAACAGGCGCCCGCCTTTTGGGTGAATTTCTTGTAGCGAATGATTGCAAGAATAGACCCGTCGACGCCGATATTTTTATCACCCACACCCACTGGGACCACATCATAGGTTTTCCGCTTTTCACTCCTCTGTTCATACCGACTACGAAACTACGGCTTTGGGGACCCGTTTCCGCCGAGAACAAAACCCTTGAGTCCATATTGAAAACTCAACTCGACTACCAGTTTTGGCCTATACGGATGAGCGAACTCTCCGCAAAAATGGATTTCGCGGAATTACAAGAAACTACCGTTGATTTGGGAGACGGGCTTATCGTCAAAACCAAGTACCTCAACCATCCTGTTCTCTGCCTCGGCTACCGTTTTGAGTACCAAGGAAAATCCATCGTAACAGCCTACGACCACGAGCCGTTTCGCAATTTGTTTCCCACCGATACGACTTCGCCTTCCTACGACAAGGACGTGGCGCAAGAAGGCGAACTTACCGCTCTAGAAGAAAACGAAAAGACGGCCGAGTTTTTCAAGGATGCGGATGTACTGATTCATGACAGTCAATACACGGAAAAAGAATACAACAACGGCAAACAAGGCTGGGGACATACAACCTACGAATACGCGGTTAGCATGGCGCAAAAAGCCAACGTGAGGCAACTCGTCTTATTTCATCACGACCCTAACCATACGGACGCGATGCTTGAGCAGTTTGAACAAGAGTATCAACCAACACCAGCTAAAGGCTTGCTCAACCGTGCAAAGACTCTAGGCAAAAGCCTTAACGTCGTCATGGCGCGCGAAGGCATAACGGTAGAGGCTTGATAGTTGCCAATCTATTTCCTATTGATTCTCACTATAAATGATATTCTATAAGATTTTAACGGTCATATTGAAAACCCTCACTGTTCTCGTCGGGCTGGTCCTTGTTTTCTCGGCCGTGGGTTTATGCGTCGCAATAAATTGGAACGCCCCGCCTAATACGGTAAAACAAGACTCTTTGTTTGAGGTAAAGCAAGGCGAAAACGCCCGCGTTATCGGGAGGCGGCTCGAAGACGAAGGCTTCATCAAAAGTCGGTGGTTTTGGTACGCTTTGAACCGGTGGAAAAAAGAACCGCTGAAAACCGGGTCTTACGAACTAGAGCTTCCGGCGACCCAGATGGAAATCTACGATGTTTTGACGCGGGGAAAACAGACGCTCGTTAAGGTAACGATTCCCGAAGGACTTACCGCGACCAAAACCGCCCGTATATTCGCGGAAGCGGGTATCTGTGATGAAGAAGAATTCCTGCAAGCAGTGGGGAACGCAGGACTCCTCGCCCGCTACCTTGTTCCAGCGTCCAGCTTTGAAGGCTATCTCTTTCCCGACACCTACTTTTTCGAGGAAGGTTACCCCGCCGAAAAGGTCGTCCAAGTGTTGGTGGATAATTTCTTTAAACGCTTTGCGGAAACCGCGGCCGCCGATTTTTCCCCATGGGAGATTTTCGAGAAAGTAACGCTTGCGTCTATCGTAGAGCGAGAGTACCGACTTAAAGAAGAAGCCCCCGTCATGGCCAGCGTGTTTTTCAACAGGATGAAAATCAATATGCCCCTCCAATCCTGCGCCACCGTCGAGTACATCATCACAGAAATTCAAGGGAAACCGCACCCGGAAATACTGCTCACTCAAGACACGAAAATCAAAGACCCCTATAACACCTACATTCACACAGGGCTACCGCCCGCTCCCATCTCCAATCCGGGGTATATAGCGCTTAACGCGGTTCTCAACCCCGCGCCAAGCGATTACCTTTACTTCCGACTCATTGACCCTGGGGCCGGCAAACATTATTTCTCAAAGACTTTTGATTCGCACATTGAGGCAGGCAAACTCTACGTTAAAAGATGAAGCGGCTTTCGGCGGCAGGAAGGGACGTTGAGACGCACAGGCTGTACCGTAAACGCGCTTTGGAGAAACATAGCGGTTCCAAGACGCGCCTAACGCGCCTCGCCGTCGAGTACCTTTTGCGTAACAATCGGCTTACCCAAAAGAGTAAGCGCCTGACCGTTGATTTGAACCGCGCCGTTTTTCACGGCTATTGGGAATTGGGCAAAGGCGTCGATAGTTATTTCAGGAAGTTGCGGCTCTTCCACGCATGGCTCCCTAGCGGTACCTTGAGAGCCGTCTACCAAAACCCGCGCGCCAGTAGGAGCGTCCCGCGCGTCCAATACCTCGACTATTTCATTACCGTCCGCGTCTTTAGCGGATGCGGCGAGCAGCATACCTCGACTCTCCACGCCGCGCAGTTTCGCAGGCTTAAGATTGTATACCACAACGATACGCTTGTTCAGTAAATCCTCAATCTTATAAAACGGCGCAAGCCCGGACACGATGACGCGGCTTTCGCCCGCAATGTCAAGCGTCTCTATGTAGAGCTTGTCCGCGTTGGGGTGTTTTTCAATACCCACGATTTGCGCCACACGGAGGTCTACGGTTTCGTTGAAAGTCTTTTGAACGCCGTCTTCGTTTTTTTGCGATTCCTCTCGTTCCTTTTGAGCGCCTGAATATTTCCGCTTGAAGAATTCAACCTGTTCGGTTTCAAGACGCGAAAAGAGCGCCTCGGTTTTTACCACATGAGAAAGCCCCTGAGGTCTACCAAGATTCGCCCATGACAGGACGTTTTCCTTACCCTTCTGCAAAGTCAGCCCGAAAAACGATGCGATACGCTCCGCGGTTTGCGGGATAAACGGCTCTATAAGTATCGCAAGATCGCGCACGATGTAAGCGAGGAAGCGGACAAGAGACTCGGCTTGGGCCGGACTTTTGGTACGTTTCTTCCACGGCTCCCCGTCCTGAAAAACCTTATTGGCGAACGCGGAAAGCTCAAAAATCGTGTGAAAAGCGACTCGTAACTCCGCTTTTTCTAGGCTTTCAGTAATTTCCGCCTCAAAATTTCGTACAATCCTCCAATTTTCCGCATTATCTTCGCCGTCTTTAGGGATTTCGCCCCCATAATAACGGTTTATAAAGACGAGAGTGCGGTTCACGAGGTTGCCCAGATTACCCAGAAGCTCGCTGTTCGCCTTCTCCTGAAAGTCCTTCCATGTAAAGAGCGTGTCCGACTTTTCCGGGCGGTTGTAAAATATATAAAAACGCCAGACGTCCGCGGGAATATCCGTCTCCATTACGTCTGTGCCGAATACGCCGACGCCCCGCGACTTTGAGAACTTGCCGCTTTCGTAGTTCAAGTATTCGGTACTGCTCATGTGGTGCAACATGGTCCAGTTCTCGCCCGTTCCAAGTAAGCTCGACGGGAATATGACAGTATGGAAGGGGATATTGTCCTTACCGATGAATTGAAAAAGTTCTACATTTTCAGGATTCTTCCACCAGCCGTCAAGGAAATCCTTCCATGGGGGAGACGTTTCAACTTTTTCGGTTGACTTGATTAATTCACGGACGAACGCTCCGGTGATGGAGATGTATCCTATAGGCGCGTCGAACCACACATAGAACACCTTATCTTCAAAGCCGTCTTTCGGCACAGGTATGCCCCACTTGAGGTCTCTGGTTATCGCGCGCTCGCGCAAGCCGTCTCGTATCCACGACTCGGTCATAGCGATTGCGTTACTCGCCCAGAAACCCTTATCCGCGGCTGTTTTTATCCAAGCTTCCAGACGGTCCTTGATTTTAGGAAGATTGATATACAAGTGTTTAGTCTCTTTTAGAGACGGAGGAGTCCCACATGTGAAACATCGCGGGGTTTTCAATTCGGTCGGTTCGAGGAGCTTGCCGCAGTTTTCGCACTGGTCGCCGCGGGCTTCGCCGTGTCCGCAATGAGGACACGTCCCGCGTACGTACCTGTCCGCGAGAAAGCGATTACATTTGGGGCAGTGAAGTTGTTTGACCGTATGTTCTGTAATGAAGCCGTTTGCGTCAAGTTTCTTGAAAATGTCTTGCGTTACAGCGGTTTGAATATCGGTCGACGTGCGTCCGAAATAGTCAAACGCGATATTGAACCATTGATAAATATCGGCGTGGATTGCGTGATAGCGGCCGCACAGCTCTCGCGGGCTGACGCCTTCCTCTATTGCGCGCGTTTCTGTGGCTGTGCCGTACTCGTCCGTGCCGCATATATAAAGCGTGTCATAGCCGCGCAGCCTGCAAAAGCGGGCGAAACAGTCCGCGGACAAAACCTGTATAAGGTTTCCCAAATGCGGAACATTGTTCACATAGGGAAGCGCTGATGTTATAAGTCTTCGTTTCATAGTCAATCATTATAACCAAAAACGCGCGCTCATGCAAGCAGTCTGCTCATTAGACGCAAGCGTAAACCTGTCAAGGTCGTCGGCGACTCTGTCAAGCCGTTGGGAGACGTTTTAAAAGGGGGCGCGCTTTCCAAAACGGAGGTCGGCTGGCGGTAAACCCCTCGTTGCGCCCCCTACGCGGGAGCCTCGCCTGCGCGTCTCCCGCTACCCCATAATCACGGCTGTTTGCGACCGCCGCGCTTGCTTAAAAAACGCGCTCCGTATACGTGAGCGCGTTGACTCTTTATATAGCGGATTTCCTATAGCTACGCCTATTTACATCAAACTTTACGCGCTAACCGCGCCAACAAGCCAGCGCGCTGCTTGACGAAACCCCGCTCCCAAGCAATGTTTCTACTGTAGGGTGAGAAAGAGAGCCGTCGCGGCGATGAGGAGAGACAATCCTGTTACGATGTAAATCCACAAGGGGAGATTGGTAAACAGAAACGGTTTACGGGTTGCTTGGACTATCTGCGCATTGGCGACGGCTTGTTTGGTTGTTGTAGTTTGCGTCTTTACCGTTGAAGGCTTTTCGCCGCCAGAGGAATAACCGCACACCGGACATCCATTGGTGAATTGGGAAGCTTCTCCCACGAAGTTACAGACTGGACACTTGACGGACGAAAAGGGACGCCCGCATCCCGGACAACTTGTCGCGTTTTGACTGACCTCGTACCCGCATCTGTCGCAAAAAAAGCTGATATGATGAGGCTTATCCTGCTTCTTTTTCTTCATGTTTTTGTTTTTTGTCGGCGTCTGTTGACGGTTTAATTTCATGTTTAGCCGTTTCATTCTTGTCCGACAGTTTCGGGCGAGCGACGCTTGCATCCTTGTTTTGCGCCCCGGTCTTATCGGTAACGTAAAAACCTGTTCCCTTAAAAATAACGCCTCCACCTCCATTGATAACACGGCGTATCTCCCGCCCGCATTCAGGACAGAGTTTAAGCGGCTCGTCTCTCATGTTTTGGAAAATCTCAAACGAAGAACCGCAACCTTTGCATATATATTCATAAGTCGGCATGATGATAAAGTATACTAAAAAGAAATGAAAAAGTAAAGCGTAGAAGCCAGCGCTCCGCGATATCCCATTTTTGAATTCACTGACGGACGGCAAGTGGCGAGGAATGGCAAGGGCTTTTAGCCCTTGCCTCGTTCGATAGGGATTAATTTATTTTCCAACCAAAAGTCTGCTCGAATTCAAAATCGCGATGAGGCATACGCCCACGTCCGCAAATAGAGCAAGCCACATATTGGCGACGCCAAAGACCGCCATCGTGACGAAAAGCGCTTTAATAGCCAATGCGAATACTACATTTTCTATAATGATCGCGCGGATCTTGCGGCTACGGCGAATAGCTTCCGGCACGCGGTCAGGATCGTTAGTCATAATAACCACGTCCGCCGCCTCAACCGCCGCATCTGCGCCGCTCCCCATGACGACGCCTACGTCCGCGCGCGCAAGTACAGGAGCGTCGTTGACGCCGTCTCCAACAAATATCGTTACGCCACGGCTAGTCCACTTCTCGATTGTCGAAACCTTGTCCGCAGGCAGAAGCTCCGCCTCCACTTCTTCGACGCCCAACGCTTCGGCGACGGCAAGCGCTCCCTCTCGCGTATCGCCAGTCAACATCAGCGTTTTTGAGACGCCGAGTCGCTGTAAAGCGGCGACCGCCTCCGCAGACTTCTCTTTCACCGCGTCTCCAATAAGAATACGTCCACAATACACGCCGTCCTTTGCCACATAAACAGCCGTGTACAAGGTCTGGGGCGCGGACGCGGGAATACCCCGCTCCGATAAAAGCTTATGGTTTCCCGCCAAAACGCCGTCTTCCGTCTCAATTCCTAGCCCTGCTAATTCGTGGATACCAACTTTTTCTCTGTTTGTTTCTAAAACGCCGTTTTTATCCGCGGCTTGCTTAATCGCCTTTGCTATGGGATGATTGGATTCGCTTTCCGCTCCGGCCGCGGTCTTTAGTAGAAAAAGTTCGTCGAAACCGTCGGCAGGCTCAATTCTCGCCACGGAAAACTCGCCTTTGGTAAGGGTGCCTGTTTTGTCAAAAGCGACAAACTGCGCCTTTGAAAGCGAGTCGAGATGCACGGCTCCTTTCACCATGATGCCGCGCCGCGACAACCCGCCTATGCCGGCGAAATACCCCAGAGGTACAGACACCACCAGAGCGCAGGGACAGGATATGACCAACAGCACAAGAGCGCGCCGTAACCAAACCGTCCATTCCGCGCCGAAAAACGGAGGCAGAACCGCAATAAGTACCGCGGCGCAGATAATAGTCGGCGTGTAATACCGAGCAAACGCGGTAATGAACCGTTCGGGCTTGGCCTTAGCCGCCCGCGCGTTTTGCACAAGATCTACAATCTTCGCCGCAGACGACTCGCTCGCTATTCTTGTCGCCTTAATGGTTAAAACGCCGTCGAGGGATACGGTCCCCGAATATACCTCTACGCCGACGCCCGCCTGTATCGGCGCGGCTTCGCCAGACAACATAGACATATCAACTGAGGCGTTCCCTTCAACCACAACGCCGTCCATCGGTATACGCTCGCCGCTCCATACCCGCACCAAGTCGCCTACAAGAACCGATTCGGCCGCAGCTTCGCTCCACCGCCCATCGCGTAGAACGCGAGCTTTGTCCGGCTTGAGCGCCAGAAGAGCGTCAATAGACGCCTTTGAACGGGAAATCGCTACGTTCTGTATCAGCTCGCCAATCATATAAAAAATCATCACGCCGACCGCCTCTTCCCATTCGCCTATAGCAAACGCGCCAATAGTGGCTATGGACATGAGGAAATTTTCGTCAAATGTCCGTCCTTTGAGTAAATTCCGCGCCGCGTTCCGCAAAACAGGCAGTCCCGCCAAAAGATAAGCGGCGCAAAACGGAATAAGCGGTATCCATCTCCCAAAATTCTCGCTAAAAAGCCGCATAGCGGCTAAACCAGCAAGCCATAAAACCACCGCGGCCGCAAATACGGCTATTTTCATCGTAGACGTCGTCTTTTTCCTGTTTACTGTGTTTTCACAGCAATCGCACTCTGTGCAATATGTTTCCCGCATATCTCTATTTCTCTTCCAAATGTTCTCTTGCGACTTTGATGATTGATTTCACGTGTTCGTCGTCAAGGGAATAGTAGATGACCCGGCCGTCCCGGCGCATTTTTACCAGACGGGCGTGTTTGAGCGTGGAAAGATGGTGGCTGACCGAAGACACGCTGGAACCAACGCTTACAGAAAGGTCAAATACGCAGAGTTCGCCAGTCCCCAGAGCATAGAGGATCTTGAGACGCGTAGGGTCTGTCAACGCCTTGAAAAATTCACCCAACTCGCTTAAATCAACGTCTAGAGGCAAACTCTCGACCGCTTGCGCCACCATTGCCGTGTTCTTCACCAATTGCGGCAAATGTTCATCAACACGGCGTTCTTC
>JAIRKH010000032.1 GCA_031260245.1 Treponema sp. | reverse complement strand
TGATGAAAATACTCGAAATAGATATTTGGAAAATCATAAAGACTGGTTTTTGAAATATCATCCAAATGCTATAGATATTTTTGAAAATGAAGTTAATAAGAAATATAGGGATAAAAGAATAAAAGAGCAGGATCTGTTTGAAACATTGGCGTAAAGGGTGGATACTTCGTATAACAGGACTGTTTACGCTTCGCCGCCTGAAGGCCCCATCGAAACCACAAAGACTGCGACAACACCAATGACCACCACGGCGCTCCACCATTTTCGTTTGAGTATGACGGAAAGAGAGGCCGCGTAGAGACGTTCCACTCTGTTAAACAGGGCATCCATCGCCCCTGCCGGCGCGTTTTGGCATGATTGGTTACGTGTGCTGTCGGTACGAGAACGGCAAGGGCGAAGTGGGCCAGTGGGGGACTGTCGCTTCGGCGATTATTCCGTAATGTCAGGCGCTTTCGGGCGCCAGGTACTTGCGGCGATAATACGGGAGCAGGTAGACGCGGTTTCCGCGTCGATCCTGTCTCGCTTTCAGTTCTTATCAACCCCTTCCATAGATAAATTTAGGTTTCAATATCGTAAGCGCCGCTGGAATCACCGTAAGACTTATCAGCGCGCTGGTGAACATGGTGAGCGCCATGAGCAGTCCCAGGTCAGCGAGGATGACGAACTGAGAGAGCGTCAACACCGCGAAGCCCGCGCCTACCGAGACCGCGTTAATGATGATAGCCTTGCCGGACGTGGCGAAAGCGCGGCGTAGGAAATCGTCCCGGCCTGAACGGTACTCCCGCTTGTACGCGTCAATGAAATGAATCGCGTAGTCTATGCCGACGCCCACCGAGACGCTTGCCACCAGCGATGTTCCCAGATTGAGTTTTATCCCCAGAAAGCCCATTGCCGCGAAGTTGATCAGTATCGAGATGAGGAGGGGAAGTATCCCCACCACTCCCGCGATGCCTGAACGGTTAGAAAACATGATGATGAGGAAGACCATGAATATGGAGACCGCCACCGAAACAATCTGGGAATGCACCACAAGACCACTGAGCGAACTTTCTATCAGAGCTAGTCCTCCTATCCGCGTCCGCGCCTCTTTCGGGAAGTTTGCGGCTATGTAGTCGTCTATCCGCGCCAGAACCGCCTTCGTGTCCGCGTCGCCAGTCGTCCGTAATTGCACGGTCGTCCTGATAGCCGTCGGCTCCAGAGCGTCGTTGGCGTAATCGCTTGAATTACCGGCTATCAACACAAGGTAGTTAGCTATAAGCGAGGACAATTCCGCATCGTCCGTCTTGCCGTACTTCGCCGGGTCAGCAGGAATCTCGTAGTAGGCCGCGCCCTCGTAGTTCACGAGCCGTTTCGCCCGCCGCACCAAGTCCGTCGCGCTTATGTCCTGAACGTCCACCGCTTGATCGAGCAAGGCTATATCAATCAATATGTTTTGAAGGGGGGAAGTCTCCCCCTCGCTCCAGCCCGCTTCGCGGTCTTCCGCTACCCCCTCTGCGGGGGCAGACCAATCTGTTCCAATGGCCCCCGCAACGCCCCCGCCAAAGTCGCCGAAGCCAAAATCCTCGTCTTCAAAGGCTTGTTCCGCGACCGCGTTCAGCGCGCGGACGCGCACACCGTCAGGACCCTCGTCAACGTTGAACACTTGGTTAGTACGCTTTATCAGGTCGGTAAAACCCATAACCTTGCCCACGCCGTTCACCCGGTCGCGCAGGAACGTTTGCAGACCGTCCACCGCGGTCAATACCTTCGGCGACAGCAAAACCGTCGTATCGTCCGACTCCACAACTATGTTCACCATCTTCGTGCCGCCGAACTTTTCGCGAATGAAAACATCCGACTGTCGCACATCCGTACTCGTCTTGAAATATTCGATAAATACGTTGTCAATGACGAGTTTCGACATTCCATAGATGGAAACCGCTGTTACAAGAACGGCGCATACGAGAATAAAGTATTTTTTCCTCGCAATTCCCATCAGGCTGTTGGTAAGCCTATTGCCTTGAGCGGCGCTTGTATCCACGGACGGGGGCGTTACGGGGGCTTCCCCCGTAGAGGGGGAAGCGGAAGACGCCGCTTGCGGCGGCTGGAGCGAGGGGGAGACTTCCCCCTTTACGCTCATCGGTTTTGGACCCCGAATGAGGAGTAACGCAGGTATCAGCGTTATCGCCACAATGAAACTGGCTATGACGCCGAAGCTGGAAAAGTAGCCGAACTCGCGGATGGGCGGCACGGTAGTGAAGCAAAACGAGATGAATCCCGCAAAGGTGGTGAACGCGGCGAGCGACACGGGTTTTCCGATTTTCCGCAGGAGCGCAAAGACCAGTTCCCGGTGTTCCTCCATCGAAAGCGGTAGTCTTCTTTCGTCCAAATCTTCGCGGTAGTGGGTAACGACGTGTATACCGTAGGCGCTCCCCACAGCCACGAGGATGACTGGCAACACAGTGGAGAGAATCGACAGCTTGACGCCTAACAGGGGCATTGCGCCGATTGACCAGACGACCGCGATGATTACGGTGATGAGGGGCAGCAGCACCGCGGTTAACTGGCGGAACGAGAAGAAGAGTACCGTCAGCGCCACGATGACGACCATCGGGATGAGGAACACGAGGTCCGCGCCCATGGCTTCGCTGACGGCGGCACTTATCACTGGAAGTCCCGCCACATACACATTCGCCATGCCGTCAAACATCTCGTGCGCCGCGGCGCGGATGGCGCGGAAGGTTTCCATCACTTGCTCGTTGCCGGCTTCGTCGTTTCCGATTTCCAGAGGGAAGAGTATCTGCGTTGCGGTGAAGTCGTCCGAGACAAGGGAACGGTCGTACATATCCCACGAGAGGAGTTTCCGCTTGAGCGCGGCTATCTCTTCAGCCGTTCCCATGAAGTTTTCCGGCACAAGGTTTTCCACCACGATGGAATCGTCTGACGCGGCGATGTAATCGATATCCATGATGGAACTGACGTCGCCTACAATCTCGCACTGTTCGTCAATATATTCGGTGTACTCCTTGACCGCTTGAAGGAACGCGAGGTCAAACACGGTTTTGTATTTATGTTCCAGCGCCACGATGATGGAGGCGGAACTGCCAAAGGTATCGCTGATTTCGGTTGACGCAAGCCGCGCCGGGTCGTTCTCTGGCACAAAGCGGATGTTGTTGTTGTCCAACTCCGCCCTTGGAAACTGCGCGGCGAAAAAGACGGTGATTCCTGCAACGACCGCGACTATTATCCAAGAACGCCTGAAAAATCTCTGCATATTTATTTCTCCTTAAAATGGGCTTCCGCAAAACGTCCTTTTTAGAGGGAAGCTTGATATTTTTAGAATATAATTACAATGGAACTAAAAGACAATAGAAAGTTCCGTCTTAATTGACAGAACCGCGTCGATACGTTAATCTATCGTTATGAATTTTCCCGACTTACTTTACACGCTTTTTATATGGCCTGTGCGGTTTTTCATAGAGTTCCTCTTCGTTCTGTTCAATAGGACGTTCTACGATGCGGGACTCGCCATCGTTTTCTTGAGTTTCGTCGTGAACGCCGTCCTCTTGCCCGTTTACGCCGTAGCCGACAAATGGCAGAACGAAGAGCGCGAGAAGCAGAAACGCATGAAGAACAAGCTCCACGACATACGAGCCGTGTTCAAGGGAGACGAGCGGCAGATGATAATCAACGCGTATTACCGTCAGCAAGGCTACTCGCCCCTGTTTACGCTCAAGTCGAGCGTTGGTTTGTTTCTACAGGCGCCGTTTTTCCTTGCGGCTTACTGGTTTCTGGCGCACACGCCCAGTCTCACGGGCGAGTCTTTCCTGTTTTTACGGGCTTTGGATAAGCCGGACGGTTTGCTCAATATATATGGAATCTCCGTCAATATCATGCCCATTCTGATGACCGCAATCAATCTCGCGTCCACTTTCGTGTATACCAAAGACTTGGCGGCGCGGGATAAGATTCAGCTTTTCGGTATGGCGGGACTCTTTTTGGTTTTGCTCTATAATTCGCCGTCTGGACTCGTTCTTTACTGGACGTGTAACAATATTTTCTCGCTTGGTAAAAACGTCGCCTGCGCGAAGCTGAAGAGACCCGCTCTTGTCCTGCGGGTTCTATGCTCGCTTGCGGGCGCGGGGCTTCTCGTCGGCGCGGTGAGCGGCGTCTTTGACGTGGATCGCTACATTTTCCTGTTCGCCGGAATGGGCGCAACTCTCATCGCCGCTCCCTTCGTATGGACGGCTTTGACCAGATTCGTCGAGGCGTCCCCCCCCCCCGCAAAGGACGCTTCCTACCTCTATTTTTCCTCGGCGGTGGTACTCGCCCTACTCGTGGGGGCGCTTGTTCCTTCGCAAGTCGTCAGCGAGTCGGTTTCCGACTTTGAGAAGCCTTTAGGATTCCTCTTGCGGACGTTTTTTCAGGGCGTCAGCCTTTTCCTGTTGGTTCCCGCGTTCGTATGGGCTTTCGCGTCGAGCGCGACGCGAAAGATCTTCTCCGCGTTTTCCGCGATGACGGCGTTTTGCGCGCTCGTTTGCCTGTTCGCCTTGAGCGCGTCCTACGGCGTTATGACGAATAGTTTCAAGATTGAGGACCCGTCCCTCATCGTAAACGCTTTCCCAAAATGGGTCAATCTCGCCGCGGTTTTCGCGGCTTTCGTCGTTCCCTGCGTCTTTCTCTTTTTCAGGCGGCAGAGGCTTCTGGCTTCGGTTTACAACGCGGTCGCGATCGCCCTCCTCGTCATGTGCGTCGTAAACGTCGGCGCCGTGGTTAGAGAGACTCGCGAGCTTACCGCGAGGGCGGAAAGGGAAGCCGCGGGGGTTGACGAGGCGGGGTCCGCGTTTACGTCGGTCTTCCCTTTCACCACGACTGGCGTGAATACCTTCGTTATGTTCCTCGACCGAGCCATCGGAGCGGCGATGTTTACCGCTTTGGCGGAAACGCCCGAATTGAAGACGCAATTCGACGGTTTCACTTTCTATCCGAATACGGTTTCCTTCGGCAACTGCACCGTCGTGGGGCTTCCCGCGATGATTGGCGGATACGACTACGCGCCTGAACGGATAAACGAGCGGGAAGAGGCGCTCCTAAAGGACAAAATCAACGAAAGCCTCACGCTTTTGCCTAAAATATTCGGCGAAAGCGGCGTCCGCGTCGCCGTAACCGACCCCGCGATGACCAATCTTCAGCTCGTTCCCGACCTTTCCGTGTTCAAGGGTATGCAAAACGTAACCGCGCAAAATCTCGACAATCGCTATAGCAAGCGTTTCTTGGAAGAGTTCGCTCAAAAGAGGGCTAAAGAAAATCCTCTCGAAGAGTTTGATTTCGACGTCTTGTTCCGTTACGGCGTTTTCCGTATCGCGCCGCCGATATTGCGTTACGGGTTGCATTACAAGGGGACGTGGTGGCGGGACGGCGCGTCCAACGCCTACGGACACGCGCTTACCGAGTTCTCGACTCTGTGGTATCTGGGCGATATTTGCGCTGCGGACGACGGCGCTGACACGCTTAACATCTTCATGAATGAAACCACCCATGAGCCAGGCGCGTACACGAAGGATTTGCTTCCCACGCCCGGCGTTATCCGTTATTCGGAAGAGGAAATCGCTCAATTCGGCTCTGAGGACGACTGCTCCTACATTTACACTTTTATGGCCGCTATGCGGGCGGTTACGCGGTGGCTCGATTCTCTGAAAACGCTCGGCGTTTACGATAATACCCGCATCGTCATCGTCTCGGACCACGGGAGCGATTTTAAGAATTCGCTGTTCGACGAAAGGGTCGAGCGTATGGTAGATTTCAATCCCCTCTTCATGGTAAAGGAGCGGAACTCGCGTGGGGAACTTGCGATTTCTTACGAATTTATGACTAACGCGGACACGGTTTCCTTTGTTACGGCGGATTTAGACGACCCCAGAAACCCTTTTCTCGACGCGCCGTTGTCAGACGCGGACAAGCAAAAAGCTCTTATGGTTGTGAACGCGGTTTCGTCTCAACCGCGGCGTCACGGACCTTACCTGCTCAATTTTTCGCGCGTCAGAAGACTCGTTGGTAGGGATATTTTCAAGGCGGAGTCGTGGGTGGAATGAGCGGCGGGCTTCTGTTGTCTCATCCGTAGCCGTATTTGGCGCCAGACACTTTTTTTCACACGAGACACTCTGTGGTATCAGACACGCGGCGGGTTTTCATGCGGTGTCAGACACTTTTTATTACGCCGCAAATATCGGGTGTCAGATATTAAATCAGTGCGCGTAATCTGTGGACACTTTTTCCAGGCGCCTGCGGTGTCAGACACTTTGTGGCGCCAGACGCTTTCGGGTGTCAGACACTAAATCAGTGTAATCAGTGTAATCTGGGACACTTTTTCCAGGCGCCTGCGGTGTCAGACACTTTGTGGCGCCAGACGCTTTCGGGTGTCAGAGGCTTTGTGGCGTCAGACATTTTTTCCAGATGCCTGCGGTATCAGACACGCGGCGGGTTTTCATGCGGTGTCAGACACTTTTTATTACGCCGCAAATATCGGGTGTCAGATATTAAATCAGTGCGCGTAATCTGTGGACACTTTTTCCAGGCGCCCGGGCGGGCGTCAGACGCCCCTACAGGCAGACGGCGCGTAGTCTCCGCTTACTTTGCAAGCGTAGCCGTCAAGTCGGGGTCAGCGGCGCCCCTTTCCGAATAACGCCCGTTGAGAAGTCGTTAAACAGGCGAAGCCTGCCCGTAATAGGCGTGAACCCCGTGTTTACGTTCCCAATGTTTCATAATAATATATTCTGGAAGCGGCTCCGCTTGCGGATTCAAAATCAAAGTAAGCGCCGCCATCTTGCAGATTTCCTCCAGTACCGCCGCGTGATACACCGAGTCCGAGGCGTTCTGTCCCCACGCAAACGGTCCATGCCCCGCCGCCAAAACCATCGGCGTCAGCGCGGGGTCCTTTCCCTGCTCGCGGAACGTCCGCGCTATAAGGAGTCCGGTTTCCAACTCGTAATCGTTGCGCGCGGACTCCTCGTCCATCATCGCCGTACAGGGAATAGCTTCCGCGCCGTGGTCCGCGTGGGTCGTGCCGAATATGGGAACCGGACGCCGCGCCTGCGCCCATGCGACCGCATACGTCGAGTGGGTATGGGTAACGCCGCCGATGCCGGGAAAATCGCGGTACAGTATACGGTGCGTCTCTGTATCAGACGAGGGGCGCAACGAGCCTTCCGCCACCGCCCCGTCCATGTCAACGACGACCATCGATTCGGGCGTCAAATCGTCGTACGCGACGCCGGAAGGCTTTATGGCGAAGACCCCCCTGTCCTTATCAAACGCGGAGACGTTTCCCCACGTGTATATCGCCAGATTGCGCCGAGGAATTTCCAGATTCGCTTCCCACGCCTCTTCCCGTAACGTCTTATAAGCATCCATACCGCGTCCAATAGGCTTCGCCCCAGCGCAATTCGTCCCGCAGACGGGACGGCGCGGTATCTTTGTCAATAACCACGCATTCAATACCCATCATTTCAGCCCAGTCGCGGAAGTATTCCGTAGTCAGGGCGGACGCGTACACCGAATGATGGGTTCCTCCGGCAAGTATCCACGACTCAGCCGCTTCCCGCAAGGAGGGATAGGGACGCCACAACGCCCGCGCCACTGGAAGGCGGGGCATGGCGTTTTCAATCTTAACGGTTTCAATCTCGTTCACAATCATGCGGAAGCGGTTTCCCAAATCAATCAGCGTAGCCAATATCGCTTCTCCGGGAGCGGCGTCGAAGACCAGACGGGCTGGAGGGGCTTTGCCGCCTATGCTCAATGGATGCGCCTCGGCGCGGGGTTTCCCGTCCGCAATGGAAGGGCAGACTTCAAGCATGTGCGCTCCCAGCGCGGCTTCTCTGCCTGGCTCAAAGTGATACGTGTAATCCTCGATAAAGGAAACGCCGCCGCGCAACCCCGTAGCCATCACCTTGGCGGAGCGAAGCAACATGGACTGCTTCCAGTCGCCCTCCGCGCCGAAGCCGTAACCCTGCGCCATAAGACGTTGTACGGCAAGACCGGGAAGCTGCGGAAGTCCGTGCAAATCCTGAAACGTCGTGGTGAACGCTCCCGCGCCTTCGGAAGCGAGCGCGGCTTTGAGCGCGATCTCTATCTTCGCCTGTTCCATCACGGCGTTCCGCGCCTTGCCAGGCGTCTTGAGCTCAGGCGAAAACTCGTAAGCGGCTTCGTATTCCCTGACAAGACGTTCCGCGTCCGCGTCGCTCGCTTCCCTGTAGCGGGCGGCAAGGTCGCCTATGCCCCACGTATTCACCTGCCAGCCGAAGGCTATCTGGGCTTCCACTTTATCGCCTTCCGTAACCGCGACTTCTCGCATATTGTCGCCGAAGCGCATAACAGGCGACTCTATTCCGTCGCTCCGCGCTATGGCGGCTCGCATCCACACGCCGATACGCCGACGGACTTCGCCGTCCCGCCAAAAACCGACGACGACTTTCCGCGTCAAGCGCATCCGCGCGAAAATATACCCGTGTTCCCTATCCCCGTGCGCTGATTGGTTGAGGTTCATAAAATCCATATCTATCGAATCCCAAGGAATGTCGCGGTTAAACTGGGTGTGCAGGTGGAGCAGGGGTTTGCGGTTTACAGAAAGCCCTTGTATCCACATCTTTGACGGCGAGAACGTGTGCATCCATGTGATAACGCCCGCGCAATTCGGCGCAGCGTTCGCGTCGGCGAACAATTTCCGAATCACAGACGGGGTCGCGGCGACTGGTTTTAATACCAGCGTTCCGGGCAACAGTGGGTCTTCGGCGAATTCGTTAGCCATGACGCGGGCGTCCGCCTCGACTTGTCTCAAAGCCTCTTCCCCGTAAAGGTCCTGGCTTCCCACAATAAACCAAAATTCGTATTTTTTTAGATCAATCATACTAATACCTCCTGATATTTTAATCGTCTTACGCCGACGGCGCAACGTTAAAGCGCCGCGCCTTTTTCCTCGCGCCGCTTCTAATCCTATTATTTTAAAGACGCTTTTAAAAAGAATCTATAGCGGCTTTCTCGATCGCAAGCCCTTTGACATAGCGTTCCATAAACGCCTCGAAACCTTTAACGTCTTGCGGGTCTGGCTCCACGCTGACGCCCGCGTTTTCGGCGAATACCCTTTCCGCAAGAAACGTTTCCAGCGTTTCGCCTTCCCGTTTGAGCCGCGTATAAGCGGCAAGAAGCGCGGCGCCCCACGCTCCGCCCTCGCCTGCGGAATCCATCGTCGCGATTGGGATGTTCAGCGCGGCCGCCATGAGCCGCTGTCCCACGCCTTTTGTCTTGAACAAGCCGCCGTGTCCCAAAAGACGGTCAAGACGGACGCCTTCCTTGCCGACAAGAATATCCATGCCGAGTTTCAGCGTACCCATTGCGGAAAACAAAAGGGTACGCATGAAGTTCGCCAGCGTGAACCTGCCGTCGGGCGCGCGCGCGAACAGGGGACGCCCTTGTTCCAAGCCCGTAATAGGCTCGCCGCCGTAGTAGTTGTACGCAAGAAGCCCCCCGCAATCCGCGTCGCCTTCCAGCGCCTTGTAATACAGCGCGTCGTAGAAAGCGGACTTGTCTATCGCCGCGCCGAAAAGTTCGGTCGCTTCCCTGAACAGACGCAGCCATGCGTCTAGGTCAGACGTGCAGTTGTTGCAGTGAACCATGGCGACCGACTTTCCCGCGGGCGTCGTAACCGCGTCTATTTCCGTCAACGCCTTGGACAGTTCCTTTTCCAGTACAATCATCGCAAATATCGAGGTGCCTGCGGAAACGTTGCCTGTGCGCTCGGCTACGCTGTTTGTGGCGACCATGCCCGTTCCCGCGTCTCCTTCAGGCGGGCAAAACGGAATACCCGCCCGCAGAACGCCGGACGGGTCGAGCAGTTTCGCGCCTTCTTCGGTGAGGAAGCCGGCGTTTTCGCCTGCGGTTAAGACGCGGGGCAGCAAGTCTTCGAGTTTCCGTCCGAAACCCTTACGAGCCGCAAGCGCGTCGAACTCCGCCAGCATCCGCCGATTATAGGCAAACGCCGCGCCGTCGACGGGAAACGCGCCAGACGCGTCGCCCACGCCTAATACTTTCTCGTCGGTCAGGCGCCAATGTACGTAACCCGCCAGCGTAGTTATAAACGAAACGCGCTTCGTATGTTCTTCGGCGTTCAGAAGCGCCTGATACAGGTGGGCTACGCTCCACCGTTGGGGGATGTTGAAGCGGAACAAATCGGTGAGTTCAGCGGCCGCCTGTTCCGTCATGGTGTTGCGCCACGTGCGGAACGGGACAAGCAGGCGCTCGTCCGCGCCGAAGGCGAGGTATCCGTGCATCATGGCGGAAACGCCGATTGAACCCGTCGTAGTAAGCGGGACTCCGTACCTGCTCCGCACGTCGTCAGCCAGTTTGTGGAAGCTGTCCTGAATTCCACTCCACACGTCGTCAAGGCTGTACGTCCACACGCCGTCTACGAGTCGGTTTTCCCACTCATGGCCGCCCGAAGCGATAGGCGAATAGCTCTCGTCTATTAGTACCGCTTTGATACGAGTTGAACCGAGTTCGACGCCGAGGGACGTTTTCCCCTCGACAACCGCCCGTCTTATTTCGTCCATAAAATCTCCTTTTTTCGTCGCTTGCCGTCTTTTTAAGACCGTTGTTTACTTCTAAAAATTGTCCGAGCTTTTTCTAAAATCGCTTGACGTTTATCTCAAAGCTTCCCGCCTTTTCAAGAAATCAAGCCGTAAGCCGAATATAGAAAGCCCGCCTTTGGAAAGAGAATCTCCGCCAGAGGCTCTCATCTTGGAGTACAAATCGAAACCCACCGCCGCAAGAAGCACGAACCCCTTGATAGCCTGCTGCCAGTCTATGCTGACGCCGAGAATCGACATGCCGTTGTTGAGAACGCCCATGAATAATCCGCCCACGATTGCGCCGATGATGGTGCCGACGCCGCCTGTGGTGGACGCGCCGCCGATGTAACACGCGGCAATAGCGTCGAGTTCGAAGTTCTGCCCCGCTTTGGGCGTCGCCACATTGAGCCGCGCGGCAAAGACCATGCCCGCCAGCGCCGCTATGACGCCCATGTTCGCGTACACCCAGAACATCACCCGTTCCGTCTTAATGCCCGAAAGTTTCGCCGCCTTCGCGTTGCCGCCCAGAGCGTAGATGTGGCGCCCCTGCACCGTCTTGGTTGTAACGAAATGGTATAAGACTATCAAGCAGCCCAGAAGCGCGAGGATGTTCGGAACGCCGCGATACAAGGCGAACACGATGGAGAACGTCATAATCACCGCAATCAAGAAGACGAGTTTCGCTATCCAGACGCCGCGGGGCGACAACTCGAAATCATAGCGCCGCTGACGCTTCCGTTCCCGCGCCTGTCCGACCGCTATCAGCGCGGAAAGCGCCGCTCCGATAAGCAGGGTGAGAACGTGCAACTCGACGCTTCCCAGACGCGCGCCTCCAAACGGGTCCGCGATATAGCCCGACGAGAGCGATTGAAACACTCTGGGGAACGGACCGTAGGACTGCCCTTTCAGGATGACTTGGGCGAGACCGCGAAACGCCAACATTCCGGCGAGCGTTACGATAAACGCGGGCATACGGAAATAGGCGATACATAAGCCCTGCCACGCGCCGATAATCCCTCCTATGAGCAGGGAAAGGAACATGGCTAGAAACGGATTCATGTTCGCCCTTACCATCATCATCGCGGAAACCGCGCCCACAAACGCCACCACAGAACCGACGGAAAGGTCGATGTTTCCCGTAAGAATGCAAAGCATCATGCCTACCGCAAGGATAAGCACATAGCTGTTCTGCAACACAAGATTGGTCAGATTTACTGGGCGGAAAAGTACCCCGTCGGTTAAAACGCCGAAGAAAATCATCGCCGCAACCAGGGCGACAATCATACCGTAATATCTAAAGTTCTTTTTCAGAATAACAAGTAACGCGTTCATTTCATACCCTCGTTTAGGATTGAATAATATATCCCATTATCTCTTCCTGCGTCGCGGTTCTTCCGGGGAGTTCTCCAGTTATGCGTCCTTCGCTCATCACGTAGATGCGGTCGCTCATGCCGATTATTTCCGGCATCTCCGAGGAAATGAAAAGACAAGCCATGCCCGCGCCGGCAAGCATATTGATAATGGCGTAGATTTCGTATTTCGCCCCGACGTCAATGCCCCGCGTCGGTTCGTCAAGGATAAGGATGCGGGGGTCCGTGAATATCCATTTGGCAAGCACGACCTTCTGTTGATTTCCGCCGGAAAGATTACCTGCAAGCTGAAATATGGACGGCGTTTTGATATTCAGTTTTTTTCGGAAGCTTTCGGTCTCCCGCGCTTCCAGCTGTTCGTCAATAACGTTTTTTTTCGCAATTTTCTTTAATTTGGCGAGCGAGACGTTTTGCCTGAGGTCTTCTATTAAAACGAGCCCATACTCCTTGCGGTCTTCGGTAACGTAGGCGACTCCCCGCTCAATCGCTTTCGGTATGGAATTGAGGTTCGCCTCTTTGCCGTCGATGAGTATGCGTCCTGAAATGTTCTTGCCGTAAAATTTCCCGAAGAGGCTTGTGGCAAGCTCGGTGCGTCCCGCGCCCATAAGTCCCGCAAGCCCGACCACTTCTCCAGCGCGGAGATAAAACGCGACGTTGTCCAGTATTTTCCGTTCGGGGTTTTCAGGATGATAGACAGTCCAGTTTTTCACTTCAAATATCACGTCTCCCGGAACAGAAGCCCGTTTGGGAAAACGGTCGGTCATTTCCCGTCCCACCATGCCTCTTATGATTCGTTCCTCGGAAATCCCCTTGTTCTTATCGACCTCAAGGGTTTCAATCGTTTTGCCGTCCCGCAGAATAGTGACGCTGTCGGCGATTTCCGCGACCTCGTTGAGCTTATGGGTGATAAGCACGGACGATATGCCGTGCTTCTTCAAATCCCGCAGGAGTTGCAAGAGGTTTTCGCTGTCCTTCTCGTTAAGCGCGGCGGTCGGCTCGTCAAGGATAAGCAGTTTGACGTCCTTGGCAAGGGCTTTTGCGATTTCAACGAGTTGCTGTTTGCCAACGCCCAGCTTATTCACAGGCGTGTTAGGGTTTTCGTTTAGCCCCAGCCGCTTCATATAGACTAGCGCTTCTTCTTTGGTTTTGTCCCAATTTATTATGAACCGCTTCGCCTTTTCATGCCCCAAGAATATGTTTTCCGCTATGGAAAGATAGGGGCTTAACGCCAACTCCTGATGAATAATGGCGATTCCCATCTTTTCGCTATGCTGAATATCGGGAAAGACGCAAACCCGCCCGTTAAAGACAATCTCGCCCAAATACGTCCCGTAAGGATGTACGCCGCTCAATATTTTCATGAGCGTTGATTTTCCCGCTCCGTTTTCGCCGACCAAAGCGTGTATTTCCCGCTGTTTGACCTGTAAGTTTACATTGTCCAGAGCCTTTACGCCGGGAAACGTCTTTGTGATATGTTTCATTTCCAGCAAGTACGCGGCGTCGTTCACAACGAGCCTCCTTAATATAGCGCGAAATGGGGAATAGGCGGACGCGGCTAAAGGTGGTCGCATTGCGAGCCGCGCCAAAGCCTGCCGCCTATTCCCCAATTTTGCCGCGCTCCAAGACTACAGTCCCAAATCCGACGCTTCGTAATAACCGGTTTCGTCCACCAACACGCTCTTTACGTTCTCCTGGTAAATAGCCGTCGACTGGAGAAGCATGGAAGGCACAATATACGCCTTGCCGTCTTTTATGCTTCCATTTTCATAGTCCGTAGTATTGTTTACTTCGGGCTGGCGTCCTTCCAGAATGGCTTGAAGCATTCTCACGGTGGCCGCGGCAAGGGAACGGGTGTCCTTGAAAACGGTCGCATACTGTTCGCCCGCAAGGATAGACTTGACGGAAGGCAATTCCGCGTCCTGTCCGCCCACTATGGGCATGGGTTTTCCCGCGCCGCCGTACCCGACTCCCTTTAAGGAAGAAATGACGCCCAGACTGATGCCGTCATAGGGAGAAAGCACGCCGTCTATGGTTCGTCCGGTATAATACGCGGAGAGTAGGTTGTCCATACGCGCTTGGGCGGTAGCGCCGTCCCAACGCAGCGTTCCGACTCTATCCATGCCTTGCTGTCCCGACCCGATGACGAGCGCGTTCTTGTCAAAGTAGGGCTTGAGTACATCCATAGCGCCGTTGTAAAAGAAGTAGGCGTTGTTGTCGTCAGGCGAACCGCCGAAGACTTCGATTACTTTGGGGTTGTCCGCGGTCGCGCTGTCAAGCTGAAGCCCTTTAATGAGGATATGACCCATTTGTTCTCCGACTTTGTAGTTGTCAAAGGACACATAGTAATCCACATACGGGCTGTTCCTGATGAGGCGGTCGTAGGCGATGACTGGAATACCCGCTTCGTGGGCTTTTTCCAGAACCGCGGTGAGCGATTCGCCGTCAATGGACGCGATAACCAGCGCTTTCACGCCTTTGGTAATCATGTTTTCGAGTTGCGCGACCTGATTTTCAATAACGTCGTCGCCGTATTGAAGATCGCCGGAATAACCGAGACCCTCAATGCCGCTTTTGACGCTTTCCCCGTCCGAAATCCACCGCTGGGACGAGCGGGTAGGCATGGCGATACCGATAGATATAGCGGCGCTCCTTTGCCCGCCGCTTTCTTGGGTACCGCTTTTTTTGCTACAGCTTGAAAAGGCTACGACTAACCCTAACAAGACTGCCGAAGCTAGAAGCGTATTCTTCTTCAACGCTTTCATAAAATTCCTCCTAATAGAAGTTGCGTTAACGTACACTCATTGCGTTAACTTAATTATTATACAATGACTTTTTATCTTGTCAACATGTTTTTTTGATTTTTTTTTCTATTTGACGAGCGTCTAACGCGATATTGAGGAAACAGGAGCGCGTAGCGACGATGAACGTAGCGTAAGGGAAGCTGTGGGTTACAGGGGGTCTTGAGGGGTTCCCACGATATTTTCTTTAATATAAACGTCCAGCGGCATTTCAATCTTGGACTCGATTCTCTGTTCTAGGACGATATGCCGATACAGGTTGATTACCGCCAGACGTCCTTGTTCTTCGGGTCTTTGGGATATAATAGCGTCTATAAAACCCTCTTTCAGCAACAGTCTGTTATTTGCGGTAAGGTCGTAGCCTATGACGACGCATTTTTCGCTTTTTTCTCTTACGCCTAAGTCTTTTACCGTTTGGGCGACTCGATGCGCCAAACTATTGGTAACAAAGAATCCTGCTAAATCGCGGCGCCGTTCCAGAAGCGCCGTGATTTCATTTTCGGTTAATTCGCCTTCCTCCGAATATTCTTTCACCACGGTTGGAATATTATGTTCTTCGGCGTATTGCAAAAAGCCGTTTCTGCGTTGGATGATGTGGTAATCCTCGCAATGAGCGTCGAGAATCGCCACTGGTTTTTCGAGTTGTTTCCCACGCTCCGCCGCGGACGCGCTTCGCGCGAAAAGGCTCATGAGCCTGCCCGCAAGGTATCCACCGCGGATAGGGTCCTGGCTGATTGTACAGAGCGGTTCCATTTCAGGATAGTCTGAATCGAAAAAGATGTAGGGTATTTGTTTCTCACGGATTTCTGGTACCAATTGCTTAATCCGTATATTAGGAGCGAATATCATACCGTCCGGACTCTTTGCCATCGACGTTTCCATCTTGGCAAGGACTTCTTCCATATTATACCGGTCGTACTCAATGATCTCCGTCTCGACTCCCAGTGGGCTGACTTCGCCCGCGCCTGTTTTAAGTCCTGCAATCGCCTGTTCCCAATAGCCCGCGTCTTGGTCCCGTCTTGGAATAAGGGCGCAAAAATGGTACGAGCGGTTTCTTTTTAACCGCCGCGCTATGGGATTGGGAGTAAATTGATACGTTTCGATTATTTTTTTTACCTTCGCGCGAGTATCAGCCGATACCCTGCCTCGTTGATACAGAACCCTGTCTACGGTTCCGATAGACACTCCCGCAAGCTTGGCTATTTCCTTTACGGTCATCCACTTTCTCCATTTCTCTCTATATAAAGAAGCATAGCAAAAAATGAGGATTGGAGTCAATAGCGTCTGAAACAGTCTCATACGTTTTTTTGCGCGTCAATAAACTCGTTGGCAAGGACGTTTTTAAAGCGAAGTCCTGGGCGGAATGACAATCGCTATTCTTCCTGCCCATACCAGTTAAGCTTGCGGGTGAGGAACATGACGAGCGCCACAACCGCGAATGAGCCGACAGAACCAATAAGCAGGGCGTAGGACTCGGCGTTAAGTACCGCGTAAAGCAGAATGTAGGATAGGCTGACGGTCAGTCCCATATACCAACTCTTATCCCAAGACGGCAGAAGAGAGCGCGAATACAAGGTCATCATAGCGGTTACAACGACTGCGGATAGAAGATATGCGATGTAAAACGGGGTCTGTTCAGACAGCGAGAGCAGAAGCAAGTAGAAAATCGCGTTGCCGACGCCGCAGAATAAGTAAGGCGCAGGATGAATTCGCTTTTTCGTGAAAATCTCAAGGAGAAACAGCGTCAAGAACGGAACCATCAGAAAGAGAATCGCATACTTGACGGCGCGGGCGTTCAGAGCGTAAGTATCTATGCTCCTAAAGAAATTTACGCCGAACAGAGAGGCGGAATAGTCGCCTGCAAGAAAGCCGTTACTAGTCTTCCAAAACAAGGGGACGTCCCTGCTTAAGTAACTAACGTCCCATTCCGCGGAAAAGCCTTTATCCGTAATGTTTGAAATATTGGGCAGAAACGCGCCTTGAAAAGAAGGCGCGTCCCAATCCGCCTCAATGGATATATGCGTGTCCTGTCCCACGGGCAAGAAACGCGCAAGCTGTCCGCCTTGTATGTCGATTGATACCGTAAAGGATGCGGTCTCGTTCCTAAAATTCGGCAGAATCGCGTAAACGCCGGGACCGAAGCCGCCGAACTCCTCAGTAACGGCTACTGGTTTGCCGATTCCAGATGCGCCGTAGTTGGAAAACAAAGCGTACCCTTGATTACCAGGCAGGAAAAAGAGCGGCGCGTCTTTCCAGTTTGCCTGCGCTATTTTGCGTATGCCTTTTTGTCCTGACAGGGAAATGACCAGTTCCGCCTGCGTAAAATCAAGATTTTCATTGGCGGATAGGCTTGAAATAGCCATTGAAGTATCAAAATCGCCGTCCAAAGTAATGTTTCCGAAGAACAGCGGTACAGAAAAAATACCGCGCCGCCGTGTTTCGGTCTTGAAAGCCGCCTTGACGTCGAGCTGTTTCGGCGTTATCGCTAGAGAAAAGGGGATTTTCTGAATTTCAACTCGTTCCCCATCTTTTTCCGTTTTTGTGCGGATCTCTTCGGTTCGAGTTCCATGAATGACGACGATGGGTCCCGCGATAATGAGATTACCGCCCCACGCCTTCATTATTTCCGTTTCCGCATCTTGCGCGGTGCGTCTTCGCTCATTGATTAGCCCTCGAATCATACCCAGCGGAATAAGTAGTAATAGGACGAGAACGGCAAGCAAAATCGACTTAAAAGTATAACTTCTCGTAAATTTCTCCAATAAATTTACCGTCATTGCTCTCCCATTGCCTTTTGTAAGAACAATTTAATCGCCGTGAGTTTATCAGAAGCCGTCTGTTTAGCGCCCGTTAAGCCGCTGTCTGTAAGTGGAACGCGACAGGTCGCGTAAAACTTGATTTTCGGTTCCGTACCGCTCGGCCGCGCGCTCACAACCGTTCCGTCTTTCAAAAAAAACTGAATCACGTCGCTTTTCGGTAGGTCAACCGCCTCTTTCTTGTTCGGGTCGCCGGGAAAAATAGTAACCGAGTTACCTATGTCCTTGACTTTTTCTACTTCAACGTCCCCTATTGTCTTTGGCGGGTTTTTGCGGAAGCCTTCCATGACGCCCTTCATAACGCCCGAACCTTCAACGCCTTCAAAGTATTTTTCAACGCTCAACTCTTCCCAATAGCCTGTAATTTGATACAATTCGTTCAAGCGGTCGAGCAGGCTCTTGCCTTTGCTCCGCCAGTAGAGCGTCATTTCAGCGGTCATTGCGGCCGCGGATACGCCGTCCTTGTCGCGGATTTCGTTTTCTACGAGGTACCCATAGCTCTCCTCGGTACCGAACACGATAGTGTAGGGAATGACGCCCATTTCCGCCTTACGCATGAAGTCCGCAATCCACTTGAAACCCGTGAGGCATTGGAGGCACGTTGCTCCGTAGAACTCGGCGATTTTTTTGTGCATACCTGTCGTTACAATGGTATTGACCATAGCGGCGTTTTTCGGCAGTTTTCCCTGTTCTTTGAGCGAAAGGAATATGTAATCTTCCAGAAGCGCGCCCATTTGGTTACCGGTAATCAGAGTGAAGCCGCCCGCGCCGTCTGGCGCCGCGATTCCAAAGCGGTCAGCGTCAGGGTCGGTTGCCATGACCACGTCCGCGTTCTGCGCCTTCCCGAGTTTGACGGCCATTTCCATTGCCGGCGCTTTCTCTGGATTAGGAAACTCCACGGTTGGAAAATCGCCGTCTCCTTCGCGTTGCTCCGGCACAGTGGTAACTTTTAGTCCCAGACTGGATAACACGGTTTCCACGTGCATAGCGCCGACGCCGTGTAAAGGCGTGTACACGATTTTCACGTCGCCCGCCTTGGACTTGACAAGTTCAGGGCGGAATAGTTTGCTCCGCACCATGTCTTGATACGGCTCGTCTATCTCTTTGTCAATGATTTTCAATAATCCCCGATCAATTGCGGTTTTTTTGTCCAATTCCTTGATTTCCGTTACCGCGTTTACCTCTTTGATGACGTTTTCGTCGTGCGGAGGAATAATCTGCGCCCCGTCGTTCCAGTAGGCTTTGTACCCGTTGTACTGTTTGGGATTGTGGCTGGCGGTAACGACTACGCCGGTTTCGCATCCTAATCGTCTTACAGCGAACGAAAGTTCCGGCGTGGGGCGCAGGCTCGAAAATAGATAGGTCTTGACGCCGTTACCCGCGAACACGAGCGCAGCCGCCTCGGCGAATTCGGGCGAGTAATGCCGGCTGTCATAGGCTATGGCCGCTGAAAGCGCGCCTTTTGCCGCCTTTTCCGGGAAGGCTTTGGCGACGTAAACTGCGAGTCCCTGGGTGGCTGACTTCACGACAAATGTGTTCATGCGGTTAAACCCGCCGCCTATCACGCCGCGTAGTCCGCCAGTACCGAATTCTAATGTACGGTAGAACCTGTCTTCTAGCTCTTTCCAGTCTTCGGCCTTGAGGAGTTTCTCCACTTCAGCGCCGAACGCCGCGTTTTTCTCTTTTGCGATATAGTCATTCGCCGCCTTGACGATGGCTTCTTTATCCATAAAATACACTCCTTATTCAAGTTGATTTTTCACAATCTTACAACGCTTTCTTTGGAAAATCAAGATAGACTTGACATAGTTTCTTTATTTGGCTATATTAAATATAGGTTTTGTGAGAGGTTATATTCTTGAAAATAATAACGAAGAGGCGCTATGAAAATATTAATGGCCGCGAGTGAAGCGGCGCCATTTGCGAAAACCGGCGGATTAGCCGACGCGGTTTCCGCTCTGTCCCTTACCCTTGCTAACATGGGGCATGAGGTAAACATTGTTATTCCCCGCTACTTTGTCGTCGATAAGGAGCGTTACAGTCTAAATGACTTGAATTTAACGCTTTCTAGTCCGCTGGGCGCCGAAACGGTTAAATGCGCGGTTTGTACCGCGAATATGCCCGGCTCCTCAAAGAAGAATCCAGTCAGGACTTATTTCATCGAACATAATGAATTTTTTGGATGCAGGGAGGGCTTCTACGGTTACGACAAGGAGCCTGACTACTTTGACAATCCCCGTCGTTTTACCTTCTTCAGTCATGTCTTATTCGACCTTTGCCGCAAGCTGAATTGGTACCCCGATGTTCTCCATGTCCACGATTGGCAGGCGGCTTTGGCGGCTGTTTTCCTCAAGTACGTGGAACGGAAAGACGGTTTTGAGAAAACCGTTTCGGTTCTCACCATTCACAATTTGGGTTATCAGGGAATCTACCATAAGGACAATTTTCCGAATACCGCGCTTAGTTGGGACATTTTTCATCAGGCGGGTTTTGAAGATTGGAATATGATGAACTTCCTGAAAGCCGGTATCCACTGCGCTGACAAACTCAACACGGTTTCCCCGCGCTACGCCGAAGAGACAAAAACCCAAGCCTTCGGATTTCGGCTGGATAGTTCCCTGCGCTACCGCGCGGACGATTATATCGGTATCCTCAACGGTATTGACGGCAAAATTTGGAATCCCAAAACAGACCCTTTTATCCCTCTGAATTACACGGGGAAACCGTCCAAGTCGGAACGGGAAAAAGGTATCGTGAATGTAACGACTGGTAAGGCCGCGGCGAAAGCCGTCTTGCAGAGGCAATACGGACTTCCCGAAAACCCTGACGTCCCTATCATCGGCTTGGTAACCCGCCTGGCCGAACAAAAAGGCATGGGCGAACTCTTCGGTCCGTCTTACGGGTCCGCATGGAGCATCTGTAGGGACATGGAACTACAAATGGTCATTCTGGGTAAGGGCGATTCTTGGTGCGAACACGAGGTTACTAGTCTAGCCTCCCGCCTCTCGAACTTCAAGGCGAGAATCGTCAACAGCGAAAGCGACAGCCACTTGATTGAAGCGGGGAGCGACTTCTTCCTCATGCCGAGCCGTTACGAACCTTGCGGCTTGAATCAGATGTATTCTCTGGTTTACGGTACCCTACCTATCGTACGCAATACAGGCGGGCTTGCCGACACGGTTAAAAATTTCAACCAAGATATAGGAGACGGCGACGGGTTTATGTTTGACCAGCTCAACCCTCGTTCCATTTACGACACCGTCGGCTGGGCCAACTGGGCGTATTACAACCGTCGTTCCCAAGTGGAAGCTATGCGCGTCCGCGCCATGAAGAAAAATTTCTCGTGGGAAAAATCAGCCGTAAAATACGAGGAAATGTATAAAGCCGCGCTTAAAAGATAGAAGCCCTTGAGTCGAGGCAGGCGGGTTTTCCACAGAAACCGTCCATGGTTGCTTTTTCAAAACTCGTTACCAATCTGCTCCGCACTGCGGGTGAAAGTCATGGTTTATCGGGAGAGGAAATGTACATTCGACGCGTTGCCGGGGCAGTGTGTAAAGTAGAACGCATTCGGAATACGGACGCCGCCGTTAAATAAAGCTTGAGGACTTCAATGTTTTATAATCGCTTCCCTTTTATCATACGCGCTTGAAAATTTATTCTGCATGGTATATCATTAAGGCAGTGAACATCATTCTTTTTGAACCCACTGAAATCGGTAAACCGTTGCCCAAGCGAGACGCAAGAGCTGTTCATCTCCTTAAAGTCTTGCATAAGAATACGGGCGACTCGTTTGACGCGGGCGTTGTGGGCGGCAGTTTGGGAATCGGACTCATAGAAGCAGTGCGTCTTGACGGCGTTGTGTTTTCCCTGGACGTCAAGAAGAGTCCGCCCCCGCGCCTGCCCATCTGCGTGAGCGTGGGTTTTCCCCGTCCCATCCAACTGAGGCGGTTATTGCGCGACCTGTCGAACTTAGGAGTCGAAGCCATAGACCTTGTCGGTACGGACATGGGCGAAAAAAGCTACCGCGATACGAAACTACTTATAGACGGCAGAGCGCGCGCGGCTCTCGTCGAAGGCGCGATTCAAGCGCGGGACACGCGCTTGCCTCTCGTTTCGGCATACGCGGCTTTGGACGACTGGCTTGCGGACCGCCCCTGGGACAGAGAGCGCGACACGCTCGCTTCCGCATCCGGCAGGGACCGAAGTTTCAGAATCAGCCCCATTCTAATAGCCACGGACAATGTCCGTCCTGAAGGCTCCTTCGGGTTGTTGAACACGCTGGGGCATCCTGTCGTCGTCGCAGTCGGCTCGGAACGCGGATGGTCCGACCGCGAGCGGAACGAACTAGAATCAGCGGGTTTCTTGCGCCTCGCCATGGGAAGCCGCTCTTTGCGTACCGAAACCGCCTGCATAGCCGCGGTCGTTCTGGCAATGGAGAAAACTGGGAAACTGGGATAGGGAGAAAAGAATAGACAAGGAGGAAGAATGAATGTTGATCAGATAAAAGAAACGCTTATTTCAATAGAAAATGCGCCGTTGGAATTTACCGTTGTGTTCTCTGGCAAGAATAGTAAGAAGGTTAATGGGCTTTATAAGCCGGAGACTCGCGAAATCCTCATTCATAACTGTAACTTCACAGACGATAACTTGTTGTTATATACGGCGATTCACGAATACGCGCACCACATCCACGCCTGCTCGCGGAACGGAAAATTGCCGACGCGCTCCCACACCTCGGAATTTTGGGCTGTGTTTCACCGACTTCTCGGAAAAGCCGAGGAAAAACACATATACCGCAACGTGTTCGCCGCATCTCCTGAACTTAATGCGCTTACGGAAGTCATCCGATCCAAGTTCCTCGCGGAAAACGGCGAGATAGTGAAGAAATTCGGGGAAAAGCTCTTGCAAGCCCAGGATTTATGCGTTAAAATGGGCGGACGTTTCGAGGACTACGTTGACCGGGTATTGCGAATCCCTCGTCCCGCCGCAATTACGGCTATGAAGACTTTTCAGTACAATCTGAACCCGGCCGTGGGCGTGGATAATATGCGTTACTTGGCGGGAGTCAAGAACGACGAAGAGAGGGCGTCTGCGGAAAAAGCCCTGCTTGAAGGAAAAAGCCCAGACACAGTTAAAATGGGCTTTAAAAAATCAATGGAAACAGACCCGCATGAGCGGCTCGTTCGTGAGAAAGAGAGGCTTGAACGCGCCATTAACGCCCTCTCGAAGCGTCTCAACGAAATCGCGCAAGAGTTGGAAAAATGCTGATTAAACTAACGAAAAATAAAGATCGAGAGAGGCATTTCCTCAATATCGAGGAAATCCTGTTCCCTCAACCGGGAAAAATTATCTATTCTTTTTTACTTTGCTTCTTTATCGCTTTGCCGATTTTCTCTCAAAGTATAGACGAACAGAGACTGCTTTTCCCAGGCGTTTATTACACGAATACGCTCGCCGCGGAACGACTCAAAGAGGATACGGCGCTTTACTCGGCGATGACGCAGGAGGAAGCGCAGGCGTCTGCGCCTATCACCGCCGACCAACGTTCCCTCCTTCTCAACAACGATATTCTCGCGTATTACGGACATCCCAACTCGAAAAACATGGGCATCCTAGGACGATATTCAATGGAGGAGCTGGATAAGCAGCTCGTAAAACTCGCCGCGGAATACAAAGCCGCGGGCGGACGAAACGTCGTTACCGCATTCTACATCATCTACGGAACCGTGTGGCCCGAAGGCGAAATAGGCGTTATAAACGAAGAAACGCTCTTGAAATACATAAATTACGCCCAAGAACGTAATATGCTCGTGTTCATAGACCATCAAATCGGCAAATACGACCCGGCTACGGCTATTAAAAAAATGCTCCCCTACCTGAAATATCCCAATGTGCACCTGGCACTGGACCCAGAATGGCGGACACTCAAACCCATGAAGGAAATCGGACAGGTCAGCGCGACTGAAATCAATCAAGTCCAAGAACTGATGGAGGATTATATGAAGAAAAACAGCATACAAGGGGAACGAATGCTTGTGATTCATCAATTCAAGCCCTGGATGATAACGGAACGCGGGCGCATCAAGGGAAATTTCAGCAAAGTGCGAGTGATACATTGCGCAGACGGATTCGGCAACCCCAACCAAAAAAGAAGCTCTTACAAGGCCAACGCCTTTGACGACTACAACAATGAAACGCCCAAGAAACCCACGCTCAACCTGCCTCTGAAATCCTTCAAGCTTTTCTACAATTTCAACATACCGGGCGCAGGTTTTGACAACCCGCTCTTCTCACCCAAAGAGGTTTATGCTCTCGAACCGCGCCCCTATCTGATAATGTACCAGTGAATGTCCTAGACAAGGATAAGCTAACGCCTATCCGCCGATCATACTTTAGAAAACGCGCCCCTCTGCCTAATGGGGACGCCTGCGTCAAGCTGAGGACAGAGGGAGTAGCGAACTTCGCCCATTGAGAAGTCGTCTACCTGTTGAAGAAACCGCCTAAAAAGACTATAATAGCCGTATGGAAACCGTTCTCGAAAAATATCTGAAAAAAGCCGATGAAGTAGACCCCATAAAATGCATCGGCAGAATATCCAAAGTGCAGGGACTCCTTATTGAAAGCGTGGGTCCGTCGGCTATCATCGGCGAGATGTGCCGCATAGAGACGACTAAGAAACAAGGTTGTATTTACGCGGAAGTGGTAGGGCTTCGTTCCGAGACCGTCCAGCTCATGGCTTACTCTGAAACGGACGGCATACAAGTCAGAGACAGGGTAACGGCGTTAGGAGCAAGCCTTGAGATAGCCGTATCCGATGCGCTGTTGGGACGAATACTTGACGCGCAAGGCAGACCTATAGACGACAAGGGTGAAATCGAGAGCGGCGTCCGTTACTCGGCGACCGCAAACCCGCCACCTCCCCTGCAACGTCCCCGCGTAACAAAACGCATAGCGACAGGAGTACGCGCCATAGACGGACTCCTCGCTGTGGGATGCGGACAGAGAATCGGTATATTCGCAGGCTCCGGCGTAGGAAAATCCACCCTGATGGGCATGATAGCCCGCAATACCAACGCGGACGTCAACGTCGTCGCGCTTATCGGCGAGCGCGGACGCGAAGTCAACGACTTTATAGAAAACGACCTTGGTCCCGAAGGGCTTGCCCGAAGCGTACTTGTCGTTACCCCGTCCAATTCGCCGCCCCTCTGCCGTCTTCGCGGCGCGTACACCGCGACTGCGGTCGCCGAGTACTTCCGCGACCAGGGCAAGGACGTGATGCTCCTCTTTGATTCGGTTACTCGTTTTGCGCGGGCTATGCGGGAAATAGGGCTTGCACGGGGCGAACCGCCGGCTACGCGCGGTTATCCGCCAAGTATGTTCGACCAGATGCCGAAACTACTAGAACGCTCCGGCACATCAGATAAAGGAAGCATCACGAGCTTCTACACCATTTTGGTCGACGGCGACGACCTAGACGAGCCAGTGTCAGACACGGTGCGCGGTATTCTCGACGGACACATCGTGCTTTCCCGCGCGCTCGCCCAACATTACCACTACCCAGCCATTGACGTGCTTGCAAGCGTCTCTCGTCTGGCGAACGCCGTGTCGGGCGCAAAGACGAAAGACGCCGCAGGCGCGCTCCGAAACATGATGGCGACCTATGCGGAAAACGAAAAGCTCATCAACGTCGGCGCATATCACAACGGCACAAACCCGACTATTGACAAAGCTATCGCAAAACACGACGCCATAGAAGAATTCCTCGTCCAAGACGTCGGCGAAAAGGCGCCGCTCAAGGAAACGCTCAAACAAATGGGACATATAGCGGAAGAGGAAATACCAGAAGAGGAGTGGGGATAAGTAAGGACATACCAGCCGTCGCCTTTCAATAACCTCTCCTAGAGAAGACTTAGAAAATATTGAACCGCAATCCGCCCGTTACATGAAATATAGTAGTCGGCACACTAACAACCGACGTGTCGACGTCCGTAGGCGTAAACCATAACTGCAATTCTGTGTAGAATGCGAACGTCTTAAATCGCTTTATCTTTACTTTAGGGAATTCTAGTTGCATAATCATGGCGGACATCATGGTCGGAGAGCCGCTTTGAGTTTCTATGAAGTACGAGAAGTTTGCGCCTATCGCTACTGACGCGCTCAGCCATTCCCAATCAGGACCTCCGAAAGAGGCAAAGGGTAGAAAATACACGTTGGCCAGGAGCTTCAAACCAAAGACGTCGCCGCCATAACGTATCGCGTTATCCGAAAACCATGACCACATCTCCTCGGTGAATTGCCCGAACTGCGCCTGTAGCTTCACGTTGTCGTCAAAGAAAGTCAAGCCCAATCCCACGTCGTAAAAAGTCGCGCCCCAGAAATGGCTGTCAAAGTAAAGCCCTTGTATGAAGCCCGGCACCGCGTACAAACCTTTGTCGCCTTGGCGCAATGTGTAATTAACGGACTTAAGCGCGACGTCGTCGTTTGACAAGGCGGTGAACTCAAGAGTCTGGTTGTACCTTCCGCCGGGTTCCGGAGCAACCACCTTTATTTGCGGGGCTGTCTTGTCAATTTGGATAAGCGTCCGTGAAACGGCTGTTTCGCCGTTTTCCATAGTGGCCCGCAGAACAAGGTCATAGACCCCCTCACGCATATCTTGACTTTCAATCCGGTAACGCCATTCCTCAACCTGTCTACCCTCCGGATCCTTGACCTTACGCCGTTTCACTTCGGTGAAAGTTATGCCGTTGTCAAAACTGATTTCAATAAAAGACGGCTTTTTCTGTAGTATTGCGGTTTTGATATTTTTGTCTATCTTCTTGTCTTCCATAGATTGCAAATCAATTTCGTTCAACGCATAACCCGCACGCCCGGAAAGCCACGGACGCTCAAAGGCGAAGTCTCCCATTGTGAAGCTGTCTATCGTTATCCATGCGCCGACTGCATTGTATTGGATGTTCCGCCGTGATGAGAACACTACTTCCTTGCCGTCAAAGTCGCTCATAACCGAGAGTATATTCTCTCCGTCCTTCAATTTGTCCCCCTTCAAGCGGAAACAGAAAAAGCCGGTTTCCGTTACTTCAGCGGTATCAAGGGGCGTGTCTTCGAGGTAAAGAGTAACAAAACTCGCCGTATCGGTACCGCCCAAGTAACCGTAGAAGTTGAATTCGCCTTGTACGTATTCGCCGTTCAGCGGGTAAAGAACGTCCACGAAGTTACGTTGTATTTCCCGCGACAACAGTACGTTCCGAGACTGGTGGGAGATATTTTCAGCGAAATCCTCAGCCCAAACGTCGATATTGTAAAGACCGTCCGTCATGGAGGAAAGGTCTATATCCTTGGCGAAGATAGAGTCTGGTTCAATAACGATATTGGACAGCTCAGGCGGGACGTCGGCGCCGTCCATGCTTCTGATATTGATGTTCACTTCCTTCAAGCCCATACTATCTAAAGCCCGCCCGGATAGGAACACCGTCCCCACGGAAGTCAAGCCGTCCATTGGGGACGCTATTTCGAGGTCTGGAGCGGTATTGTCTATGTTTATCATGCCCGAATACATGGCCGAGACGTTGTATTTGTCCCAGACCTTTATGAAGACCACATGAGTGCCGTCTCGGAGGATTTTCGTGTTAAAGGTATACGACCAGTCGGTGGTTCCCACGACGTTGTTGTAAGTGTTGCCGTTGTCGATAGAGACCTGTACCGCGGATATGCCGTTTTTATCCGACGACGCGCCCTTGAGTTCGAGAGCGCCTTTTGATATGGCGTCGAATGGCGGCGAGGTCATGGACGCTTTCGGCTCTTCGAGCGATATACGGAAACCGCGTTTGACAGGATCGCCCCGTATACCATAGACGTCTTCGGGTATGACCGTGACCGAATGTTCGTTGTCAACGAGGCTCAAAAGCTCTACGGGTACGGAGTAGGAATTATCGGTGGCGACTTCGATTTCCGCGTTATCGTCTATGAAGTACCAAATCTTGGCGACCTTATCATCGTCGTAGACCACGCCGCTTATCACGAAATCTTGCGTAATGACTTCGGTTTCTTCCGGCAGGTTGATTTGCGCTATGGGCTTATCCACCTCCGGGTTTATCAAAAACTCCCAGTTTTCCAGAACGCCGACGTTGCCGGCCGCGTCTGTGAACGTAAACCGTATATCCGCGGAAAGCGGATTTTCGCTAACGCCTACCAGCAAAGTCAAACAAGACGGCGTTATAAAGTACTCAGACGTTTCTCGCTTAAGCCCCTCGGCGTTGTTATTGACTACGGAAACAGAGTCTTCGGACGGCGTTCCACCGCTCGGCGGGTACTCGTAGACCGAGGAGACGAGCCTGCCTTTCTCTTCCACCAGAATACCCAGACGTATGATTCCGTTTACTTCCTCGCCAGAGAGCGGCACGACGAGACGCGGGTCCGGCGCCGCGGTGTCTTTGTTGACGTCAAAGGACGCGACCGTTTCCCTTTGAACGGAGTCGTTTACACGGACCATGATACGGACAAAACCATCTCCCACCGACGAAACGTCGACATTCATCAGAATCGAATCCACGCCCCATTCGCCGTCGCAGGCGGTCCATGTTTTACCCATATCCAAACTGTATTCCACAGCGCCAAGATTGGCGTCTCCGAACTTCAGCCCGAACGCGACCCTATCCTGTACCCATGAGCCGTGAACTTCGGGCGTGGTTATTTCGAGAGACGGATTCTCCGAGTCCACAAGCGCGATATAGTTTTCTGTCGTGAAAAACCTACCGTCGACGTCGGTCGCCATAAGAGCGAAGACATACTGCCCGTCTTCAGCGAACCTGACGTTGACCCGCTTATAGTCGTCGGTTTCGTCAAATCGAATCGTTTCTATGGAAATCGCTGGATTTTCCCGCGTCGAAGCGGCTTCTTTTAAAGGTCTACCGTTATAAACGCCGGTAAGAACCGAATCCCTGTCCATGAGGATCACGCCCTTCTCGTTAGTTCTCGCGTTAAGCCAGCGGAAACCCTGTTCGTCGTGAACGGATCTGTCGGCGGGACGCAAGACGAAGAACCCGCCATCCAGACTCGCGGAAAGAGACGGCTCGGTTTTAGAGGTTTTCGTAGAAACGTCGAGGCGGGTTGGGACAAAGCCGATAGGCAGGTCCTGCGGCGCGTTGGCGCTTATGTTCCACGCCGTAGTCTTCGGTACCTGTTTTACGACGCCGTTGACCTTACGGCCGCCGAAGTCAAAGACCGCGGACTGGAGTATCGCGGATTGAGACGCGGTTTCCACAGTAGCGGTGATTACATAGGGCGCTTTGCGTCCGCCTCTGGGAATGGCGAGACTCATACCCGGTATCCATTCCCTATCGTCGAGCGTATTTATCGCGACCTTCAACGGCGGCTCCGCCCCAGTCGTAAAGATAAAAGGTTTGGACCTGTAGATAAACCCTTCTTCGCTCTCAACCGCTATGACGACGCTGTCGAACGCGGCTTCTACTATAGGCGGCTCCGCGTCGTCAGGCGCGGCGTCCGCGAGAGGCGGTTCCGTAGTAATCGGAAGCGCGGTGGATATTTTCACCGCGCTTCCGATGAGTTCCACGCTATAAGCGCGGCGGACCGCGTCTGTTTCAGGCTCAAACTTCACGGATTTCGCTTTTATACCCGGCAAGTAACCCCAGAGGGGCTGGTTCAGAGGAACATAGTCCGCCTTGGTCCTTTCGTCGAAGAAGCGGATTTCGGGCGACTCGGTTGCGCGGACGCGGGGCTTACTCAAATCCTCGATCCTGACGACTTCCTCGACGACCGCTTTTCTACCGTAAACATCCGTCGCTTCAACATAGAGGGCAATCTGCCCGTAGTCCGCGTCAGCCGGGAGCGGTATGCTCTGGATGAATTCGCCGCTCGTTTTCGCCTTTACCGGGACAGTCGTCGGCGCGCGGTCGCCGAATCGGTAGGAGACGGTCGTTAGGGGCGCGTCCGAAACCGTCTTGAGCGTGAACGACGGATTTCCCTCGCTGTTAATTTCCATACCCGAATAAAATTCGGCGCTTTCCGCTGACTTACCGGTTCCTCGAATGACTTGGCTTATGACCGCGGACGGCTTTTTGCCGCCAGAAATTAGGTTTTTGACTTCAGTTTTGGGACCTTCTACGCCGCAAATATCCTTGGCCCACACCGATAAGGAGTGGACGCCGACGGGCAAGTCGTCGAGAAGGGTTTGGAACCAGCCTGTCGTAGAGAGTTCGGTCGGCGCGCCGTTGTCTACGGAGTAATAGACCGCGGCGACCCCGTCGTCGTCTTTAGCAAGCCCGCTCACGCGTAGTTTCGTCAAATCCTCGCCCAGGACGTCGGCTGGAATCGGCTTGCCGGAAGGCGGCGTTACCAGAGCGGGCTCCGCCAACGTAACCCGCGGCATATCCGCGTCTCTGTCAATAATCAAACGACGCTTTGCCGCGCTCACGTTGCCGGACACGTCCACAGCGCGGATTTCTAAGTCTATGTTCTTGAGTTTCTGGTATTTCTCATCGCGAAGATCAAACGCCTTGACCCACCACGGATTACCCACAACCAGGTCAAAGTCTCCTGTTTGGTCGCCGAGCTTCCACGAGACTTTCTCCAGGCCCACCGTGTCCTTGACGAATCCCGCGACTGAAAACAAGCCGTTTACCGGTTCCGCGGGATTTTCCGGATAGGTTATTTTGACTTCAGGCACGGTGTTGTCGACGAACACAAGGAACATATAAGAACCTTCCGTTTTCTGTTTGTCGACGGCTTTGAACCAAATAATCTCTGGTCCGTCTTTGAATTTTTTGGTGTCCAACGAGAAACTGAAGTTGACCGTTACCGCGTCTTTCTTCGCTTTAAAGGGGATATTGGCGTACGACGCGCCTGCGTTCATTGAATAAGACAATTCTACGACGCCGTTACCGTCGTATATAGCGCCTTTTATCTCGATTTTACCGTTTACCAGAGCGCCGAGCGCGTGGCTTTGCACCTCAATGAGAGGCTTCTTGCGGTCGAGGCTCCACGTAACGCTGAACGGCTTACCTCGCAAGCCGTTCACGTCGACGCCATAGGCGCTTATCGAGTACCAGCCGTCCTTGAGTTCGGACGTATCCAGATAATAGGACCATAACTCCTTACCTTGGGCGACGACAGGATGTTCCAAGTCGTGGCTAAAGACGAGTTCCACATGGTCCACCGCGTCGTCGTCGTAGCACGTTCCCACGATATTGAGATTACTAGGAATACGCATATCTTGCCGCGGGTTTGTTATCTGCGCCACAGGAAGGTCGGATTCCGGGTCAAGGAATATATTTTCAGGACCTGCTATGGTTGTATTGCCGCCCTTATCGCGGGCTTCAATGAAGAAGTTGTACTTACCCGGCTTTTTGTTTTCAATGTCTATTTTTTCCGAGAACCCTTTCGGCGCGGCGGACTCATGAATTTCCACGTCTTTTTTACCTCCGCCCCACAGGTTGAGGGAAGAAACGGCAAGCAATAAAGCCGACAGTCGCGTTACTTTTCCATAAATCATACTATCTCCTAAACGTTTTGTAGTTTTGTTTTCTAATCTGCCCCAAGGCTCATTTCTCGAACGCCCTCATGGTCCACACGAATTCGGCTCTAGCGCACACCGTTTGGACGGCGCGTGCTAGAGCGTTAGTCGGCGGAACGCCTGAACTTGCGGGTAGCCGATTAAGCGCGTCCGCTATGCGTTTTTGGGTATCCGCGTCGACCAGCCACGCCTTGGCCGTTTCCAGTTTGACTTCTTCTTTTGCGTTTTTGAAGAAAGGAATCGCCCAGAGAACCTCGGCTTGGACTCCGTAAGACTCCCAGTCCGCGGGGATTGGGAAACGGCGCGCTTCGAAGCCCGCGGTTCTGACCGGCGGCATGGCGCGGACCGCGCTATAAGGCGCGTAAATCCATGACGGGGACCGTTCGAAAAAGACCTCCCAAGCGTTTATCCAGTTGTAAGTACGCGCGCCGTCCTGAAACTGTCCTCTCGTAAACAGGGTCTCGGACGCGCGCGCCCACTCCTCCGCGGAGAAAGCGCCCGGCCTTGGTTGCGCGAATTGGGCGGTCCACGACAGGCGGGCGTCCTCTTCCGCGCCGGGCAGAATCAAGAATCCTTGTCCGGGGTTTTCCGCGCGGGCGCGGGTCAAGGAAGAATCCGTGAATTCGTGAAACACGACCCACGGGTCAAGGGCAAGAACGATGCTGTCCTCGTATTGTCCAGTCTGGTACAACGCGGGGTACACAAAGGTCGGATCATCCGCCTCTCTCGCGGAGTCCGGGCGCGTCTCTGTGACGATAAACCCGTAGCGGTTCTTCGGCGGCGTCCCTTCAAACAGCGCGGTTTCGGTAAACGGCGCGCCGCCCGTCCGCGCTATAGACGCCCATTTCTCGTCCAACCCTTGGTCAGCCAGCCACAGCGGTTTAGAACAGGAAACCAAGGTCAGGACGACTACCAACATTTTCAAAATACTCTCCTCAACGATTATCAACCGCCATTTTGTAGCGACTTCAGCAAGGCGCCGCTATTGCCAGTCTTGTTAAACTCTAACAACCGCTTGCGTTCTACTTTATTCAACTCGCCAACAGTAACAAGCGGCAAGTAATAGGTTTCGTTGGTCTGCTCCCTGTCCCCCTACTTCACATAGTACGAGATGCGGTAGTAGTCCCCCGACACGTAGGCAAAGGCCGCGTCCCAGTTCCGCACGCCGGCGGCTCTGGAGTCGCATTCAACCTGCGTCCGCACGTCGTTGACCGCGTAGCGGCCCGGCAGGGTAACGTATTCCCAGCCGCCGAGCGCGGGGTCGTAGAACGCGGTCTTCAAGCCGGTGCGGGAGTCTATGCCGCCCTGGTCAAGGTAGGAGACGATTGGGTTTCCGTCCGCGTCAATCGCTATATCAGCCCACTTGCCCACGTTGCCCACGCTGTCAATGACCACAGGGGCGGCGAAGGTATACGCGCCAGTCGCGCCCTGCGGCGTCCCCTTGACGTAAACCAAGTCCCCGTTGTCGCTGTCCATGAATACGATGTGCATGACGTTTAGCCTATCTGTCGCGGTATCCTTGTCAATACGCATGGAAACGTAACGTCCCGCGGTAGATATTCCCGCGGTTGCGACGTCCGCGGCGGAAAACGCCGTCGCGTCAGCCGCGTTGCCGTACGCATATTTCAGGCTTTCCGCGCCGCTCGTTTCGTCTTGTTGTAGATAAACGACGACTGGTATGCCCGCGCTGTTCACGTCTATCGCGTTGTAGTTGCCCACGTCAGGCGTGCCTACTGGCGAAGGCGTCATAGCAAACGCGGGCTCGGTACTGCCAGTCTGAACTAGGGCGGCGGAGGCAAGCAGAAATGTTACCGTCCCGTCGGAAGGCGCATACAACCTAGCGTTTACAGTCCCCGTCAAATCCGAGTTTGCACGCAACCTACCAATCAGAGTCCCCGCCTTCACCTCGCCTTCTCTCCCTTGTCTAGCGAGATACCCCGCCTGTGAAACATCCCAAATTGCGTTTGGGACGAAAGTAAGGATTGTAGCGGAAGGCCGGTCGCCCTCAACGACAACCCCCGGCGCGTCTTGGCGGCCTATCGCCATAGACTTATTAGAATTCCAATACCGTAACAGACGGTATTTAGCGTCGTAATACGCTATATGCGCGACGTTGCCGCCATACGCGATGCGGGGATTGATGAATTGTAGTAGTTGGAAATTGCCTATACTGTTAAAGCGTTCCACTGGTTTCCCCTGTAGATCGCGTAGACTAGCAGTATCGCTAGGCGCTGTTTCCTCGTCCCAGAACGACAGGGCGCCGTCGTCGTAGCCGCTCGTCATATAGTTCGCTAGGTAGACGATGCTCCTCTTGCTATTTGTGTCGTTCCATGCAATATCCGTGTCTTCAGACGGGTCCATAGCCCACGACACCGGACGCGCGTTATTGGGAAGAGCCGTCGTACCGGCGCCGTCGCTGTTGTGGCTGTAATACATCGGCATAAAGGTGCCGCCTGTCCCGCCGCCGCTATTATTGCTGATGGTGTTAGCGTTTATCATGTAACTGCTCCAGGAAGCCCACAGCCTGCCTGTGCCCGGGTCAATCGTCATGGCCGGCTTGACTATGGAGCCGACGACGGTCGGGTTCCTGAAGTGTCCTTGGTTGGCGCCCGTCTCTATGTTGTGGCTGTCGAACAGGTGCGCCGCTCGGTCGTCGTTCCACAGGGTTGAAGAATCGTTGCCCGCAAGGGCTTCTTGGCTCGTGTTCCAACTGTTAGCGTTGTTGTTGCGGTTGTTCACCGCCGCGACGCCGCCCGCAGTGTAGGTAACGAATCCGCTGGTCGCGGTCGCAGGGACATCGATGTAGTACGAAGTTCCGTTCTGCGTAACGGTGGTCACGGCGGCCGCGCCGTCTATGCTCACGCTTTGATTAGCGTCCCCAAGGTTGAACCCTTCTATCTGTAGTCTTTCAGCGTCTCCGACGCTCCGCCTGAAGCTGAACCAGCCGTTCTTGGAGCGCAAGACAGGCGCCTCGTCCGCGGTCGTCGTTCCGGCGCTGTTCTTGAACCGCGTCAGAGTCGTAACATAGGGCGCAAGGGTCAGACCTATGCTGTTGTAGTCCGCGTTGTCCGCCGCGTTGAGCTTTGCCTCGCTGATTCCCGTCGCGCCCGCCGCGCCCGCGTTGCCCTGCGGCGCGGAAGCGTCCTCAGCTCGTACCGTAACCGTAATATCGCCCAAGGTCGCGGTCGTTACGTTGTCTATGAGCGTCCCGGTATCCCACCGATACGTCCATTCGACGACGTGCCCGTCGACGCTCAGTTCTTGATATAGCCCCACGTCGTCAGCCGTCAACCCGGTCGGTCGCTGAAGCTGGCCTGTGTTGGTATCCGCTTCAAGTATTTTGAGCCTGTTGGTTCCGCCGAAGTCAAGGTAAATCGCGGCGACGCGCTGGTCGTCCTCCGCGCTCCCTCTCAACGTTACGACGCCGGAGACCGTGTCCGCCATAAAACCAGTGGGCTTAATATCGCCCGTATCGTTCCCGTCCACGTCGAGAACGTGTTCCAACCAGACGCTCGCCTTCGTTGCGTCTATGTTTGTCCCGTTGCCAACGCCGTCCCGCGGCTCGATGTGTCCGGAAATCTTCTTGTCTCTTATGTAGAGCGAGCCTTTGGTGTTGTTCTGCACCGAGGTCGTCGTTCCTGCGATTACTACCGGGTTGACGCTTGCGGCGAGGGTGTTCTCCGCCTTGGGGTTCAGGTCGTAGAGTTGCGTTATCGGCGGGCGGCTATCCTTGTTCCCGACGCGCACGGCGAGTATCTCGAAGTCGCTGAGTTGATCGGCTTCTGTCGCGCTGGGGTCTGCCAGCGTAGTGTCCCACACCTTAACAGAGAAGTACCGGTCGTTACTCGTAACCGCTACGCCCGTGCCGCTCATCGTAACGTCGTTATCCAATGGGATGAAAGTAGAGCCTTTCTCCGCGTTGGCAAGCCCGACAAGGTTCGCCCAGTTCGTATTCCCCAATTCCTCTATGCGGTATTTACGTCCCTTTATGAGGCTCCCGCCGTTTCTCACGACCGCGTACTCGTCGGAGTCCGTTATCACGTCAAAATCCGTATCGCTAAAAACCACCTCCGCGTTGCCGGAGTCTTCGCCGTTCTTGATGATTGTAGTTGACGTATACTCAAACACTAACGCGCCGTTAAGGGAGTTTTCGTCTCTGGTCGCTACAAACGCCGCGCCGACCGCGTTGTCTTGCGCGCCGACGGTCTTGAAGTCAAAGCCCGCGTTAGTCTTGGCGACTGTGTATATTCCGCCCTTCGTAATGGACGCCGCCGCGTTATCGGAGCGCGTGATATAGCCCACGCGGTAATACTTCGCGCCGTTGCCCCCGCTCACGGCGAGTCCTATTTGGAACACTTTGTTTCGTACCGTGAATTGCGCGTCAAGATACCTATCGCTCACGGTCTTCTTTCCCTCTGTAACGATTGTTGAGCCAATCAACGGGGTTCCAAGGGTGAGGGACGTGATTGACGGCGCGTGGTTCTGGAAGTAGACTTCCTGTTCCGCGTAGGTTCTGTTGCCCGCCTGGTCCTCGGCTATGTAATGTATGGTTATCCTGCCGTCGCCTATCTTTGTCGAGTCGAAAGTCGCGCCCCATACCTTTTCCGAGCCCGCGTTGTCGTACCAGTATTCGACGAAGTTGTCCCCGTCCTTTTCGCCGGTCGCGGTCTCGTCGTTGTCAATCACTATGCCGTAACCGCTATATAGAGAATACACAGGATAAAGCACGTTCCCCGGGGCGGCGAGCGTAGTCCCGTCCCACTTCCGCGCGCTGACGGTCGTCCACGAAGCTGCGTCAGACGAAACTTCGTGGGTTATCACGCCAGCGCTTGTCGTCGCTTTTGGCATATAGTAAGTAGTAGTTCCGCTCACGGTTCGGCTGAAGTACACGACGACGGACTTTAAGCCCTGTATACTGCCTGACGGGGGCGCGTCGTTCGTGGTTCCCCGCAGGGTATAGTCCCCGACCGCGGTAAGGGCCGCGGTGTAGGCGACGCGCGGGAAGTAGTTGTCTATCTGGAAGCTCATAGCGAAGCTCGTCGAAAGTCCTTGCATCGAGTCGTCCATCGCGGCCAGGGTCAGCCCGTAAGTACCGGTGGAGTCTGCAAAGAGGCTATCGCTGGGTATGGTTATCGTTACGCGGTACGTGAAGTAGCCCTCGTCGTCCGCCTCGTAAAGCGTCCCGCTTGCCGTTGCGTTCTCTCCCGCAGTAAAGGTCTTGTCTTGTCCCTCCGCATTGACGACGTAGTATTTCATACCTTGAACGAGGTTGTCCCCGTTCTGTTTGATTTTACCGTCAGAGATTCTTGCGGTAGCGGTAGCGACGTTGTCGATTAGCTTGTCGGTCTCATTCATAACGCTAATCGCGCTCCATGTTCCTCCGGTCCGTTGGACCGTAAGCGCGGAAAGTCCGTCCGAGTCCTTCACGTCCGCCTCAATGGTAATGGTCTTGGAAATCTGCATCTGGTACGTGTAGTCCTCTCCCACGCCTCCGCCTTGCGGCTTGACCTTGACGTTCTCTATGATTGGCACATTGCTGCTGAAACTGAGGACGTGACGCGCGATGTATCCGTTCACGCTGTTCAATTCAGTTTGGTAATTAGAATCGGCTTTCGTGTCGCGCGCGAACACCTCGATGCAGACTATTCTTTCGGCGACCTCATCAGGCGGGTTCAGCTTGCCGTTGGCGTTGAGGTTGATGAACCAGTTCACGAGTCCGCTTCCGTTCCCGCTTTGTATATTAGCTTTGTGCCAGCCCACGCCCATGTTGTAGTATAACGAGTCGCTGCTCGTTACGTTCTCAGGCGAGCTTTCTCTTGAATAGGTTGTATTGGCCGCGGGACTACCTGTCCCGTCAGTCCAATCGTACCACTTATCCGTCACGCTGTCTGCGCCGGTTTCCGTCCATTCGTAGAAGTTCCAGTCCTGGTATCCTTTGTTCTTGTCTCCGTCCACCCAGACTTCCGCAGCGGTATGAGCGCCGCTTACGCGCACCCAAACGCTGTTCACGGCGTTGTTGTCAGACGAAATTCCGGTGAGCCTGACTGTGCCGCCGACCGTCTGGGAGCCGTCCGGGGTGAGTATCGTAGTCGTCGCTTTGTCCATGTGCGGGTCAACGGTGATATAGAAATCGAGCGCTTTCGCGTTGCCTGCCATGTCAAATACCAGTACGTTGACGGGAACGTCCCAGACATTGTTTTCAGGCGCGGCAGTGGTTAAGCCGGTGTCGTTTGCGTTTCCGCCGACGTATTCAACAAGGGTATCGTCGTCTGACGATGTATACCGGTAGCGTTTCGCGCCGTACTTCTCGCCGTTGCCGTCTATGCCGTCATAAGCGGCCGCGCCGCTGCGACTCACGAAGTACTTGAGTTCGCCAAAGGCTACGTTCCACGCCCATACGCCGCCGCTCCACGTTATAGTAGTGGGCTCGGTCTCGCCCGTCGCGGTTCCTGAATCAAGGTTGGTATCTTTCCACGCGGTCGCTCTCGATGTACCAGTCGCGGTTCCATCCGCGGTCGCTATAAACGACGTCCCTATAGCCGCGTTCGGCGGCGCGCCGACATCCGTCCATGTATAGTCGCCAAGAGTACTTATGGTATAGGCTTGTCCCGCGGTAATCGTTTCAGTCGGAGTTACGTCCGGCTTGCCTATCTGGTAGAAGATCTTGGCGACCGCGTTCTCGTCGCTAGTCGTTCCTCTCACGGAGAGGGGGCCGATGACGCGCTCGCCGGACTTGTTCGGCTGTATCACAACGACGTCGGTAGGCGGCGTCGTATCAAGGACGAAGTTGAATTGCTGGGTCGTCGTGTGTCCCGCCTTGTCGTACGCCATAACGTTAACGACCTGCTGTCCTTGAGCGAGTCCCGTTACAAGCATGGTCGTCGACCACGCGTCGTCCACGTCCGGACTCAAGGTAGTCCTATTAGTCGGAGTCGCGCTAAACCAAACCTCTATCTTATCGACGCCGTTAGTATCGGTCGCGGTCCCTTTAAGGGGAACGTCCCCGTTGTAATACGGCTTGATTGGCTCAACGGTCAGGTCCGGGTTTACGGTGTCAAGCACGAAGTATATCCATTCGGATAACCCTGCGCCGTTGACCGTCACGTTGGGCGCGTCGCCCAGCTCGGCGGCGGTCTTCTTCGCCTTGTCTTTCGCAACTACATGGATGCGATAGTTCCCGTCAGAGAGATTCAAGCCGCCGGTCCCGCTTCCTAACACGATGTTCCATGTGGGCGTCGCGGTGAGCGCTTGTTCGTCCGCTTTGACTTCGGGCGAGTTCCAATCATTCCCGTTCTTCGCCTGGAGGGTGTAGGTCAGAGACGCCAGTCCGCTCGTTACGTCCGTCGTGGATCCCATTATCCTCGCGGACGCGTCTCCGAAGATGAAGGGGGCGTCCGCCATATTGTCGCCCAACTGGTCGCCCATATTGAGGAACGTGTTTTCAGGCGGGGTCGTATCTTTAACGAAGTTCCACGCCGTCTGCGCGTTGTTCAACGCGACGTCTGTGGCGGTGAAGGTAAGGGTATGAACGCCGTCCGCGAGCGCGGCAAATTGCGCCTTCGTTACCGTAACGGTGAAGTCCTTCCCGCCTTCAGTCTCGTTACTTGGCGCAAGGATAATTCCCGCGCCGCCTGCAAGAGTCAGCGTACTGATATTCGCGTCCGTTACGTTGCCCTTGAGCGTGAAAACAGTGGCGGTATCCTCGGCTATGTCGACGAGGCTGTACACGGTTCCCGCCGCGTCGTTGCCGATCGCTTCGCCATTGAAGCTGTTCAGGTTAAACACAGGGGCTTCCCGATCAAGGTAGAACGCTACGTCCATCTTCTCGCTCGCGTTGCCGAGCGCGTCGTATACGCGGATGGTTACGCGGCGAACTCCGTCCAGCGTGGGATAAGTTGAATTCGCGTTATATGGAGCGCCGCTGTCCGTTTCGTTCTTCGCTGGTATGGGTATGACCCAACTGGTGTTCTTCGCGTTTGGGTTTCCGAGTTTGCCGTTTCCAGACCGCCACAGGGTCTTGGTCGAGTCGTCTACGGCGGTCTCGTCATACGGGTCCGTGTCAAACCGATACTCAAACCGCGCGACGCTCGAATACTCGTCCGTAAACGTTCCGCGCAGGTTCGCGTCCGTGTTGCGGATAATGTCCGTAATGTCCGCCTTTATACCATTGTAAACCTCAAGCGCCTTTGTGTGAATCTCCTCGAGGGTCGCATTGTCCGCTAATCCGTGAGCCGTCCAACCGGTGTAATCGCTACTGCCGGTACTGGCGTCCGCTACTTCAAGCATCAGTTCTCTTGTAAGAACCATTTCTTTCGAGAGGTTCGAGAACGTTACGGCGGGTCCTTCGACGTCCTTGTTGAATACCGTCTGAACGGTTCCGCTGTGCTCTTGCGTACCTACTTTGTCCAGAGTTTCCACGACCGCCGTATAGGGTCCGTCCGGCAGGTCGGAGAACGCGTCGCCTGTCCACGTCCATTCCCACGAATTGAACGCGGCTTTTAACGCCTCTTCGTCAAACGTCCCAGACGCGACCGTAACGCCGGCGCCGTTCTTTACCGTGAGCGTGAGGCTCAACGGGTTGGTCTCAGTCAGCGTTCCTTTTATAGACGGGGCGGTACTGACGGTCGCGGCAAGCGCGCCGTCGGCGCTACCGACGGTTGTAATCGCCGGTACTGGCGGGGTCTTGTCTAACGTGAATTGCACGGGCAACGAGTAAAAGTTCTTGTCCCCTTCGGTTCCCACCTTCTTCTCGCCGTGGTCCGTCGCGGTCAAACGCAGGTAATACACGCCGTCAGATATGCCCGACGGCAAGCTCGTAGACCACTTAATCTCCCGCGCGCCAATCCTCGTCCGCTCCAAGTTAAATCCTGTCAGCTCGTTCCACGCTCCGGGAGCGCCGTTATCGTCGCCCGCAAACTGAATAACAAGGCTGTTCACGTCCGCAAAGCCGTCGTCGTCGACGACCGTTCCATTCAAGATACCGCCAGCTATGAAGTTCTCTGAAAGGTCCGTAACGCTCAAGTTGTCAAACGTCCAGGTCGGCTCGTCGGTACTCTGATCTACTTTGAAGGAGTAATCCGCGTCCTCGTTGGGTAGATAGGTATATATAACCGCGTTGCCGGCCTTGTCCGAAACGCCCACGTAGAGCGTGTATTCCGTCTCGTCCGCTATTACCGCCGGGGTCGCCTGATTGTCGCTGTCCGCCGCCGTGTCTATGAGAACCTCTCTGTTGGTAAATGCTGTGCCGGCGCCCGCGCTGTCCACCGCAACGCTCATCGCGTCTGCGGTTGGGGCGGCGACCGTACTGGGCAATAGCCAGTAACGGGTCTCCTTGACCCCTATATCGTCGGACGCTACTACCGTCCACTTGACCACGCCGTTCACGTAGTGAACGCTCTCGCCGTTCGTGGTAACAGTTACGAAATTCTTGAACTCGGATATCGCAACCGTCGGATACGTTACGTCTTTGGTCGCCACCACGGACGTTCTATGCACCTGGTCGCGCTGGTCGTAAACCTCCAGTTCTATGGTGTTCATCCCGTCTTGAAGACTCGCCAAATCGACGGCGTACGTCCAATTCCATTTGTTATTCGTATCGAAACCATCGTCCTGACTGGGCGTTACCGGCGTCTTCGTTCCGCCGTTGATACCGACCATGAGGCTTCCCGCCTTATAGTTCTTCTCTACGAAAGACCCTGCGAGGGTGAAGTTCTTGTTGAAAGTATCTTCAGTCGTCGTTACGGTTATTACCGGCAGGATCGAGTCTATGGTGAAGTTAATGGTCCCGACGGCGCTCGCCGACGCCGCGGACGAGCCTTCTATCGCGAGCTTCTTTGTCTCGTCATCCTTCGCGGTTATTCGTATCCATACATGTTCGTCGCCCACGTCCGCTACCGAATAGGTAAAGTTGTATTCATAGTCCGAGACTTTCTTCGTGGTTATGGCGCCGGTTACAGGCGTCCAATCGCCTTCCTCGCCGTTGAAGCTGTATTCTATCTCGATGCGCTCGCTATTATTGGCGTCCGTCTTGAACCCGTCGTCGTCCGTCAACACGCCTTGCACAAGGTGGCTTTTGCCCACATACGCGTTGTTGTCAGGCGACGTTATGGCGATAATCGGCTTGTCCGTGTCCTGATTGACGATGAAGGAATAGTCGGAGTGCGCTTCCGTATTGTAAGCGGTAACGCCGATGTTGCCCGCTTTATCCATCGCGCCGATGTAAAGCGTATACGCGGACGCGGCTTCCGTGCCTGCTTGGTCAAAGGCTTGCGGCGACGACTGGTTGTCTAGGCCCTCAGCCGTGTCAATTAAAGGCTGTTCGGAACGATTGAAGAACGTCCCGCCCGCGGCGCTCCACGCCGTCACGGTAGGCGCCGCGCCTTTGGGTAATACCCAGTACTGCAAGGGATTCGTCGCGGCGAGCCCGTTCTCATCCGACGCGGAGATCGCAAACTGAATCACGCCGTTCACGTAGTCCAGAGCGCCCGCGCCTAAATCGCGGCTCACGAGAGCGGTGAATTTCGTTACGTCAATCGAAGGCGCTAGCGCGTCGACGGTTATCGTAACGGTCTTGGACGCGCTTCTGCCGCCCGCGTCCGTCACGGTTATAGCGTAGTCGTATATTCCGTCCGCCAAAGTTCCGCCTATCGTATCGCCGTTTTTTTTCGAGTCGTTCTGCGACAGCGTAACGCCCCAAAGCTTTTCCTTGCTGTAGTCATTAATAGATGGATTCCGCGAGTTCAATACTCCCTTATACTCGCCCGCGACGCGGAGCGTATTCCCACTGGCGTCCGTGTAGATATTGTCGACGGGGTCGACGGCAAAGCCGCCATGCGCCGTGTAGGAGTTGAAGATCTCGGTCGCGACGCCGCCGCTTGTCCGCGTTACGACGACGCCCGCAAGCTTGCCTTTCACTTCGGTATCCGCCGCATTGAGTATATTGCTGTCAAACGCGGAGAACTTCAGCGTAAACGCGCCGTTCGTGTATTTCTCCATCGTAATATCAGTGTAGCTTTCGTCGAGAATCTCCGGATTGGACGCGTCCACGTAGAAGTCATGCACGACCGCGGCGCCTCTGTTGCCCAAAACGTCTTCCGCAAACGCGGAGAACTTCAGCTCTCCTTCGATAGAACCTATTTGGACGCCGGTTCTTGACCACTGGGACGTTCCGTTAGCCTGCATCCAATCGGCGCCGCTTATCTCGCCGACAGGAACGTCGTAACCTATCGCTCCTGTGCGGAAATACACCTTGGATACGCCCGCGCCGTTAGTCCCGTCGTCCGCGGTACCCGTAACGGTGATTGAGGCGGAGTTGAACGGCTCGCCTTCCCCAGGCGACGTTACCGTTACCACAGGACCGCTTTTGTCCACCGTTATGGTCTGGGTCAGCGTAACGGTATGGTTTAAGCCTACGCTCCTATCCGCAACCTCAACGGTATAGACGTAGACGCCTTCCGGGTTAGCGAGCGTCAGCCCTTCCGATGTCGGGTCGCGGGGCAAATTCTTGAGGTCCACAGTCCATGACTTGCCGTTCGTCTTAACAAGCTCGCCATCTATAGGCGTTATTACAACACCGTTCTGTTTCACGACCAGAGAAGCCAACTCGTTGGAGTCCGTAGCTACGCCGTAGAGCGCGAAGGTTTCCTTAACGAAAGCCTTGTCCGCGAGCGCCTCGTCACGGGACGTATTCGAAGTCTTGTAGAATTTCAACAAGGACGCGTCCGGCGCGGAACGATCCACGCCGAAAACGAGCGTAGACGCGGCTGTGTTATAGAGCGGAGTACCGCCCGCCCAGCTACCCGACCAAACAGGCGCGCCGTTACTCCAATTCGGCTCGTCTCTGTCGGGACCATTGCCCGCGGCGTCGTAGCCTATCACATAAAGGACGCTCGTCCCTTCTTCGACTGTCGCGTCGTCGTTCAAATCTACCGTAACCGACCACGCGCCGCCGCTTATGACCGCCTCCCGCCAGCCGTCCGCGTGCGCCGCGGCGTCCTTCGTTGCGTCAAGCGGAGACGTCGGTACAGTCGGTACCGCCGCAACGCCCGGCTTCATAATATAGTAATAAACCTTCTGTAGATCTTTTTGGCTGTTGTCGCTCAAAGAACCGCTGAACGACGTGGTAACGCCCTCAAACCATCTGTTTATGACGGGCTGGTTTATGGTAACGACTGGCGCGGCGTCGTCAAACGCCACCTTGAAATCGCTAGTCCGCTCCTTGCCGAATCGGTCATACGCGACGATGTTTACGGTCGTGTTATTAGCGTCTATACCGGTTACGGTATACGTCCACGCCCATTCGCCCTCGATCGCGTCATACGCCGTTAGCGTGATTTCCTCCGCCGCCGTATGCGCCGGGTCTTTTATGAGGAGACGAGGCGGAAGACTCGCGTCTTTATTGCTATGGTCCGAAACGATTCCCGTCAGCGTAAACGTATTGGATTGATAGGAGCCTGACGCGGGCGACGAGACGGTAATCTTCGGGTCGTCCGTATCGACCGCAAAGCAGAACGGTCCAACCGTTGTCTTCTTTGCGGGCGTTACCATGAAATCGCCGCTCGTAAAATCGCTCACTTCAAGCGTGAAGAAGTAGACGCCTTCCGGGAGAGCTGTCTCGTTGAAAGCCCCGCCGAGAGTCTGACTGTTTGCGTTGAAAGCCGCCGTACCGGAGACTGAAAGTCCGCTTAATTGGACGATTTTCTTATTCGCCGCGGAAGGAGCGCCCTTATTGTCGTCCGCTTCCTTCCAAATGGTCAATTTCGCGGAATTTGGATCGATGGCGTCGTCGTCGGCGAACGTCCCCCGTATCTTGACGTCCGTTCCAAATAGGTTGGTAGGCGTTTTAGTCAGCAAATCGGATACAGTAGCGATAGTCGTGTCAATATCGGTGAATGCGATGGTCGGCGTATCCACGTCTTGGTCAACGTAGAACGCCGTTTTGGAAAAACTGGTATTCCCGGCGCGGTCTTGCGCCGCGATGTAGAGGTAGGCGGTTGTCTTATCGGTAAGTTTCCGCGTGTCGATGTAGAGCGCCTTGGATTCCGAGAATTTTACCATTACGCTACCGGTCTTGCCGTCGTTGTAATTTAGTCCCGGGTCGTTCGCCAGGGCGTCCACAAACATCATATCCTCGTAAACCGCGTCTCCCGCGTCGATTTCTGTGTATGATACGAGGTACTTGATTTGCCGATTGGCGCCATATTCGCCGATGCCTTCGTTGTCGGAGGCGTTGAAAGTCGCGCGCGCAATACCGTTCACGGTGTAGACTCCTCCCGCTTCCGCAACGGTCGGGCTTACGCCTGTAACTTCAATTTCAGGCGGAGTTATGTCTACTACCACCGTATAGGTCTGCGTTACGGTCTTGTTCGCCGCGTCTCTCGTCAAGAGCGTGTATTCGTAACCGCCGCTGTCCAACTTGCCCTCGCCGACCTCTTGCGCCAGGGTTACGCCCCACAGGTTCTTCTCGTTATACTCGGTGTAGCCGCCGTATCTCGCGTCCGCAAAATCGCCCTTGTAAACGCCGTCCTTCTCTATAGTAGGCGTAACATCTTCGCCCGTCGCGCCGCTCTTCTTCCGCGTTATCAAGACGCTTCCCAGGGCGTTGCTGTCAAACGCCGTGAATTTCAGGCTAAAATCGCCTTTCGCGTAGTAGGTCGTGCCGACCGGGACGGTTCCTTGCCGATAGACGTCGCCTATTTCGGGATTTTCGGTGTCAACCTCGAAACGCGTCGACTTTACCGCGCCTACGTTGTGAACAGCGTCTCGCACGAACACGTGAAGATACTGGCTCCCTTGTTGCGTGGACGACAACGTCTCGACGGCGCTCCACTGCGCCCCGCCGTTAGCCAACTTCCACCCGCCGGGTTCGTTGTAATCCGTGGGCAGGGACGGCGAGTCCGCCGAGTTGGTTATTTGGTAGAATACTTGCTCTACGCCGCTCGCGGAGCCGGTAGGTCCATCAACAGCCGTACCGTTTATGGACATGTCCGCGGTCATCACCGACGAAACCGCGCTGTTAGTATTCTCAACAGGAAATTTTATCAAGTTGACGACAGGCGCTTCGCGGTCAATCCTCACCGTAAGGACTTTCTCTGTGGTCCGCCCGAAACGGTCCTTGCCCTCTAGCGTAATCTGCCGATTCGTCTCGTCAATCACGACCCCTTCGCCGAAAGTGAAACTCCATCCTCCATTCTCGCCAGGCGTAACTTTCGTGTAGTCTTCATTTCCCGGCGCCGCGCCGACTCTATGGGGGTTACTTATCCTCAAAATAAAATCATTCGCGCCGACGTTTGCCGCAAGGTTCGTCTCTACAAAATTGCCCTCTATAAGTAAAGGAAGATTCGGATCCACGAAGGCGTTGTCCTGCGGCGACGTTATGTTAATCTCCGGGTCTTTCAGATCCACGGCAATGTAGTAGACGTCGGTTTTCTTCACTGCCGCGCCCAGCCCGTTCTTTGCGGACGCAAGGTCCCCTATCTCCATCGTGTAATAGTAACCGCCTTCTGGCAACGGCAGACGCTCGTCTACCGTCCCCCCGCCTATCTCCGCCGCCGCCGCATTCTTCGCCGCTCCCATCTGCTCCAAGCTTATGTCAAACTTCGCGGACTTGTTGCCGGTAAGTCCAATCGTATACGTGTATTTATTCGTAGACGCGGGATTCTTTCCCTTCTCTTCCTTCCAAATGGAAAACCGTAGTCCGCCGCCCGTGTCTACGTCCACATGGAGCGCATCGTCGTCTTCAACCGTACCTCCAAGCCGCGCGTTAGCGCTACCCAACACGCTCGGCGTCTGATACGGCGTCTCTCCTAATTCCGCAAAGCTACTCACTTGTTCGTTTGTAAACCTAAACACGGGATAATCCGTCGACTGGTCAATATTCACTACCCTTTCAACAAAAGCCGTATTTCCCGCCTTGTCCTTGGCTGCTAGGTAAATGTAGAGCGGGTTATTATCTTCGTAAAGCGCCTGCTCGTTGTCGGGACGGATATACGCCGTATTTACAGTCATCCGTTTGGCGGAGCCGATGGTAACAGGACCGTTAGACGGATAGCTGTCAAACCATTCGCCCTTCTCATATAATTCCTCTGGAGAACTGGTTTGTCGCGTCTGACTCACGTAGTATTTCAGGCGCCTTTTCCCGTCGGTTTCCAAGCCAAGTCCATTGTCGTCCGTCGCCGCAAAGTCCACCGTTATCTTCCCGTTCACATATTCGCCGTTGGGTTCGTCGTCCCGCGTCGACGTGGGCGCGACGTTGGTAATTTCAACCGACGGCGCAATGGTATCAATGGTTATATTTGCATAACTCGCGGCCGCCCGATCCGCCCTAATACTTATCGCTTCAACGTCAAAGTCGTATGTATCGTCAGGAAAAATGAAGTTCCCCCCCCCCCCGCCTATTACCACAAGGTTGTCAAGGGCTTGCCCGGGCCTTATCGGGGGACTCTCAAACACGACCTTACGGTCATCCTCTTCCGCGTCAAGGACGATGGACGCCCACGGAATCCCGTACTTGACCCCGTCCTTGGTAAACGTCAAGTTTGTGGAATATTCGTTAAAGACATTCACACTCCCGGACTCAATCCCAACTGAATGAGTCGCTTCGGCTCTTATGACGAAAGCCTCCTTCTGTTGTTGGTTCGACAGCTTCTCTATCGTAATCTTGGGCGCCTCGGCCGCGCCCGTTACGTTTATCAACGCGAAACCCGTCTCTGGATAGACCGCTTCTAATCCGTTTATATCCTTTACCTTAAACTTGACGTGGTAGACTCCGCTCTCCAGATATTCCTTCGCGTCAAGAGTCTCTTCGCCGTCGCCGGTCGTGTAATACCGGAACGCGAAACTCTTCCCTCCTTCGCCAGGGTTAGGAAGAATCGTCCAGTCGTCGACGGCAGGCTCCGCCTCGCCGTCCTTCCATAGCTGAATCCACGGATACCCCGCCTCGACGCCCTGCAAGTCAGACGCCACGCCGGAGAGAAAGCCCGAATTCAACACTTCGGGCGCCTTTTCTGGATCTGTTTCGAGATTATTCCAATCCACTTTGGGGATAAGCAACTCAATGGTCGGTAACCCGTTCTTCACCGTATATACCAAGTCGTCGGACTCAAAGGGCGGCCGCCCGGACTCGTCCCTCGCCCTTATCCTGAAGGAGTATTGCCCGTCGATGGAATTCGTGAGGGTCTGCGTGTCTATATAGACGTAATAGAGCTTGTCCGCCGCGTTGTAAAACGCGGGTATCCACGGATCGTCAACCGTTCTGTCGCCGTTTTTGTAAGCGTTAAAATCGTCGTTCACGAAAGCTATGGAAACAGGGTTGTCCTTGGCTAGACCCACGTCGTCCTCGGCGCTTATTTTAAACAGTTGTTGCTCGCCTTTGATAAAACTGCTCGGTAGAGGGTCTATAATTGAAGCGGTCGGCGCTTTCGTGTCCACTACCTTACCCAGGCCGACGTTCCCTAATCCCGCATTCTCGCAAGTCAAAAGGGAAAATATCAGAATAGCGATTCCCACTGTCGCGGCTCTAAAAAAATTGCTCCTCATAAGAAACTCCTTGTTCTATATTCTATGTATTTACTAGGGATATTTAAAAATAAAACCCCCGGCAACAATCGCGCCTTTACGCCTATAGCGTTTGAAAGCTCTCTCTGTGTTTTAAAAACTTATCATTTTCATTGAATTTTTACTTTTTTTTGACCTTTTGGTTTTTGAAATATAATCGTGTAGTATCGTCGTCTGACGTATGCCGTTAAAAGCGCCTATCTTGCGAATATCTATATAATAATGAATGGGGGGGGGGGGTATACGACTCATAAATGTACCCGAAGTGAGAATAATTAACTGCGCTATATATACTTTTTTTTAGATACGCCATATTTATTCCCTTGGGGTTTAATCCCCCCCCCCCCCCCCGGGCGGGGGGGGGGGGGTTTTTTAAAATAACAAATATTAAAAAGTAAAAAATATTGAAAATTTAA
>JAIRKH010000030.1 GCA_031260245.1 Treponema sp. | reverse complement strand
AGGAAAGGCATACGGTTCTCGAAAACGGAACAGATGCACAAGATCGTTGTCGGCCTGATAATAAATGTCTGGTTTTTGGGGAGAGTATGTTTGATACAATAATTTTAGAACATCACCATATTTTGGGCAGTATGCCGCCTAACTCCCTGTATACGACCTTCTCATATGCGCCTCCTTATTTTCGCGGCGGTTCCCGCGGTCAACGACCACGTTTGTGGAACTCTTTCCGCGTTCTGTACGCAATACTGCGCGTACTACAGCCGTCATTATCAAACGCCGGGCGTAACGCCGCCGTAGACGCGAAGCGTCCACAGTCTTGTTATGCGCAGCTGCGCGGTATTTTATTGATACATTGAAACATCCCAAAACATTTTCATTATTCCAATAAAAAACCCATAATATTTGCGTCACTCGTTTGGTCGTCATAAGACCTTTCTCCAGACGCTTCACCAGTCATCATATCGACCATTCGTGCCGCCCCACGGCGTAGGTCTCTATCGTTACCTACGCCGTGGGTTTCCCACTGGGGGTCTGCGTCGCGTCGCAGGACTTGAGTCCCAGAGACACGTAATCCGCGTCCGTTACCATCGCGTCAAACGCTTCCTTGCACCGGGCGGTCGCTACGGAGGTGCGGGTGGTCTCGTTCTTCGCGGTAGTAAGCGCGGTCTCCGCGTCCGTTACCATCGCGGAAAAGCTCTGCATAGTGCTTTGCACGACGCCCCACGCCTGGAACTTGGCGGCGAGGACGACGAGCCAGGCCCTCGCTAAAACGGCGTCCCGCGCCGACGGGAGCCAATCCGATTTTTGACTCATAAGTTACGTCTCCTTTGTTGATAACAATGAAGCGTTCTTGTACAAGAACGCTTCATTGTCTAAAGACAACAAGCTGTTTTCTGAAAACACTGACTTAAATTCTTTAGACTTCGGTTTGAAGTCTAAAGAATTTGACTCGAAATCTAAAGAATATGAGTCGATGTCTAAAGACCGTGGAGCGCTTCTTGGGTTTAAGCGGGTGAAACGAGACCTCGCGGAACTTCCTCGAAGAGTCGCGGATTCGAGAAAAAGGACTTCCGGCTTGCCTGTCCGAGCGTTATTAGTCTTTGCTAAATAATAAGTTAATTTAAGGCGTGCGGGGGGGGGGGGCTCATTGATTCATTACCGTAGCTGTTTGCGTAATTATTTACGCAACGCGCGGCTTTGCAAGAATCGGTTGTTGTATGGGAACGGTTTCGTTTCACGGTACGTCTATTATATATACGCATCGTGAGAATCGCAAGAGGGTTTTTCAAAAAAATTCGCTTTTTTGCGGCGGTTTTGGCGCGGAGACGTTTCGGTGTCCGCGTCTCCCGCTCGGTGTCAGACACTTTCGGAGGCGCCGCTCACGTCGCCTGCCTTGCTTGGCGCCAGACACGTTTACTAACCTCGCGCGTTAGGAAGTCATAAAACAGGCGGTATTCTATTGACAAAGGCGATGTAAAGATTATAATTAAACGCTGGTCGACCTTATAGATAAGGACGGACGTAGCGCCGGATATATGGGAATTTCTTGATACAGAGAAGGAGAAGCCGCTGTGAAATTGTTTAAAATTCTGAAAATAATGCGTGAAGAACGGTTGCATATGGCGGCGGTGTTTCTGGCGCTTGTCTTTATGATATTCATCGCCATTTATTTTATAAGTATGGTGAAGGATCATCTTGTTGAAAACATCGAAAGCGTATTGAATACGGCGGAAGAGGTTATTGACGCGAATCTCCGTGAGGCTGAAATCGGGGTGTTGAGCGCCTCGATTTCCGTCCAGAACCATTTGAATAATAACTACACGCAGGATCAAATTAGAACTTACATTGAAGAACTCTCGGATCAGCTCAGGAAGCCGTCGTCTATTGGCATACAGAGTTTTCTTGACGTGTATGGGTATGTAAACGGCGAGTTTATGGCGGGCAACCGCTGGGAGCCGCCGGCGGATTATACCCCCACGGAAAGACCGTGGTACATCGCCGCCGTAAACGCTGGCGGCGCCATCGGGTATACCGCGCCCTATGTCGACCAAGAGACGGGAGAGGTCGTCGTGTCGGCGGGCAAAATCTTGAACGGCGGAGTGAGCGCGGGGATTGTCGTGGTTGACATTTATATGAACGATATATCCGCGTATATCACGAACCTCAAGACCGCGAGCGGCGGATACGGGATGCTTATCAATCAGGATTTTGTCTACATAGCGCATCCCGACCAAAACTTTCTGGGAAAATATATCCATGAACTCGGCGCGAAATACGCCGATTTGGAAAAATACCTCATAGAAAGGATGAAAGATTATTCCGGTATCGTATTGACGGGATATGACGGGCGCAAGATGGAAACCTTTTTCCGCAAACTGAAATACGGATGGTACATGGGCGTAGCGGTTCCGGTTGACATCAACTATCATATATCGTACTTTATGGTGTTTGTTTTTTCAGCGACGGCGGTAATCTTTATACTGATTCTGAACCATATAATCGCCAAAATGAATAAAGCGAGAATGAAGGCGGATCAGGAAAATAAGAGCAAAACCTCCTTTCTTGCCCGCATGAGTCATGAAATCCGTACACCCATGAACGCTATCATCAGTCTTGTCGAGGTCGTCTTGAGAAAGAACATAGCGGACGACGTGCGGAAACAATTGATGATCGTCAAACAATCAAGCGCCACCCTGCTCGCGCTTATAAACGACATTCTTGATTTTTCCAAGATAGAAGCGGGGCAGTTGCAGCTTGAAGCGAAAGAATACTCGCTGCCTTCCCTTATCAATAACGTGGCGAACATGATTCGCATGAGTATCGCCGACAAGCCTGTGGAGTTAGTCATACAGATGGAAGACGACGCGCCGTCCGCTCTTATCGGCGACGAACTTCGCGTTAAACAAATATTGATAAACCTTCTGACCAATGGGGTGAAGTACACCCCAGCCGGACGTATTGAACTTCACGTCAGCGTGAAGAAAAAGGACGACGCGCATCTCACCTTGTTTTTCACGGTGAGCGATACGGGCATCGGCATCAAACAAAAAGACATGGAGTGTTTGTTCTCCGAATTCAGCAGGGTTGACATGAAACGCAATCAGAATGTGGAAGGAACGGGTCTGGGGCTTGCCATTGTCAAGAACCTTTGCAAAGCCATGGGCGGCGATATAACCGTATCAAGCGTGTATGAACAGGGAAGCGTCTTTACGGTTTCTTTATTGCAGGGATTTGTTGACGAGAAGACGGCGCTTGAAGAGCGGAAGCCGGAAGAGCAAGAGAATGAGAGCAGACCGCCTTTTGTCGCGCCAGACGCCTATGTGCTGGTAGTTGACGATATTGACACCAATTTGATGGTCGCGGAAGAGTTGCTGAAGTTCTATGAATTGCGAATCGATACGTGTACAAGCGGCGACAAGGCGTTGCGCCTTGTCCAGGAAAATTTTTATGATCTTGTATTTATGGATCACATGATGCCGGAAATGGACGGTATTGAAACAACGCGGAGGATTCGGGCGTTGGGAGAGGATGGTTCCTATTTCCGGCAAGCGCCAATAGTCGCCTTGACCGCTAACGCGCTTGAAGAGTACCGTGAATTATTTCTCCAAAGCGGGTTTAATGATTTTCTCGCCAAACCTATCGAAATAGAGAAGCTCTACGACATCCTGAAGAAATGGCTTTCTCCAGAGAAGCGCCAAGCAGTGGACAAATCGCCGGCAAGCGGGTCTCCCGTGGGGGGGGGGGGCCCGCAACGAAAAGTAATCGCCAGCCGACGACGTTTTGGAAACGTCCCTAATGTGTGTCTGACACCCCTTTCAAACCGTTGGGAAGTCGTCTAACAGGCTACGCCTGCGAGCCGTAAGCCTTTTCTACGCATTCGCTCCAACGTCCATCCTTTGTCAAGAGATATTCGATAACGTCGCGCGCCGCGCCGTGTCCACTGTAGAGCGGCGAAACGTAGTCGGCAGTCGCCTTAACTTCCTTGCAGGCGTCCGCCGGGCAACCGACAAACCCGCACAACCGCATAGGCGGCAAGTCGTTCACGTCGTCGCCGATATAGCCGATTTCAGCTCTGTCAACGCCGTTCGCCGTCATATATTCCCGTAACCACGCCGCTTTGTCCTTGATGTTCTGTTGAATAATATCGGCTTTGAGTTCAGTCATTCTGCGCGTCGTCGCTTCGCTCTCGCGCCCCGTGAGAATAATCAGCTTAATCCCAGCCGCGCGGGCGATAAAGAATCCAGCGCCGTCCTTTGTGCTAAACTTTTTCAGCTCGTTGCCGTAGTTGTCGTAATATACGCCGCTGTCAGTGAGAGTCCCGTCCACGTCAAGGACAATATGCGTCAGCATCGCGCGAGCGCCTCCTCGGCGAAATCGCCGTCAAATTCGCCCAAACGCGGTTTAATATAGTCGTAATACTTGAAAATAATACCAGATTTTAGCATACGATTTTTATACTATATGAAGAATAAAATATTGTCAAGAACTTTATCCTAAAAAACGGGAGAGTTATAGAGAACGGGCGCTGTCGGCTTTTGCTTCGTGAGAGCGACAAAAGGCGCGCGGCTATAACGCCTGAAACAGGCGCAAGAACGACTCGTGCATATCAGCCGCTTGCGGTAACTGCTCGTACATATCGTGCAGCCCAGCCGCTTGCAGTACCTTCTCGCACACGTCGTGCACCGCGCCGTGTCCGCCGGGGTAGGGCGATATATAGTCGGCAAGCGCCTTAACCCCCGCGGCCGCGTCCGAGGGACAGGCTTTGAACCCGCAACGCTTCATCGCCACAAAGTCGTTCAGGTCGTCTCCGATATATGCCGCATCCGCAAACGTTAGACCGCGCCCGTCCAAGATTCTCTCAAGAACCGACTCTTTATCCGCTGTATTTTCTATTATTTCACAACCCAGTTCCGCGGCGCGCCCTCGGGCCGCTTTGGACTCGCGCCCAGTGAATAACAGTACAGGAATACCGATACGCGGTAGCGCCTTCAGAATCAAGCCGTCCTTCACAGAAAAACTCTCTGCTTCAAGACCGCCGCCATAAACAATGTCGTCGTCCGTGAGAGTCCCGCCCACGTTAAGAACAACAAGTTTAATATTCATACCGTCTCCTTTACAGGCTGGGGTTAAAACACGATAGTATTCCGCCTGAAAGCCGAATCCAATAGCGCGTAAAACTTTGCGTGGCAAGCCCTAGCCCGCGCCTTTTCCCCATAATATAAATTGTAATCGAATGGGGGGGGGGGTACCCGCCTGGTAAGATTGAACTGCTTTTAATCATAACGTTTTTATAGTATACGAATGTAAAAATATTGTCAAGCGACAAACTTCGTCTGTTAGAAGATTTCCTAATACGCGGGGGTTTGGATATGTCGTCTGTCCCCGTCAGGACGCCGGTCAGTGGTGTCAGACACCCACATACTGTCGGGGTCAGCGGCGTCTCCTTTCAAACAACGCCCGTTAGGAAGTTGTCTAGCAGGCTTCGCCTGCCTCTTCTATCAAAAACAGCTCTGGGTAAAAGTCGCCGGTGATTGACACCGCAAAGAAAGTATTGTCAATGAGAAGTCCGCAAGACAGCAACTCGTCGCCGCCGCGTAGACCGCAGTTCAGGCGTTTATCCGTCGCATCAAAAGGCGCCCCCGCCCTGTGCGTCGGCTCCCATAACGACACGCGATAGACTTTTGAGCGGTCAAGCCCCGCAAGCTTTATGCGGAAAGGTTTTTGGTTGGGCTTCGCGTTCAGTTTATATACAGCCGCTATAGCGGACTTTTTGTCCTCTGTAGAAACCATCCACGCGGCGGTATTGCAATCAGGCGGCGCGTCGAGACGGTTAAAGACCCCCTGCTGAAAGAGACGGCGGCGTTCTTTATAGAAAGCGATACATTCCTTCACTGTTTCAGCTTCTTCTTCCGCAAGCTTTGTCGGGTCAAGCTCAAAGCCCAAATCGCCGAAAAAGGCTACCGCGGCGCGGAACAGGAGGGACGTCAGCCGTCCCGTCTGGTGATTCGGGACCGCGGAAATATGGGCGCCTATGCAATTCAGCGGATAAAAGTAACTCGCGCCCCGTTGAATCTCCAGGCGTTGAACCGCGTCCGTGTCGTCGGAGAGCCAGCCCTGCGGGGCGAAGGCCAAAATACCGCCGTCAAAACGCGCCCCGCCCGAAGCGCACGACTCGAAGAGAATGTCAGGAAACGCCTCCGTAAGCCGACTATAAAGACTGTAAACGCCCAGACAGTACCGGTGAAAAAACTCGCCCTGTCTGTCAGGCGGCAAGGCGAGACTGAACGGTTCGGTGATGAACCGGTTCATGTCCCACTTAATGTAGGATATTTTCGCGTTGGAAATCAACGCGCTTAACGTTTCAAAAAGATAATCAACAACCTCCGACCTTCCCATATCAAGCACAAATTGCCGACGGATTTCAGTACGCGTTCTACCCGGAACTCCCACCGCCCAATCAGGATGCGCCTCAAAGAGGCGGCTTTTTTCGCTAACCATTTCAGGCTCTATCCACAATCCGAACTTGAGGCCCATTGCGGTTATCTTTTCGGCAAGCCCGGTAATTCCATTGGGGAGCTTGTCCGTATTGGGGAACCAGTCGCCCAAGGACGTCGCGTCGTCGTCGCGCTTCCCGAACCAGCCGTCGTCAAGCGCGAAAAGCTCGACGCCCATATCCGCCGCCTTTTTCGCCATTGCGAGGAGTTTTTCCTCGTTGAAGTTGAAATAAGTCCCTTCCCAGTTATTGAGAAGCACGGGACGTTCTCTATCTCGCCAAACTCCGCGCTCGAGACGGGTTCTGAAGAGGCGGTGAAAAACGCGGGAAAGCCCGTTCAACCCGTTTCGACTCCAACCCAGAACAGCTTCCGGCGCGTCAAAAGAACCGCTGTTTTCGAGGGACCACGAAAAGGTTTCTGGGTTGATACCGACGCGGATTCTAACGATGTCCCAGCAATCGATTTCGGCGCAGGCTATAAAATTGCCCGAATATAGGAGGCTTATACCGAAAGCTTCGCCGTAGCGTTCGGTTGTTTCGGGTCTGCGGAAGACGAGGCTGGGGTTTGCGGTGGAACCGGACACGCCGAGCGAGCTATGGACGCCCTGAAAGCCGACGTGAAGGGGCGCGTCGCTCACGGCGAATTCCCGCGCCCACGATCCGGTAAAGGCGAGCGTATTCCACGCGGAGTCCGGCGCGTCCAATGACAGGCTCATAGCGCTTTCTAGGATTATCTTTTCTTTGCCGAAGTTCTCAAAGCGGACGCTCCGCGCAATGCAAGCGTCCGCGGCAAATATCGTGTAGAACAGGATGATTTTCAAATGGGACGGCTTGTCTATCAGGATGATTTCCAGCGTTTCCGCCTCGTCGTCGCTTTCGGTATAAGTCGAGGGAAGCCCCGGGAGCGCCTTTTTCCCCGCATAGACGCGGTAGTCTTCAAAGCGCGGCTCCACGACGCCCGCGCCGTCAGCGAGCTTAACCTTGAACGCGGGCAGCCTGAAGTCGCCCTGACCGTAGCAGGGATACTCAAAACGCGCCGCGCTCCGTATGTTGTTGGAAAAACCCGCAAAGGGGAGAGGAGCGAGGAAAGGATGGTCTCTATCTGGCGAAAGCGGTTCCCCAAAATAGAGCTGTCCAATAGAGCCGTTGTCGTAAACGGCTATGATATAACTGAAATCATTGTTGTAAAGATGAAACTGTCTTGTGTTTTCGTCAAATTTAATCGGCATATTATCTCCTTCAATTGCCGAGTCGCGTAAACGACTCCATATAAGCCTGCGCGTTACCCTTTCAATAAGAGACCGATTGTTCTCATTGTTTTCTTCATAAACTATCTCCTTAAAGATAAATTACGCAGTTTGCGTTATTTTTCGCTGTCGTTCGGTTCATTCATAACGATGCGGGATGATTTCACCCGAATAACAACTATCCCAACATACCATAATAATTTCGTTTGTCAAGGTTAATTATGCGTAATTCTTTGAAAGAAACGACCGCGCTCTTGACAAGCCAAACGCGCGGCATAGTATTCGCGGACAGGGGCGTATAAGCTGACGAGCGGGTCGGGCGAGCGCCCAACCAAATTTACGGCGGCATTGAAGATGCGCCTTTTGAAGAACAGCGAGGCGTTGCCTCATTACTTAAATAATCTTATGGGCGATACAAGAATCGAACTTGTGACCTCCAGCGTGTCATACTGGCACTCTAACCAACTGAGCTAACCGCCCTTTATTTCAACAACGTATATGCCTATATCGTCAGAGTATCTTGCAGGAGGCGCCGTGTAGACCGGCGCCTCCTGCTTGTCTCCGCCATAAAGCTATTTTTACAGACGCTTGACGATGTTCTATCATCCTGCTTCACGCCGTTTACGTGCGTTCACGGATAACAACGTTAATTTCTATCTTGCCGTTACCGCTATGTACACCCAGCTCCATAGGAACGATAAGGGCTTCCACCTCAAGGTTGTTTGAAATTTCCATGTTCTCGCCCGTAAAGAGGGCGGGAGGGGTTAAGTCAAACTTGAATCCCAGGTCGTGAAGTTTAGTAACTGCCTGCGCCGTTATCATATTCGCAAGCTCTGTGATAGTAGCTTTGACCATTTCGTCAATGGCGGGGAAATCTTCGCCATTCATACGTCCTGCCACAAACAACGCCGTTGACTTACTCATATCGAAAAGAACACGGCCCTCCACATCGCCAGCAAGACCTACCAACGCCGCAACTCCCATAATCGACATATTTGAAGACTTCAGATAAAGGTCTCCGCGCTTAACGACGACTTCCGGTCCGCCCATCATATTGAGGACTTCTTTCAGGATATTAAACGCCGCTTCTACAAAAGGGTTAATATACTCAACTCTCATAAATACTCCTTCCACAAATTATATTTATCAATTTAGTTTCTACTCGCTTCGCATAAATGCGGAGACAGGCGCTTTACCGATGGACTGCCACTCGTCATTCAACGTTTCATTCTGTCCCACAATGATAACTCCCGTTTTCTTGAGCTTTTCCTTGAAAACATCAATCAATTTTTCCTGTTCTTGAGTATTCACAAAAGATAACAGGTCGCGTACAAGAATAAGGTCCAAATCCGGCACCGTAGCTTCGTTTAAAACATCGTGGTATTCAAAAACAATAGAGTCTTTAATAGCCGAATTGAACGAATAACCGTTCCGCCCGCTAACTACGAAGGGGTGGCAGTAATCAGGTAAATCTTCCATATCAAACGTCATATTCGGCGCGTTTGATATAGACATGATGTCGTTATCGTTCGCCCAAATTTTGATACGAGCGTTCGGATAGCGCGTCTTGAGTAGACATATAAACGAGAAAGACTCATAGCCTTTCCCGCAACCCGGATTCCACACCTGAATACTGTTTGACGGCATATCGGGCAAAACGCTCTTGACCATATTTGCATATTCATCATCCCAGAAAACGCCGTCGCATAACGAATAAAAACTGGTAAGGAATTCATCCGCGTCGTTTGCGTTCTTGATTTGTAAGTTCGAAGCTGATCTCGTCGCGGACCAGTCGATGAAACGCTGGTGAACCCATATATCGTTTATTGGACTAGCTTGGAAACGCTTGAGCGCCAAGAGCGACTCTTTTATAAATCCGATAGCCGTATCCGCCGCGACCGCCTTCTGCTCCGCGGTTTGCATCGAACTTGGAGGCGGCACAAAGTTATCGGCAGTGTTCTCCTGAATCGGTATCCGCGTCTTGTTTTTTTCATCTTCATTCTGCGAAAAAATACGCACAACGTCAAGTATAACGTAGAGATTTCCTTCTTTTTCCACAACGCCGCTTATGTACTTGATGTTGATATCTCCAAAAATCGGATGAGGCGGTTGAACGGTCGACGAGTTGATGCCTACCACTTTGTCGATCTTGTCAACAACGGTACCATAAACCCGTTCGTCAATACGCAGAATAAGCATATTCTCTAGCCCGTCCATCTTCTTATCTTGGGGAAGATGAAAAAATAAGCGCAAGTCAATGATAGGGATGATGTCGCCGCGTAGGTTATAAACGCCTCGTATAAAAGAAGCGGCGTTCGGTACATACGTGAATTTATCCGCTTTGGCTATCTCCTTGACGTTCATGATGTCAACGCCGTAATCCTTTCCACCGAGCGAAAAGGTGATGATTTTAAAGTCAACGGACTCAACCCGCTCTTTCTGTATTTGCAAATCCGCGTTTACTTTTAGCAAATCTTTTATTTCCGCCATATTTTCCTCTCTTTTATTTACCGTATTGAAGCTTCACGGAGCTGACGCTGTTCCATTTCTTTACGCAAACCCAGTTCTAGAAGCTGACTCACGTCAATGATGAGGGATACGGAACCGTCTCCTAATATGGAAGCGCCCGCGATGCCCGGCGAATTGGTAAACTGATCGCGCAGAGGCTTGATGACCACGTCTTCCTCGCCAATCAAACTATCAACCATAAAGCCCATTTTCTTTTCCGCGGTCCCAACAATGACGATAAAGTTATATTCTTGTTTTTCCTCTGTTTTTATGCCGAAAAGACGGTTGAGTCGTAGTAGAGAAACGACGTCGTTACGTATATTGAACACCTCGTAGTTGTCAATCATCTTGATATCTTCAGGTTTAATACGCAGACTTTCGATGACGCTCGTGATAGGTATAGAGTAGATTTCCGTTCCTACTCGCACGAGGAGTCCCTGAATGATAGCCAGTGTGAGGGGCAGTTTAATGGTGAAAGTCGTGCCTTTACCCCGCTCGGAACTGACTGTTACGATGCCGTTGAGCTTTTCAATTGAACGTCTCACTACATCCAGACCGACGCCCCGCCCTGATATAGAAGTGATGGTTTTCGCTGTTGAGAAACCCGGTTCGAAAATGAGATTAAAGGCTTCTACATCGGTCAGAATCTTGTTTTGATTGACAAGTCCTCTTTCAACGGCTTTCACCTTGACGGCTTCGACGTCAATACCCTTACCGTCGTCGGCTATTTCAATGACAATCATATTGCCTTCGTTGGTGGCTTTGAGGAGGACCATACCTTCTTTGGGCTTGCCCGCGGCTATGCGTTCCGCCGTGGATTCGATACCGTGGTCAACCGAGTTACGTACCGAGTGCATAATGGGGTCGAGCAGGTCTTCGACGACAGACTTATCAAGTTCGGTCTCCTCGCCTTCTATGACTAAGTTGATTTTCTTATCGAGCGACTTAGATAGGTCGCGGACAAGACGCGGGAACCTGTTGAAAATCTGACTAATCGGTACCATGCGGATGCGCATGACGCCTTCCTGAAGCTCGCCGGTAATACGTCCCAAGTTCTGCGACGTGGCGCGGAACTTACTCACGTTGTTCTTCACCGCCACTTCGAAGCCGTCAAACAGCGAAAGAATGTCTCCGTATTCTTCGCTCATCTCTTTGCGTATGTCCTTGATTGCCCTCCCGTTCTGTATACTGTCTAGATAATTGGGCAGGCTGTCAAACAGGCTTTTTATCTTTTCGCGGTAAGCGACCTCGAGTGAATGAAGATTTGTGAGAAGATCGTTAAATTGGTTATTTATCTGATTGAACGTAGCTTTTGTGATAACGATTTCAGACACGAGGTTCAACAGGTCGTCTATGCGCTTGGAGTCCACGCGCAGGATGGCACCCGCTTCCTTGCCGGCTTTCTTTGCGTCCGAACCTGCGGACGTCGCAACGGGCGCTGGAGGCGGTACAGGCGCGTCGGGCGTCGGTTCCGCAACCGTCGGAGCCGACGCGGATTTAACGGGCGGAACAGGCGCTTGAGGCGCGACGCTTCCTCCTGTTTTTAGGTCGTTTATATTGACAATAGTCGCGTCCAGGCTGACGTCCGGCAAGACGACGTGACGTTTCAACACCGCCGGTTCCGCAACGCTTGCCACATAGTAGTCAACGGTGGGGAAGAAATTATCTTCATAGAGCTGTTCGAAATCAGGAATCGTCTTGAGAATAGTCCCGTCGCTCTTGAGCGCCGCATAGACCTGAATACCGCCGACTGTATTCATCAGACTATTCTCGTCGAATTTCACCGTGATACGGTAGATTGGCGTTCCGTCGCCGACAGCTTCCTTCAGTTCGAAGATATCTTTTTCAGAGAGAGAGGGAGACTTTTCTTCTACGGCGGGCCGTGTAACGACCTGTCGCGGCGCGGGCCTAGGAGCGGCGACTAGTTTCGCCGTACTTTTTTTGCTCTTGGCGCCGTCCGGTAGAAGAACGGACAAACGTCCTTCTATTTCGGAAGTATTCTCTTGATACACAGCGCCGTTCATACGCTGTTCAAGCATCGCCTTAATAACGTCAATGGCGGCAAGCAAGGTATCAACCACATCTCCACTCACAGAAAGTTGTCCAGAGCGGATAGCGTCAAGCACGTCTTCAACCATGTGAGTGAAATGAGATAACTCCATCATTTCTACAGTCGCAGACCCGCCTTTCAAGGTATGCGCGGCCCTGAATATCTCGTCAACAGCGTCTTTATTCCCGCCCTCGTTTTCAAGAACCAGAATATTCTGTTCCAGCGTATCAACCTGCATCTGGGCTTCGCTAAAAAAGTCTTTGAGGAGTTCCTCGTTATTAGGATCAAGATAATCGCTCATATTTATATAATTATATATAATTCGCTTAACGTCAAGGGGGTAATGCGAAAAAAACGATAAAATATCAAAAATTTACAAAACAAAAGAGAACTTGACAATTCTCATTTCTCATTTTATAGGTAACTATATTCTTATGCAAACACGACAAAGACGCATTAATCATACACGTCTCCGGGCGCCGCAAGTTGCGGGTCCGCCGTCCGAGCTCGTTATGCCCC
>JAIRKH010000080.1 GCA_031260245.1 Treponema sp. | reverse complement strand
ATACTTGGTAAAATCAAGTTAATCTGAAAAATCATTTTCTGAAAAAATCGCTAAAGAAGCGGTGGCGGTACAGGCGTACTGCGTTTAACGTTCCGGCGGTATGCGACGTTTGGGCGGCGTTATAAAGAAACCCGCAGGGTTTGCCCAAATGTGCCGGAGGGAGGCGTGGGAAGGAGCGGAGCGGAATGACCTAGCCGACCGAACCCCGAGCCGCTACTGGCGGCGAAGCGTAAACAAGACCTGTTATACGAAGTGCCTACTTTTATTATTTTCTAATATTTTCTCAATGAAATTACTATATTCGTCACGCATTGGTAAATCATAATCGACTTTTATTATGTTCTTTTCTACTTTTATTTCAATATTATTTTTTGGATTATAACCTGTTTTTTCTTCCTTTATCCAATATAAACCAATACCCCTTTTCTGCCAATTTGGTAATTCATTAAAATTTATACCATGAGAAAACAACAATTCATTTTTTTCCGATATACTTTTCTTTTCAAGATATTTTGTTGCTTCTTTTTTATCCATTCCTTCTTTTCTTAACATCCAATAACAATGAGCATTTAAGGCATTTCTGTGTACATCCTCATTTCTCCACCTAAAATAATCAATTACTATTTTCTTACTGGGTAATTGACATATCCTACAATCAAATACACCAATATCATTAAAAAGCAAACTAAATTTCGCTGATGCTTCTCCTGCTAATATTGAATTATATTTTCTTATTTTTCTACTGAATAAATCAATATCAATATCAAATAATAACGATATTTCATCACTTCCAGTAAATCCATATACAACCTTAAATCCGCAATTCATCAGATGTTTGGTTGTTTTAACCATTAAATCACGAAATTTAATATCAAATGGCGTTTCAAATTTTCCAGTTTCCTTGGTTAATCTTGTGAAATTACGTCCATCTATTCTTGCTACTATATGTAATCCAGGTAAAACACAATAATCAACCGATGTCTCATATACACGCATTTGAGCATCAAGATCATCAAATTTCATTTTTCCATTCCTTTATAAAAAAACTATTGTCTACAGTGTCAACATAAAATAATTCGGTAAATCCTTCATCAATAGAGGGGATTTCAAGTTGGTTATATGTTCCTAGAATACCAACACTGGGAATATTTTCTTTTCCAATTCTTTTATTATTCCATTGTAAAGACTGTTCTAAATTAGTCCTAAAATAATATCCAATAATAGGGATCTTTATATCATTTAAAATATTTATATATTTTTTGCGTATTTCTTTTGTTACATTTGTATTATCAATTACGAATGACATTTTAGTCTTTTTACAATACTCCAATAATAATTCTTCTCTATTTTTTGTTTTTAACAAATCGTTACTTATTCTCAAGTGAGTATTAAAGAATTTTTCTTTATAAAATGTAGACTTACCACTTGCTTGTATTCCAATAAGAATTACAGCTTCCATAATTTTTATTTTATCATATTTCAAAGAAATGTCAAGTGGGCATTTCACATAACGTTCCGGCTGTATATGACGTTTTGCCAGCCCGAATAAGCAAAACCTCCGCCCGAGCCACCCAACGGGCGGCGATGCATATACAAACCTGTTATGCAAAGTTTTTTGCGCCCCTTACCAATTGTCTACTTTAGCCACAATAAATTTCAATAAATAACGGCGGCGCCGAGTTCTGCGGTATTGCTAACCTTCATGTTTTATTCTAATACGGGAATAATTCCAGCTGTTTTCCTTCATGTATTTTTTGATAGTTTTCAAGATTCCTTCCCTGATTTTTCACATATTGTTGTATTACTTTCTCATCTCCATGTTCCCCAACTGTCCCCACATAGTATCCCCTGGTCCAAAATTCTTCTCCCCATAGCATCTTTTTTACTTCCGGGCATGATTCAAATATTTTCTTCGCCGTTACGCTCTTTATTGTCCGTACTATCCGCCCGGGGCTGTACGTCGGTACCGACTGAACTATACTATGCGATACATAAGTGTACTTACATTGTGTTCTTTTCGGATGATCTCGCTCGTCCTTCAAGTATACTCCAATTTACAGCCGCCCCAGAGCCGCAGAGTATTAAACCCTATAGGCTTACATAGTATATGCCTTTCATCCTAAAACGCTTTCCTCCACCACCCTTTGTAAACGCTTGTAAAGAATGGCGTTGTGTGATATACTCTTATTAAAGAGGAGGTTTCTATGCAAATAGCGCCAATCTTTTCAGACAATATGGTATTACAGAGAGACAAGGATATTCCTGTATGGGGAAGTGGAATGGACGGCGAGATCATCCATATAGCTTTCAGAAATGTAATCCGCGAGACCGTAGTAAAAAACGGCGTATGGCAGTGCTTTTTGCCCTCACAGGAGGCGGGCGTGGAAGGCGTTCTCTCTATATCGAATGAACAGGCAAGCGTCAGTTTCAAAAACGTAACCGCGGGCGATGTGTGGTTCGCTGGGGGACAGAGTAACATGGAACTCGCGCTGAAAGACTGTCTGAACGGTCAAGACGAGGTGGAGGCTTCGGAAAATCCTAACATTCGGTTTTACAAACCCATAAAACAGGCTTTTGTCGACGACCGTTTCGTCTCAGCGGAAAAGTCCAACGGGTGGCAGGTTTGCCGTCCCGCCGTCGCCGCGGATTTGAGCGCGACGGCGTATTTTTTCGCCGTATGGGTAAATAATAAGACAGGCGTTCCCATAGGACTCATTGATTGTAATTGGGGCGGGACGTCCATAAGCTGTTGGATGAGTGAAAAACAATTACGAAAAAGCGCGGCTGGTCAACGGTACATAGACGAGTATACTGCGCTGATAGGCGGTAAGTCTGACGAGGACTACGAGCGGGATATGGAGGCGTATTTTGCGGCGTGGCGGGCATGGGACGAGCGGGTACAGGCGCGCCGCGCCATAGAGCCTGACGTTACATGGGAGGTTCTCAACGCGGAGTGCGGGGAATGCCCCTGGCCCCAACCTGCGGGCGGAAAAAGCCCTTACCGCCCCGCTAATCTCTACTATTCGATGATTCGCCGCATCGCGCCTTTTGCGCTTAAAGGCTTCCTCTATTACCAAGGCGAAGAAGACGCGGTCCTCCGATACGATGATTACGCGGAGATGATGTATTATCTTATTGATCAATGGCGTACCGATTGGCATGACGACGAAGCGCCTTTCCTGTTCGTACAGCTTCCTATGTACGCGTCGAAGGGCGACGTGGAGTCGGGCTTGACAGACAAAGGGTGGGCGGTTTTGCGGGAACAACAATTCAAAGTTTCAAAAATTATCGCAAATACCGGCATGGCCGTCGTCATAGACAAGGGCGAATTCGACAATATACATCCCTTGGATAAGCAAACTGTGGGCTTTCGCCTATCCTTGCAAGCTCTGAAAAAAGTCTACCATAAGGACGTACACGCGGACGGACCTGTGTTCCGCAAAGCGAGAAACGAAGGGGACGCGGTACGTGTATTTTTTGATAACGCGTCAGAGGGTTTCAAAACCATCGGAGATTTGGACGGTTTTGAAGTAGCGGGCGACGACCACGTTTATCATAAGGCGAAAGCGGTTATCGAGGGCGATACTATCGTCGCCTCTTGCGCAAAGACGCCTCGTCCGGTTCATGTACGTTACGCCTGGATTAAGTTCGGGCCCACGCCCTTGTTCGGGAAAAACGGGCTTCCAGCAATGCCTTTCAGGAGTTGCAAGGAAGATTTATAGGAGAAAATAGGAGAAAAATATGAAGATAAAAACAGCTTGGGAAATCGCTTTGGAAAGAACCGAATCTATCAAAAGCGATAAGACAAGCATCGAGCAATTTGAGACAAGGCAACGCGGTAAGAAGATAGCCAATGAATTTTTAGATTGCGTAGTTGAGAAAAATGAAAAATCTAAAATCATAGAAGAAGCCTTGAAAAAAACGCCGAAAGAACAGAGGCAGTCCTTCAGAGAGGGCGTTTTTGAGACGCTTGTTTCGCGTCTAAACCTTCCTGTCTCCAAAGGCGATATGAAAACGCTTGACGCGGTTGGAAACGGGTTGCAAGAAGTCGTAAACGACGCGCGGCTCAACAATGCGTTTCGACAGTTTAAAGACGCGATTTCCCATTATCTTAACGACGCCGACCAGTACGAGCAGGCTATAAAACAGCAGTACGCTCCTCGTTTGCGGCAAAAAGAAGCGGAACTCTCCAAACGTATGGGGCAACAGGTCAGAATTGACCCTTCCCAAGACCCTGAATTCGCGGCTTTTTATAAGCAAAATATGGATGCGCTCAAGAGAAAATACCAGTCGTTTATTGATAAAATCCGACAGGACGCGGAGACGGCTTTCAATAAGCGGTAGTTTGTACATAAAGCGTGATAATTCAAGCATAGACTGGCGGCGAACCTATTCTTTCGCTATCGCTAGTTATTATAAGGAGGAAATATGAAAAGGGCGGTTTTTGGCAACCATCTGGCGAGGAGCGCGGTTTATACCCTTTTAGCGGTATGCGCGCTTGTAACAGGGTGCTATCGAGATACGCGGCTTTCCGTTGACAAAAATGGGAAGACTGTGGTGGAACGTTATGGGCAGTTGCAGGTAAAAGGGACGCAACTTCTGAACGCGAACGGCAAGCCTGTTCAGCTTCGAGGCGTAAGCTCGTTTGCCCTACAATACGGGGCGAAGTACGCCAACGAAATCGTTATCGGCTGGCTCCGCGACGACTGGAATATACAGGTTTGGCGCGCCGCGTTGGAGTTGCTTGACGGCGGTTACATCAGCCGTCCGGCGTTGAAGAAAGCGGTCGACGACTCGGTGGACGCGGCTATTAAACTCGGTATTTACGTCATTATTGATTGGCATGTACATCAAGACGGGAACCCTCAACGCTTTGAAGACAATGCCGCGGAATTCTTCGACGAGATGTCCAAAAAATACGGCGAGTATCCCAACGTCATCTACGAAATCTGCAACGAGCCAAACGGCGAAGACGTAACATGGGACGAGGTGGTAAAACCTTACGCGGAACGTATCATCTCGGTTATCCGCGCGAACGACCCTGACAACATCATCGTCGTGGGTACGCCGCGATGGAGTCAAATGGTCGACGCCGCTTCTGAAAATCCTATCGCCGATTATAGCAACATTATGTACACCTTGCACTTTTACGCCGGCACCCACGGCGAATCGCTCCGGGAGCAGGCGCGCGTCGCTATTAAGAACGGATTACCTCTCTTTGTTACCGAGTGCGGCACATCCAAGGCGTCTGGCGGCGAGGGGGTCTTTGAGCCTGAATTCCTCGAATGGGCTTCTTTCATGCAGAAAAATAACATTTCTTGGGTGAATTGGTCCCTCACTAACAAAGGCGAAGATTCCGGCATACTGATTCTCAACGCTGACCGCGAAGGTAAAGGGCATTGGACAGAGAACCAACTTTCACAGTCTGGTAAATTCATCAGAAGCATCTTGCGGAACGAAATAAAGATAAAATAACTATAAGCGCGGACAGAAGCCTGCTCTTCTTCCGCGGTAAATAGCCTTATTGATAAAGCCGCGCTCGTACCATTCTGGAAGCGATGTAACGCCTAGCTATACCCTTTTTCTATCTCCCGCTCCACCGTCTCTTTAGCTTCATGCAACAATCGTTCCGATTCGGCGCGGAGCGCGAAACTTTTCTTGATTAACACGGCGATTTCAGTTTGAACAGCAGGAGCAATGATTGGAATAGGTAAATCCAATATATCTTCATCTTTGATTACAGGGTATGATGTCCCGACATTGTATTTCAACAACCATTCCCCAATTTGTTTCAATCGCAAATATACAAACAGTACTTCCTTTTTATAATCAGTTTTTTCTTTCAAAACAGTAAAAGCGCCACTAACAATTAAATCATGAATATCATTATCTATAATCGAAATTGCCCCACGATTCGGGCGAACTTTTGAAATCAACAGATTGTTTTTTTCACTCTTGATTTTTGCGTTTGCAGGGAGATCATGAGTTTCAATCTTATTGTAATTATATGTGCCATTACTCACATTTATATCGCCAATTTCAATATAATTATATTTTTCTGCCAAATAATCAATTGTGGATTTATTTTGTTTGAATTGGTCTTTAATAAATGAGAAACCATATCTGTACTGTCTTATATGGTTTTCTATTTCCTCATACTTGGGCTGGTAATACTCCGCGTCCAGGCGCCCCGTCGTCAAAAACGATTCTTTGAAGGTCTTGACGCTCTTGTTTTCCCGCGAAGGCTCGAAATCCTTTAA
>JAIRKH010000112.1 GCA_031260245.1 Treponema sp. | reverse complement strand
GCATGGTATGCTTCTATCCCAAGGTATCCCAGGTCAGCGTCAAGCGGTATCGAATTACTGATGCCTTTTCCTATGGTTTCTTTATACACCTTGAAATCATGTTCACTACCTTTGGCCTCCTGAACATCCAGTATGTCCATGGTGTTTCGCTCAATGATGACCTGGGTCTTCAGCGTATGGCGCTTTTTTTCCCCGAATAATACGCTTTTTGCCCTTCTTTCGGGCGGTTTATGGGACTTTCCGTCACGTCTACCACGATGTACTGAATTGAATCTGATTTTCTCTTCAATACTTTTTTCCCGGGCAGGGCAAACGAACCGTCTTTAACCAGGGTATCTTCTACCCATTGGATGGCCAGGCAGACTGTGCCTTTACAGACGCCATATTCGGCCGCGATGCTGTCCATCGTCCGGTACTCCCTCAAGTATTTCAAGGCAATGTACCGCTTGTCTTCGGGCGTCAGTTTGGGAGGTTTGCCTCCATTTTTATGCAATGCATCGAACTCCTTTTGGAGAATCGACCGCATTTCTTCAAATGTATCGGGTTTTACCCCGTACAACCGCTTAAAAAGAACCGCCTTGGCATCCGCCGCTTTTTTCCCCTGTCCCATCCGGATAGTATATCTTTTCATGGGTTATTAAACAAGTCTATTGCCTGTTTTGAAATTGATTGTGATTGCAAATTAATTGAAAATGAAAAACCTTGTTCTTATGGCTATGAGTTTAAAAGTATTATTGGATTTGGAAAAATAATAATTATGAGAACAAACGAAGAAAAATAAACGGACTAAATATATTAATGAAACATCAAACAGGAAAAGAAACAAAATATAATTTTCCTGAAGAGGCATTGGAAAAAGTAATTGTATATAAAATGTAAATTGAAGAATTTACAGGAAAGCAAAAAGAAATATCATAAAAAATATAAAGACCGCCCGCGTCCATGCGGGTGGCTGGCGTAAGGGGTTTTTACTGCGTATAACAGGACTGTATGCGCTTCGGGGCCTGAAGGCCCCCCTCGGCCTCCGCAACGGCTAGGTCATTCCGCTACGCTCCATTCCCACATAAAACCTCCGTCACATTTTGTCGGCACTGGTCTTTGCTGCGCAAAGCCCTTATTCGGGCCGCCCAAACGTCGTAAACAGCCGGAACGTTAAACGAAATAAAATCTGAACTGGTTTAGGTTCGCACTGTCCATGGCGAAGAAAATTTTAATTTCGGTTTTTTATTGATATAACCGAGGGACAAGCCCTGCGGTATCGAAGATTTCTCCTTGAAATCTTTGCGTATGCGAGGGAACAAATCCCCCCCCCGCACCCCCAGTAGGAAACGCCCCAAGGGGCGGGGTATTAAACCCCAAAAGGGCTACACCCTTAATCATATCATCTTTACGGCAAAACTCGCATGACGTTGAAACCGTAAGGTTAGACAGAAGGCCGGGTCGTTGGTTTTTTGCATCGGCTGAAAATAATACAGCTATTGTTGACAATGCTAGAATAAACGTTCCGTCAGTAACTATTAACGGGGCGCGGACGATCTCTGAAGATGAATTTATAAGGGTTTACCCCTTTTATGGTCCCTGGATAAATCGTAGATATCCATAGAGAAGAAATACGCAATATATCCATGAACACTATTTTTGCGTTAATACACCTTTACAGGGATTAATTAGTACCTAAGGTTTGAATCCTGTCAATTAGAACGTTAAAGGGTGTAGAAACGTATGTGGAAGCATCTGGGTTGTCAGTAAGAAAGTGTTATTTCTGTAATCCGTAAAGAAATCCCGCCCGCCATTCATGACGAGCGGGAACGATTAGGAGCGATAAATTATTTTATAGGATTTTTTATGGCGGATTTTGGAAGTGTCGCGGTAATGGCGGCTAAACTTTGTATGGATAATACTTCGGTTAATCCGAGGGAAGCGTGGGATAAATCATGTGAAAAATTAGGGCTTTCTGATTATCAGAGAAAAAAAGGCTGTCCCAAAAGCGCTTTTCTTGGTTTATGCGAGGAAGGTTTTGTTTATAACGTACCAAAAGGTAACTATACAAGGTCTGTAAAGAATAAAAGTTATGGGATAGCGACTGTAAAAATACTCGCTAAAAATCCATCGTTAGTAAATAACGTTGATAATCTTTGGGCGGCAATACGGGAAGAAGTCCCGGATCGTTGCAAAACTCATAATGGGCAAATGGATGTTGTAATTGCGTTGTGGGTAAATAACATGATTAAACGTCAATATCAGAATAAACAAGGGAATGAAAAATGAAAAAAGCGGTAATTCTTTTTATCTGCATATTAGGTCTGCCTTCAACAATCTGGCCCACGGATAATAGCGTTTTTCATCGACGCCTTTAGTGGACTTGGTAATTTCTATGGCGGTAATATAGTAACACTCCTCCTCGCCGGCGGCCTCGCCTGTGGTGTCAGACACTGGGTCGGCGGCCTCGCCCGCGGCGCCCGTTGCGAAGTCGTTAAACAGGCTTCGGCGGCTTCGCCTGGTCAACCAGGGAGGATAAGTCGCCGCTTCACCGTTTATACGGCGGTTTTGTTTAAAAACAATGTCTCTTTTATATTCGGAGTTTTATAATTTAGTCTGAAACACTAAGAAATAGCCGTCGAGACGATGTTTTATAGAAACAATGGAAAACGGTTTCATTTCATCCGTATCAAAAACGTTTTGGAACCAGTGAATAGCCGCTGTTTTTTCAAATTCAGTTTTATACGGAACGACCAAATTTATCGTATTATTTTTAATTTCAGGATATTGTTTTGAATTCAGAATATTTCCCTCTAACTTGACTTCAGTCATTATCCGAAATCGTAACTTGACGGAAGCGTTGTCGACGTTCCTGACTTTGCTAAAACTTTCCTGCTCTGAAAACATATCTATCAAAACAGATTTAGCGGTTTCGTCTAATGTTATATTATATTTTGTCAGTCTTTCGTCTAATACCTGCTCAAACGATTGACTTATGAGAGCGTCCGATTTTACCGTCTCAAAAAAAGCGCCGTGAACCAAGACTATTTTTGTATCGCCGTTGCGTCTTCCGCGAATCAAATAATAGACGTCGCGGAATGGAAGCGAGTAAATATGATTTCCCGCGTCTTCCATTTGTTTTCTTATACTACTGTTAACGCTTTTTATGACTTGATCAATGTCTTTTCGTCCGCTTGGAATCGTCGAGTTAAATGAAGCTACGGTATAGCTCTTACTATCTTTTAATTCAATCAATTCTCCGCCGGTAAAGAGAGAGTCGTCAATATTGAGACGTATCGCCAAATCAGGGAATTGTCCCGCGTTCTTACACGCTAACATCGTTTTATCAAAAGGAAAATCTTCCAGATTCTCGACTTTTTGAAAAAGACTTTTGTCTTTGACAAGGCGTTTAAAAAAATGATAAATTGAATACGGCATTTTACCGCCAACCTACAAAATCGCCGCCCCATATTTCAGGAAGATTTTCCGTACAAGTATAATCCTGATAATATCTTTGTATAATATCCGCGTCCCGTACATTTCCCAGACGGCTTTTTATGCACGCAATATTTTCCGGGTCAATCTCAACCAAAATCGAATTGCGTCGTGTCTGCAAGGCTACGACCGCGGTCGTCCCAGTTCCGGAAAACGGGTCCAAAACGACGTCTCCGACCCGCGTCGACGTCAGAATAATCCGCAGCAAAAGCGCAAGCGGCGCCTGCTGTTTGTGGAACCGCTCGCCCGCTTTATTTCTTAACGCCTCGTTTCCAGCAAAGTAACCTGAAGTCAATTCCCGAACATCGTCCCACACATCGGTAACAAAAATCCCGTTTTTCCGCTTGAATTTATAATTCGACGGCGGTTCAGGGTTTATTCTGAGACGGTTAAACGTCTTCGCCCGTCCGCCCTTGGCCGCGTAAACTATGATTTGATATTGTTTGCCGTATTTACCCTTCATCGGCACCGCGGACGTCCGTTTTTTCCAAATAATCAGGTTTTGAAATTCCCACCCAGTCTCGCGCATTACTCTCAAGACGGATTCCGTATTCTTTTCCCTTTGCATAAAATAAAGACAGCCGCCCTCGTTGGTAAGGTCGTAAATATTGCGGCAAACGTCTTTCATCATATCCCAATATTGTTCGGGCGGCATATCGTCGTTGTGGAGCGTGTAAGCCTTTTGTTGATTAAAAGGCGGGTCCATAAACGTCAGGTCAACCTTCGTCGTGATTTGCGGCAAAATTTTAACGCTATCGCCGCAAAATATTTCATAACTCATATCTCCTCTCCTTCCTCAAAAGCCGCCGTAACCGCATACTTCGCACGTGGCGCCTACGGTGTCAGACACCGGGAACAACGGCGCCCTTTTCAAACGACGCTCCGTGCGAAGTCGTTAAACAGCCTTCGTTTCCGCCTTCGGCTGCTTCGCATGGTCAACTAGAGAAGACAAGTCGCCGCCGTCCTTGAAACGCAAGACGTTCACCATGAAGATGTTGAGCTTGTTGACGATGTTTGGGGGAAGCAAGTCGCCGTCAACCTCGACGGAAAGCGTCGGGAAATTGCGCTCGCGCGCCCAAGGCGTGAAAAGCCCTTCAATGACCCGCCCGATGAGACACGCAAACGGCGAGATGTTCACGATACCTGAATAGCCCCCGTTCAACATAGCGGTCGCGGCGACGCCCGACGAAACCGCTATCTCCGAGTTAAGCTCCAGATTCACAAAATGCGCCTGCGCGTTCTCCATTATCTTACGCATATCGCGCGGCGAATCCGGTACCAGACCAGTCGGCTCAAGAATAGACAGAACCCTCTTCTCAACCGAATGTTTCCACGCCTCCTCAATCTCAAGCTTCTTCAAATCGAGGAACGGCTTGGAGAGCAGACGTTTCGCGGGATTCTTTTCGAGATTGAGAAGCTTTTTGAATGAATATTCGCGCACGAAATCAAGGTAATGAATCCACTCGGCGATACTCGCCACTTTTACGACGATGCCCCGCTCGCTCATAAGCTCAATCAATTCGCCCACCGCGAAATCGTCCCTACGCACATAGATTTCTCCGACAATCAGTACCTTGGGGCAATCCGCGGCCGGACGCTTGAGCGGAATTTTCTTCACCGCGGACGCTGTTTTCTTCAACTCGTTCCACACGTCCTTGGGACGGAATTCAACAGCGTCCATCACCGGACGCCACGACGCCTCAAAATCGCGGGTCGCCTGCTTGGGATTTTCGGCGGTCGCCAATAACGCGGTCTGAATATCTTTAAGGTAATCCGCAATCAGAAGCCCCTTCCACATCTCCTTGGCGAAAGCGGTACCAAGCTCCGTGTAAGAATTGTCCGCCGAAAGCGTGAAAACCACTACGTTTTCCAGCCGCAAATCCCGAAAAAGATTCTCGTAATAGACAAAATACTGCCCTGTTCGACAGGGGCCGGTGGTAATCGGGACGAAAACGAGGTAAAGCTCGTCTTTGCGGTATTTCTCGCTTGAAATGAATTGCAAGACGCTCCCCAAGACCAGATGACTCGGCACGCATTCTTTACCGGAGGCGTGGGCGCGGGCGATTTGCACGGTTTTTACGGTCGCTACAGGCAGAGCTTCCGCGTTTATACCCAAACTACGGATGGCTGCCGCCATATATTCCGTTGAGATTGCGCCCATATTCGACAAAAGCGTTTTGACGCGCTTGTTGCCCACAATCGCTACCCGCTCGCCAGTCTTTTCGTTGTCAACGCGCAGGTCAAAATCTTCGCCCCGCGGCGACTTTTCAGCGACGAATTTCCACCCGTTACTGTAGCGTTCCGCCTCGACTTCCGCCTTCTTAGATAAATAGCCTTCGATGATGTCCAAGAACGCCTCAACCCGCGTATCCACGCCCGCGTCCGCTGAATGCGAGTCTAGTTCCAACACGAGGAAAGGCTTTTGCCCCATAGCCCATTTCAAGTAATGGAGAATGAAGGAATCGGGCGCGCAAGAGAAGTTCGTAACGTATGTAACGTAAATATTATCCTCTTTTTTGAGAAAATTCGCGCTTTTTACGTCTTGTTGTCCATAATACCAGTACATATTGGGGAATATACGCTCGTCTTCAAAAGGCAAAATATCAAAAGGCACGATGGAATAGCCGCGTGTGGTGAATTTTCGTGGAATTCCCATATTAGCTTCGGACGTAAAGGCGTTGTAGGGACGTCCAAGTACCGCAATCACTGGACGATTCGCCTTTCGCGCCTCTTCTAACGCTTCGCGTCCGAGTTCCTTGCACGCCCTCATAAAGGCTTTCTGTTTGGCGAGGGCTTTTTCAAAGGCTGCTTTGGTTTCTTCAGGCGTAACGCCGAGCTTTTTCGCCGTTTCAACGAAATGTTCCAACGCCTTTTCCTCGCCGAATTTGAAACTCACGACAGGCGTAAGCCATTTTTCAGGGTCAACGTCTGGAAAGGCTTTTTGAATATAATAGGGCAGACTCTGGGTGATGGGGCAAAAGTTGGCGTGAACGTTCTGTTCGTAGCTGGGCATATCGCGGAAGTGGGGCAACAGCACATAGTCAGCGCCCTTGTCCAGACAGTCCTGCGCCGCGCCGTGCGCGATTTCCGCTGGAAAACAATAAGCCGACTCCGCGCGGGCGACGCCTGCATGAACGACTTCGCTGGAAAGAAAGGTCTTAACGCCGAGTTCGTGGAAAAAATTCGCGTAGAGCGGGTAAAGCGTATGAACGGAAAAGGCTCGCGGGATACCCACGGTAAAGGCGCGTCGGGGCTTATCATCAGACGGCGCCTCTTTAGGGGCGAATTCCTCGAACAACATTTTCTGTCGGCGTTCCACATAGTCAAACGTCTCGAAGTCTTTGACCGCCTTTCGCATATTCGCGTATTTGTTGCACCGCCCTCCGAACATATACTTATGGCTGTTGACCGCGAGAACCTGAATGGGACAGCGATTTTCGCAGGCTTGGCACGTGAAGATTCGCTCGTAGACGATTTCGCGGGCGAGTAGGTCGTCGATGACCGTCTGTTTTTCCGCCAACAAACCGTCCGCGTGTTTGCGTTTCGCCAAGAGCGCCACGCCGAAACAACCTTGTAGCTCTGGGGACGGCGGCACGAGAATCTCCTTGCCGATAAGCATAGCGAAAGCTTGAGGCACGGCTGGATTCTTCGCCACTCCGCCTTGGAGGAATATTTTCCCGCCTATGGTACGGGCGCCCACGACGCGGTTCAGGTAGTTCGCCGCGATTGAGCAAACGACGCCCGCGGTGATGTTCTCTTTACTTGCGCCCTGTTGAACCGCCTTGCGTATGTCGGAATTGATGAACGCGGAACAATGCTCGCCGAACTTGCAAGGCGCGTCCGCGCCGAGCGCGATGGGCCCAATGTCTTTCGCGCTATGAATCGACAAATCCCCGGAAGCGGACTCTTCCAAGAACGAGCCTGTGCCCGCGGAGCAGGCTTCGTTCATCGCGTAGTCTATCGGAACGCCGTTTTTCAGAAGCACGTATTTTGCGTCCTGCCCGCCGATTTCAAAGATAGTCTCTACTTCAGGGTCAAAGTAGGTTGTGCCGACCGCGTGCGCGATGATTTCGTTGTACACGCCGGGCGTTTCCAAGAACACGCCGAGGATTTCCCGGGACGAGCCAGTTACGGCGGCGAGGGAAACGTCTATTTCCTTTGCGCCCGTGTCCGCTATTACCTTGTCCTGCGTGATTTTCAGACA
>JAIRKH010000089.1 GCA_031260245.1 Treponema sp. | reverse complement strand
TGGGATTTCTGTATCATGGGAAACCATATTCATTTCCTGATAAAACCGGGTAAAGACGCTAGTCTATCGGAGATAATGCAATGGATAAAGTGTAATTTCGCGAAGGCGTGGAACAAGGCGCACGGGCGGAAGGGACACGTGTGGGGGGAACGCTTCTATTCACGGATAATCGGAGGGATAGAGGACTTTCTGCGGACGCGGGAGTACATTGCGGAGAATCCTGTGAAGGCTGGGCTTGTGGAGCGGGCGGCGGAGTGGGCGTTTGGGAGTCTATACCACCGGTTGCATCGGCAATCCGACTTATTAGACGAACCTATTCTCGGCGACGAGTATCTGACACCCATGCCTTGACAAATACATGAAAAGCATTATAATACCCATGCCCCATAAAAATTTAGAAAGAAAAGATACCGCTAGGGGAGGGGGACAACAATAGGAGACAACGAACTGTGATTTTCCGCCGCGGTGAAAGTCGTCGATAACGACGGGCTTGAAAACATGGAAACAGTTAAATTAACCATAAACGGAGGATTAAAAAGACAATGAGTTGTTTTTCCATGAGTTCCACGCGAATGAACGTTTCTCCCGCGCGCGACCATCGGAGCCGCGAAAAGGGACTCGTCGTGTATCCAGTTTATTCGCGGCGCTCGAAAGGGCTTTCGCTTGGCGTCAACCTCTTCCCGTCGCAAAAGGTCTGTTCCTTTGACTGCCCCTATTGTGAAGTTTTTCCATTCAAAACGGATTTTTCCTTTGACGTAGACCTTATGGAGACCGCGTTGATTGAAAACATTGCGCCCGACCTCAAGGACGTCTGTTTTTCCGGCAATGGGGAACCGACTCTGTCGCCGCGTTTCAAGGTCGCGGTTGATCGCGCCTCTGCGGTCCGTCGGAAATACGCGCCGTCGGCGCAAGTCGTCGTCATTACCAATGGAACAGGCTTGTTGAGACAAGATGTGTTTGATTTCCTGATTGAAAAGACTCGCGAGGAACGGTTCAATCTATGGTTGAAAATCGACGCGGGTACCGAGGAATGGTTCAAAACCATCGACCGTCCGAATCCGAGCGTAGGATTCTCCGCGCTTGCCTCGATAATACGAGAATTTGCGGCAAGGTCCGCTAGAAACGCGGTTACCGTTCAGACGATGCTCTGTAGCGTGGGGGACGCGGTCCCAGACGAAAGAGAGGCGGCCGCATGGGAACAAACCGTGCTTGGATTGGCGGGAACGGGCGCGATCCGAAACGTCCATCTCTACGGCAAGGCGCGTCCCAGTCCTGAAGACCCGCTTGCCCAAGCTCTGCCCCTTGCGTTCCTTGAAAAACGCGCGGCTTCCTTACGCGCCGCGCTCAAAAGCGCAAGACTCGATACGCCGGTAGAAACATTTGAATAGTCGGGAGAGAGGGCGCGCTTTCCAAAACAGAGGTCGGTAAACCCCTCGCCGCCCCCCTGCTACCCCCACAACGCACGCGGTGTCAGACACCCTAATATCGCGTAGGGTCGCGGAGCCTCCTTTCGTACAACGCCCCTTGCGCTTGTGAAGTCGTTAAACAGGCGAAGCCTGTAGACTCCGCCTGCCGACTACAAATCGCCCGTCAACGTCGTGATTGACATTGACGGAAGCGTTACCATCGTACCACTCACGACGTTGTTGACCGCGAGCGACGCGAGGTCTTCGGTTGCAGATACGCGGTACGCGCCCGTCCATACGGCGGTCCCGCCGATTTGGTCAAACGAGACGGTCTTTTGGGAATCGCCGTGGTTGATTAACACAAGTACCGCCTTGTTTTTGTCCGCGCTCATATACGCGCTCGCGTAGACGTCGGTCAACGGCGAGTCGCTTGAACCTACGCGCTTGTAGCCCGGACGAATGAACTTGCTGAAGGCGCCGACCGCGTAATAGCGTTTCGCGTAGCTGAAAACCTCATTGTCAATATAGACAAGCGCGTCTGAATTCGGGTTGTCAACCTGCCACATCCACCAGTAGAGCCACGCGTTCGCGGAGGTAACGGTGAAGCAGTGGTGAATCATTCGGGCGTAGGCCAGGGCGTTTTCAATGTCCTTCCCAGTGGACAAGACGCCGTTTCCCGCGGTGGTCTGTCCCATCTCAGTCTGCCAGATGCGTTTGCCTAGAGCCGCGGCGTTTGGAAAGGACTCCGCGCCGTAACGCTGTGAATCCCAGGGCGCTTCGTATTGGTGCGCTCCGACGTGGGTAATCACCGTTCTGGCGTCAGCGTCGGACAGCGCGGCTTCAACCAACTCTTCCTTGAAGTTCTCTTGTTCCGCGGCGACGATACCTATGCTTGTCGGCGCGTTCTTCAGCGCGAAACGGTTGCCCAGAACAATAGCAAAATTCTTGATGCTCGTCCCATCCCAGATACAGCTTTCGTAGTCGGTCATCGTATCAGGCTCGTTCTGCACAGAAAGCAGGGTAAGCGGATGCCCCATGTTCGTCTGAAAACCGAGCGTATAATCCGCGAGGAGGTCCGCGTAGTCGTTGTAAAACTCCGGCTTGAGCGAACCGCCTACATCCGGTTTATGATAATCGTCGCTCGTATTGTCTTTTCCGCCGATGTAGCTTAATTTCCCGCCGGAGCCGCTGTACACGCCGCCCTGCTTCCACCGCGTAACGCTGTTGTTAGGCGGGGTCCACGGCGTACTGATTATCTTGAGACCGTCCTCGGGCCCGTCCGCAAGAGATTTTATCTTGGCGATGAGCGCCTTGGTCGCGGCAATATCCCAACTATTCCAGTTGAGGGAGAAGGTCTTCGTCCCATTGGAGGCGGTAGTCGTCTTATAGGTATTATCCGCGTTTCGGACAATAAAGCCGTCGTTCGCGTCGTAGCTTTCGCCGTTCGCGGACTGGTCCCCGCTTAACCGTTCCCTGAACGGGACGCGGTTCCTCAATATCGAGAAGCCTATGCCGTCGGTCTTCGAGTAGAGTTTCGTTACGAGCGTCGTGAATGTAGTCCCGGACGGGTTTGATTTCCAAGCGTCGGAGCCGCCAAACCCGTCTATGGTCTGCCGTTCCGCGGCGTAATCTATCTGCATAGTCCCGTTCCCGTTGGCGTATGACGGTTGCGTTCCGAGCGGCGTGTCCGTATAAGCGGTACTGCGCCAGAGATTACCCGAAGGAGTGGGCGTTTCGGTTTCTTCCGTTTTTATGGAGAACGAAAAGTCCGCGATGTAAACGACCGCGCCGTTCAAACCGTAGGTACTATGGTTTGAAAGATAGAGCGTCGGATTTTCAGCGTCTGTCGGTACGGAAACTTCTACATCTTCCACGCTCACGGAAACCCATTGACCCGCGGGCGCGTCCGCGAACGCTATGGTCTGATAATCGTTGAAATTTACTTGCCAGTTGACCTTCGCGGACTTGTCAAGCCAGACGTTCATGGAGAATGAAACCTCTATGGTTTCTCCCTTATGGGCTTCCAAAGCGTAGGTGAGCGCGGCCCAGGGATCCGTCCCGGAAAGCGTCAGTTTCGTAACGTTGGATTTGCCCTCGTATGCTAAAAGAGTCGTCTTTGTTACGCCATTCTCCACAGAAAAAGCGCTCACATCCATATTAACGTCAGTCTCTTCGCCCTCTGTAGTCTCTTCGTCTTCTGGGTCGTCCTGCGCTCCCTCGATGGTTCCCTGTATGATAGCCGCTACGACCGAAGCTGCGAAAGAATTCGGCTCGCCGTTTTGCCTATTGAGGTAGCCGTGCGATTCCGCGCCCGGCGTTGTTACGCCGTTGTCCCAGACGATAGGAATAAAGCCGTACTTGTTCGCTGTTTCCGTCATATACTTCATATATTCCTGTCTAATGACCGAATTGCCATCCTGCTGACTCGCCCCGTATTCGCCGATGATTACCGGTATGTCGCGCCCATCCGCGAATTTCGCTTTGACCGCGTTAAACGTAGCTTCTGTCGACGCTTTCACGTCTTCCCATTCTTGTGTTGAGGCTTTAAGGGTAAAATTGTAAGGCTCGTAGTAATGGAAACTGACAATCAGGCGGCTGTTGTTTTGAACGTCGTTAGGTATGGTAAAGCCGTCGTCGAGTATCTGTTGGGGGTTTTGGCAAAAACCCGGTATCACGAGGTAGCGGGACGCGTTGTTGCCGCCGGTTTCCCTGACCGTTTTCACGAAAGCGGCGTTCCATTCGTTTACGACGGGGCGGTATTTTTCCGGGTTCGTCCATCCCCAGGACTTGTCGTGTATTTCATTCATGCCCTCGAAAATCAGATAATCGCCGTGGTTTTTGAAATACGCGGCTATTTGCTTCCACAAGGCGGTGAATTGCGCGGTTATCTCCGCTTTCTTCGCGGGGTTCGATACCGCGTCCTCGACATTCAGCCATCCTGATTCGAGGTTGTCGTCGTGGTGTATGTTGATGATAACCTTCAAGTCTTTCTCGCGCGCCCAGCCTACGACTTCCGCGATTCTGGCAAGCCACGCGGCTTTTATCGCGTAATTCGGCGCGGCGCCGAACTGTCCCATCCACGTTATGGGGATGCGGATGACTTTGAAACCCGCGTTTTTCACGCCTTCTACGAGCGCCTGTGTAACCGCGGGGTTGCCCCACTTGGTTTCGCCTGAAACGCCGTTGACGTGAGCGTCGAAGGTATTGCCCATGTTCCACCCCGCGGTATTTCCCGCGTCAGTAAACAAAGCGTCAAGGAATACTTTGGCGCTTTGCGAAGTCATCGCTTCCGGCGCATCAATAGCGGGCGAGTCGTTTGGTTTCGGCGGGTCGTCTCCGTTATTGGCGCATCCTACGGCAACTGACATAAACGCCGACGTCATTATCAGCGTTATAGAAAAGATAAAAAAGAAACGTAAAGAAAGACTGTTTTTCATTTTGAAAACTCCTTTGGGATTTCTCCCTACTGTTTAGATATAACTTTATTATATCGCCGTTCTTTGTCAAGAGTGAATATTTCTTAGGCTTCATCATAGGGCGCGTACGCGGTGTCAGACACCGTGTCGTCCTTTATTGCGTTTTATCTACTTGAATATTTAACTATTCTTGATTATCATTATACTTATGAAGAAAATTTGTTTGTTTTTATTAATCTGTCCTGTCTTGGCGTTCGCTCAAGAAATCGTTACCGCGAATCGGTATATGGAAATGGTATCTGAACGATACAGCGGTATGCGCGATTATGAGGCGAAGATAAGCATACAATCAGGTTCATCCGCGATGACAGGAACGGTGAGCTATCTGGTTCCGTCCTTTCTGCGTATAGATTTTACGACGCCCGCGGAACAAGTCATCGTGTTTAACGGGGACCACCTCACGCTGTATCTACCCGAATACCGCGCGGTGCTGAATCAAGAAGTGGCGTCTGGAGGCGCGGGCTTGGCTACAGGCGGAGGACTCGCTCTCATGCGGCGCAACTATGTGCCGTCTTATGTGACAGGTCCAAATCCGGTCCCGCTTGAGGGAGCCGGAGAATCCGTGGTGAAATTGAGGCTGTCGCGGAGGTCCGGCGCGGAGAGTTTTCGCGAAATCATCTTGAGCGTAAATCCAGACACGAAGCTCATCAGACGCATGGAAGGCACGACCCTGGGCGGTTCCGTGATACGCTTTGATTTTACCAATATAAGAAGCAACATAGGTATTCCCGAATTGCGTTTCATCTACGACTCGCCGGGCTCGGCGAATATATACAACAATTTTCTCTTTCGGGATACGGATTAGAGAACAGGGAAGCGGGAAGCGTTGTTAAGAGGGTTTAACGTCTAAATTCCTAAAAGCGAGCCTTCTCTCATTCCCTAATCATAAGAAGAGGAGAGTAAATTGGAATCTCTTGGAAACAAACTAAAAACAGCCCGCGAGAGTAGAAATGAAACTTACGACGAGGTAAGTTTTAAAATCAATGTGGCGACTCGTTATCTCAAAGCTCTTGAATCCGAGGATTTCTCGGTTTTTCCAGGCGAGGTTTACGCGCTTGGGTTCATGAAGAATTACGGCGAATATTTGGGGCTTGATACTGAGAAACTACTTGGACTTTACTCGGCTATGAAATTACAGGAACAGCCCATGCCGACCGAGCTTCTAAAGCCGCAATTGCAGTTTCCGGTTAAGCCTCTGCTCACGATTTTTGGCGTTCTTGTCTTATTAGCCCTCATTGGGGGCGGATTTTACCTTGTCTTGAAGAATATGCCGAAATTTGAAAATTCGACGCCGAAGCCAGCATCCAAGGCGAAAAATTGGAAAGTCGAGTCTCTTCCCATAGAAAAACGCCTGTTCGTTAACGATTCCTTTGTCGTCCCGTATAAAGGAGCGGAGTACCGACTGACTCTGGTCGCGGTGGAGGATATGCTCAAGGCGGTTTCCAACAATGCGGACATCATAACGCTCGATTTGGGAGTTGTAACGCCGATAGACGTCGACGCGGATGGTCTCAGCGATATGAAAGTCACGGCGTTGGATTTCGTGAAGAACAAACCGTCCACCGGGGCGCGTCTTCTGCTTGAATTCGACGATTCGCCGCAAGGTCAGTCTTCGGAGCAAGCTCCGCTCGAAACCCTGGCTGACAACGTGGATAAAACGCGAACCGTCATATTTTCTTCACCGACCCCGTATCCCTTTACGCTTCAGATAACCTTTCAAGATTACTGTTTGTTCCGATGGGAGATTCTGGCGGAGAGCAATAGACAGGGACGTAATGAGCAGTACTTCGAGAGAAACAGAGAGTTTAGCATCCATGCGCAGAACGGCGTCCGAATCGGCGCGTCAAACGCCGCGGCCGCAAAGATTCAGGCAGTGGGCGGCGGCATACAGGTTCCCCTCGAACTAGGAGCGCCTGGCGAAGTCGTCGTCGCGGACGTCCACTGGATAAAGGAAGAAGAAAATCGCTATCGCCTCGTGTTGTCGCTGTTGGAGTAATTAGGACTAGGTTGTTATGAGCAAAACCTACTTCCTAGACCTCTTTGGGTGCGCAAAAAACCAAGTCGACGCGGAAACCCTCATGTCCTATCTGAACGATGCGGGATGGACCTCCACACTCTCTGCTGAAGAGGCGGACCTTGTGGTCGTCAACTCGTGCGGATTTATTGAAACGGCGAAGCGGGAGTCCATCAACGCGACGCTTGAACATAAGAAAAACGGCAAACGCGTCGTGCTTGCCGGCTGTCTTGCAGAGCGTTACGCAAAAGACCTGTTTGAATCTCTTCCGGAAGCAGACGTCATCTTCGGCGTCAAAGACCTGTCCAAAATCGCATCCGCCGCGGAGTCCGCGCGCCGCGGTACGCGGACGCGGATCGTTCCCCCGCCGACGAATAACAACGTCCGCAAGAACCGTCCTCTCCTCTCCTTACCCGGTTCCGCGTACGTGAAAATTACGGAAGGTTGTAATAATCGTTGCTCTTTTTGTTCTATTCCCCTCATCCGCGGCGGGCTTAAAAGCCGCCAAATCGAGGATATTGTCGACGAGTGCCAGACGCTCTTGGATAGAGGCGTCCGTGAACTCTGCTTAGTGGGGCAAGACGTCGCCGCATTCGGCATGGATTTTTCCAGCAAGCAACTTTTGCCCACGCTTTTGGAAGCTCTTTCCTGTCTGAACGGCGATTTCTGGACGCGTTTGCTCTACCTGCATCCCGACCATTTCCCGCCTATTCTCGATTTCCTCAAAGAAGACGGCGGCGCGCGGTTTTTGCCTTATTTTGATATTCCTTTTCAACACGCCTCGAAATCTCTTTTGCAAAAGATGAACCGTAAGGGATGCGCGGAGGATTATTTGGCTCTGCTTGCCCGTATACGAGACGCGCTGCCGTCTGCGGTTATCCGTTCTACGTTTCTGCTTGGTTTTCCGGGAGAAACGGACGCGGATGTAGAAACCCTACTCGATTTTCAAGAAAAGGCGCGTCTTGATTGGGCGGGATGTTTCACTTATTCGCGGGAAGAGAACACGCCCGCTTACGCCATGAAACCTCGCGTACATAAAAACGCGGCGGAGCGCCGAAAAGCCCTTGTCGAAGAGAAACAGATTGCGATAACAGAAAGACGGTTAGAACGGTTTGTGGGGCGGGAATTTGACGTTTTAGTCGAGGAAGCGATTGACGAGGAGTTGTACTTGGGCAGAATGTTCGCGCAGGCGCCAGAAGTGGATGGAGCGGTGGTGGTTCACGCGGACGCGGCGCTTAAACTCGGAAGTTTTGTCCGCTGTAAGATTACCGCGCGCGCGGGTTTTGATTTGACCGCGGAAATACTCTCTCCACCTTGACAGACGGCGTATAGTTTGTTATACATTAAAAATTATGAAGCAATACGCTTTTTTTGCATTGATATTTTTAATTGCGCCTGTTTTTTCTCAAGAACCTCCGTCCATACAATCGCGTTCCGCCATTCTCTTGGACGCGGCGACTGGAGCGACGCTTTTCACAAAAAATGAGAACGAGAAGATTCCGCCTGCCTCCCTCGCCAAAGTGATGACTATGCACATAGCCCTCTCCCAAGTCGACGCGGGGAACGCCAGTCTTGACGAACTCGTTCCCCTCCCGCAGGAAACGTGGTGGGGGAGTCAGCCTCCGCGCTCAAGCCTTATGTTCTTGGCGGATGGTCAGCGGGCGACTCTACGCGAACTGCTGTTGGGACTCGCCATTCCTTCAGGCAACGACGCGGCGGTCGCCGTGGCTTTGCGGTTTGCGCCCTCGGTAGACGCCTTCGTGGGGCTTATGAACCAGGAAGCTAAGCGGCTAGGGCTCGATAATACCGTGTTTACGGAGCCCTCCGGCGTTTCGGAATACAATATGACCACGGCCGCGGAATTCGCCGCTTTCTGCAAATATTACCTCGAATCCCATCCGATGAGTCTGATAGACTATCACTCGGTTGGCAAATTTGACTATCCAAAAGCGGAGAATATGCCAGAAGGCGCGCGCGCCAATCCAGGAACCGTCACCCAGTATAACCACAACTACCTGCTTGGGCGTGTTGACGGCGTCGACGGCATAAAAACAGGGTACATAGACGAGGCGGGCTATAACATCGCGCTGACGGCGCGGCGGGACGATACCCGTTTCATCGCGGTTATTCTAGGCGCTCCCGCGGTCAAAAACGGCGCGGATATCAGAGACGAAGACGGGCGCGTCCTTCTCGAATGGGCTTTCTCTCATTTTCGGACAATCAGACCGAGCGTTGGCGCGCTAGAGAACGTCCGCGTGTGGAAAGGGAAGCGGAAGTTCGTGAAAATAGCGCTCGGCGAGTCCGCGGAGTGGACCGCGCCCGCAGAACGAGGGCGGGAACTTCGTTTTGAGATACGGCTCAATGAACCGATTATCGCGCCGTGCTACGCGGGCGGCGCCGCCGGAAACCTCGTTTTTTCCGATAGCCTAGGAGAATTACGGACGATTAAATTGGTTTTTACGGAAAACATCGAGCGCGGCGGCTTTTTTAAGCGGTTTTGGGACTCGATATGTTTATTTTTTAAAGTGGCGTTAAAGAAACTCTCTTGACCTATTTCCATTTTGAACGTATAATTTAGAAATATGGCAGAAAGTGACAAGTTTGGTGAATTATCCTCCACCTTGACTGTTGAAGAGCGGAAAGGACTTTTAAAGAAACTTGCCGTCCAGTCAAACATCTCAAAAGATTCGCTTTACGAAGAGAGATCAGAAGCGCCGCAAAATTCCGTTGAAACGCAATATCAAGAATTGCCGTGGTATTATCATATATGGCTTTTATTTTTAAGTTTCTTTAAGAGTACGTCGCCGGTGAAAGTGTTTGAAGATGGTCTCATCAACAAAATAGGTCAAGAAATTGAGGCTAAATATCCGGGGTATTTTTCTTATAAACAGAATCTCCTGCTCCCGCTCTTTCACAAAGAGCTTGTGGAACTTAAAGACAGCGTTCGCTTCTTCAAAGATACGCTCGAATCGAGCATACAACGCGACCTGGGCGCGTTCTACGCCTTTCTCGGTTCTCTGGAGATGCCCGATGTTCATAAGCGGCTCGTGGAAGAGACTCTCCCCGCGAACCTTTCCGCGAAACATTCCGAAGCGAATAACGCGGCGCTCAAACAGTTAGCTCTTGGAGTTATGGAAGACGCGTTTGCCGCTATCAACGAAGATCACCGCAATACCATGTACCGCAACGCCCATTCCTTGCTCTGTCTCAAGGACCTGGCTTTTTTCCTGTTTGACCGGGTACTTTACGCTTTTTCCACGGACTCGGCTGTATCGGGTATGTCTTGTTCCGCAAGCGTCGTGCGCGAACAGCTCGCTTTGCTTAACAACATTCTCTTTTCGATGCGGAATCCACCGTCCATTGAATTGCTCGGTTCCCTATTTATATTCGTGTTACAGGAAAAGGCCGACGAAGCCGGTTTTGACATCGACGAAGAAAGCAAGGACCTCCTCGCCAAAGCTGAAAATTCTTTGATAACGATACGCGAATTCAACAAAGCCATACCGCTGACGCTCATTCTTCGTTTCGCAAACAGGAACGCGGCTTTGACGCCTGCCGAATTGTCTGGCGGTGACGACTGGTTCGCCGTATACCGCGACTATTGGAAACAGCATATCGAGGGACTCTGCGAGGAATTTGAAAAAACCCGCCGTCAGCGGGAATTACTCGAATCGTTCCGCAACTTCCTCAAGAGCGCCTCTTTGAGGACTCTGGAACACGCCCAGTCTGAAACAAACCCAAACGGCTTGCCGATTCGGAAAAGCTATGCTCTCTCTTTCTTGCTCACCTTCCACGCTGTCGTCTTCCTCCCGGACATAAATAAGACTCTCCGCCCCATCTTGATAGAAGGCGAATTCTCCAAACGAGAGTACAGGACGATGTTCACGGAGAGTTACAACAACTTGATGAAGCTCGACGACGATGTCAAGAAATTCGACCGCGACATCGCGCCTACCGGAGAAATCGGCAAGCAATACGCCATCGCTCATGCCGATATGTCCCTCACTAGCCGACGACGGAAGACGCAGTCTGTCATTGAAACGGCAAACGATTCGGCAAATCTCATTATTTCCGAAGCACGGACAGCCCTGCAAGGTATGTTGACCGTGTTACAGGGCATTGCCAAGAAGGATCCCGACGGTAAAAATGAAATGCTTGCCAACATATCAAAATTCATCGGTAAACCGCCTGTAGCCATGATAAGCTCAGTAGTGAGCAATACGCCTGTCGTTCCTCTCGCTTTCACGCCTAAAGGCACCGCTTTTTTCAACGGCATAAACGAGGTTATCAAAAGCCTGCAAGACGCTATTCAAATTCTGGATAATATTGACGCCATGGGTATGATATAGACGCGAAGAAAAAAGTTTGCCGTGAGGGGTGTAAGGAGCGTATATGAGGTATCAAATTCCGTTTATGACGACGCTTACCGTCATAATGACGATGTTTTTCCCGGCCTGTACGGGAAAAAACGTTTCCGCGGTTCCTGAAGGAAAAACTCTGGTTTGGTCCGATGAATTTGACCAAGACGGAGCGCCTGATTCGGACAAGTGGAATTACTCCGTCGGAGGGAACGGTTGGGGGAACGCCGAACTACAAACTTATACGAACAAACGGGAAAATTCGGAAGTTCGGAAGGGAATCCTGTCCATTACCGCCCGAAACGATAACGGACGATGGACTAGCGCTCGTTTAAAAACCCAGTATAAGGCGGGGTGGAAATATGGGTACCTTGAGGTACGCGCCAAGCTACCCGAGGGACGGGGAACCTGGCCCGCGATATGGATGCTTCCGGTCGGCGATAAATACGGCGGATGGCCCCGTTCTGGCGAGATAGACGTCATAGAACACGTAGGGTTTGACCAGGATAGAATCCACGCCACCGTGCATACAAGGGCTTTTAACCACCGATTGAATACCCAAAAGTCCGCTTCCGCCGTCGTAAAAGGAGTATCCAGCGCGTTTCACGTCTACGCCATAGAGTGGACGCCTCAATGGATCCAGTGGTATGTCGACGGCGAACTCATTTTTCGTTTTGAGAACTCCGGCGAAGGAGTTGCGGAATGGCCCTTTGACATACCCTTCTATCTCATTCTTAACGTGGCGATAGGCGGGACCTGGGGCGGCGAAAAGGGTATAGACCCAAAATTACAAGACGCTACGATGCAAGTAGATTACGTGAGGGTGTACCAATAGCAGACGGAAGATAAAAGGCGGCGCTCTGAAAAATATGCTAATACGACAGCCAAGCAAAATAAAAAAGAATCCCTTTATAGAGGCTCGAAGCGAGCAAAGGCGAAGCGAACGGTGAATCTTTACTCTTTTTCTCTTATTTTTTCAGAGAGTCCCGCCGTATTTTTTCCCTTTATATTTAACGGAAAACCTGTAACGGGCGTTTCTTGCTTCATTTCAACACGGCAAGCAGGGGATATGGGCGTATCAAACGAGGAAACCAGGCGGAATTTTCTCAAAAACGTCTGCGTGGACAAGAAACTTTACGCTTGTAGGCAAACCCATTCGCAAAACGTCGCCATGGTGGACGAAGGCTCTCCTCCTGTTTTTGAGGACGTAGATGGGCTGGTAACGCTCCAAAAAGAAGGCGTAATTCTTTCTATTACGGTGGCGGATTGCTTGCCTATATTTCTGTTCGACGTGGAGTCCGGCGCTTTCGGCGTGGTTCATTCGGGGTGGAAAGGTACTGGTATCGTGTTAGAAGCGTTACGGCTTATGGGCGCGCGCCCTGAAGCCGTAGCCGCAGTTCTAGGTCCCTGCATTTGCGGGCGTTGTTACCATGTTGACGAAGAAAGGCGGCGCGTCTTTGAGGAAAAATTCGGCGGTGGAAAATACCCGCTTGGCACGGTAGTTTCTGGCGATTGTCTGGACCTAAAAGCGGCAAATGCGCGCCTTCTCGCGGAGAGTGGCGTGAAAAATCTGGCTTATTGTGAAAATTGTACCTTTACGGATGGAAGGCTCGGTTCTTTTCGGAGAGAAGGGAAGAATTTTACTCGAATGTTTGCGGGAGTCGGCGGAATCTTTTAGTTCTTTAGACCGATACTGGTTAAACTGAAACCGCTTGCGAAGGGCTAATAAGAGAGAATTAGGAGAAGAAAAACAGTATGGAGGATTTTTTGCCTGAAGACGTCGGTAATTTCCGTGAAGTATGCGCGGGAAGTATTGCGCGCGGAATACTTTTCCGTAGCGAACATCCGGTACAGAACGGTGTAGAAAACAAGCCTGTCATTTTACGCGCCGTGCAAGCGCATATCACGAGCGTGGTTAACCTGTGCGACGGCAAGTCCGGCGTCAGAATCGCCGCGGCTGTTTCGCCCTGGTATAACCGACTAGTCAAACGAGATTGCGTTATTGGTTTAAATATGTCTTTTGACTTTGCCAAGCCTGAATTCAACAGGAAGCTCCGTAGAGGGCTGTTGTTCATACTCGCCCATGACGGCCCGTATCTGATTCATTGCCACGCTGGGGTTGACCGTACAGGCTTTGTATGCGCTGTATTGGAAGCGCTCATGGGAGGAACGCCGTCAGAAATCGCCGCGGACTACGCAAGATCTTTTCTTGTAGGCGCAGAGTCTGACATATATCAGGGTGATTTTGCGGGAGTGGGAACGGTGATTTTCAATCAACTCGCTCTTGTCAAAGACAGTGAAACGCCTATATCCGAAAATCTGACTGCAACGGCGGAACGTTACGTGTCGGAGACGTTGAGGCTTGGCATGGAGATGACGATGATGCTGAAAGCGAAACTATGCGGAGTCGCTTGAGCCGCCTTTAAAAAAAGCCTCCTCTCTTGAGGAGGCTTTCACAACAGAGGTTCGCGCTTTATTGAAGCAAAGAAAGAACCGTTTGACTGCGCTGATTCGCTTGCGCCAGCATTGCGGTACCGGACTGGACGAGAATCTGGTTCTTGGTATAGCCGACCATCTCATTAGCCATATTAGTATCGCGGATACGAGATTCGGAAGCTTGCAGATTTTCCGCCCCAATGTCGATGCCGCGGATAGCGTGTTCGAGGCGGTTCTGGTAAGCGCCGAGGTCCGCCCGCTGTTTGCTCACCTTCTTCAAGGCTTCGTCCAACGTCCCCAGTGCGTTATTAGCGGAATCAGGTTTATCTAGCATGACGTTGAAAGAGTCGTCGCTGACGTTGCGGACGTTAAGACCTTTTGCCGACAAATTACTGATGAAAATCTGCTCTCTCTGGTCCATGTTCGCGCCGATATGTATCCACATAGACGCCGTTGCGGTAGCGGTGTCGTCTCCCGCGCGCGCGAAACGCCCGGTCAACATATTCATACCGTTGAATTGAGCGTGGGAGGCGATGCGGTCGATTTCATCAATCAAAGAGGAGACCTCAATCTGAATTTGCTCACGGTCCTCGGCGGTATAGATACCGTTGGAAGACTGCACCGCAAGCTCGCGTAGACGCTGGAGGATGTCTTGAGTTTCCTGAAGGTATCCTTCAGTTACCTGAATGAAGGAAATACCGTTCTGAGCGTTGAAAGAAGCCATATTAAGTCCCCGAATCTGACTACGGAGCTTTTCGGAAACGGCAAGCCCGGAAGCATCATCGCCAGCGCGGTTGATACGTAACCCGCTTGACAATTTTTCCATGTTCTTATCCAGATAAGACTGAGTAACTTTGAGAGACCTATCCGCGAACATCGCGCTTAAGTTGTGATTGATTATCATAATTCACTCCTTTGGTATTAAGACGTTTACTATCCCTGTGACAACAAACGTCTCGGCATCCTTGCCTATATCTCGACGCAAAAAGCATCGTTCTATAATAATATCGGCTTATTAACGATTTGCTTTAGGGGTTAAAGAAAAATTTGACAGCTATCAGATTTTGATTACGAGATACCATGTCTGTGTGAATGGGTCTTCTCGCTGGGGAACGCAGCGGGCGCGGTTGAGTAATTGGCGTTATGTCTTGTATGTTTCATATTCGTCAAAGGTAATATAGCGCGTTTCGCTTTTTTCGTCAAGCGTTAAAATACGGCGGTAAAGTGTCTGACACCGCTAATCGCTAATAGGCATCGTTGGTCGTCGGGTGTCTGACACCGTAGGCGCAAGTCGGGGGTAGCGGGAGACCCGCTTTGCGAGGCTCCCGCGTAGGGGGGCGCGGCGAAAAGTTTACCGCCAACCGTCTATGTTTTGGAAAGCGCGCCCCCCTCTAAACGTAAAGAGGATTTTTATCAAATCAACATGTTCCCGCGCGTCGTGTACGCGGACGATATTCGCGCCGGCAGCGACGGCGACAGCGTTCGCCGCTAATGTCCCGACGAGTCTATCGGGTATATCCCTCCCCGTGATACTGCCGATGAAGGTCTTGCGGGACAGACCTATGAGGACTGGGTACCCAATGGCGCGGATGCGGGCGAGTTCTCTGACGAGCGCGATGTTATCTTCCACGCTCTTGCCGAATCCTATGCCGGGGTCCAGTATGACGCGGTTGTCCGCAATTCCCGCCGCTTTAGCTCGTTGCGCGGCCGTCCGCAAATACGCGACGACTTCGCCAACCACGTCTTCATAGAATGTCGCGCCACTTGCGACTTGCATGGTTTTTGGGACGCCTTTCTTGTGCATAAGCACGACGTAAGCCCCATAAGCCGCGCATACTCGCGCCATGTCCGGGTCGTCTTCCATCGCGGAGACGTCGTTGATAATATCCGCGCCCGCAGACAGAACGCCTTGAGCGACCGCGGCCTTTCTCGTGTCAACGGATATGGGTAGGTCAGACTTCCGCCTGAAACCTTCAACAGCAGGGAGGACGCGCGCCAATTCCTTGTCTTCCGAAACGTACTCCGCGCCTGGTCGCGTGGATTCGCCGCCAAAGTCAACGATATTCGCGCCGTCCGCCTCAGCTTGCAACGCCTTCTCCACAGCGGACTCCGGCGCGCGGGCGCGGCTGTCCGTGTAAAACGAGTCGTCGGTACAGTTCACTATGGACATGACTAAAGGGACGGAAAAGTCAAGGTTCACAGCGCCCCTCCTTTTTTCCTCCATGGGCATATAATTCTCTCCAATACGTCAACCGCGCCAAAAAGCAAAAGTCCGAGCAAGCTCAACGAAAGAATCGCCGCAAACATCTCTGGATACGCGACCCGCGTCCAGGCGTCCACTATCAGATAACCGAGTCCGGCGTCTGTAGCAAAGGTTTCCGCAAGGAATAGGACCGCGGTTGCGGTTCCGAGGCTCACTCGTAGGCCGGTGCAGAGGTCGGGTAAAGCGGACGGTAGGATAACGTGGCGGAACACAGCAAAGGGGCCCGCGCCCATGGACCTCACCGCAAGGACGGACGTCTCCGGAACTCGCGCCGACGCGTCCCGCGCCGCGATGAGAACCTGACTAAAGATGGTGAAGCCAAGTAGGAATACTTTCGAGGCGTCTCCCAGGCCTAGAAACAGCATAATAATGGGGAGAAAAGCCGCTTTTGGAAGCGGGTGGATGAGGTAGATAAGGGGCGACAAAAGGGCGTTGAGTCGCGGCGACCGCCCGGCCGTAAGCCCCAAGACGGCGGCTGGGAAAAACCCGGCGGTAATCGCCCAAAACAGCCGTAAAAGACTCGCCGACGTGTGCCGCCAAAGCGAACCGTTCTCCGCGAGGCGCAGAAACGCCCTGCCCGCCGCAATGGGCGGAGGCAGAAACGCCTTATTGACCGCCGCGGCCGCAACGCGCCATAAAAGCAACAGGACGACGATAGTAACAACGAGCGATTGACCTCTGAAAAAATTACGCTTGATTTGCATTATCCCTCACACATATTCATTCAAATAGCTTTTCAATAATTCCGAATCGTTTATGTTCAACATAAATTCCCCCCCCTAAAATTTAATCAATCTTCCTTTCTCAGTCGCTCTTTGATTGTTAAACCATTCTTTATTAAGATAATCTTTCACAAAATCATAGAGTTCTTTTATTACTTGATAGTCAATAGGTTTTTTATCGCTTACTTTATTTTTCATGCTGTTACGTTTTTGTTTCCGCAGAATAAATATTTCGTCTATTGGTATATTTTTTAGATTAACGTCGTCGCTTAAAGCGTTTTGTTCGGCGACAATAATATACAAAGAGTATGGATTACCTTGCTTCAATAATTGCGCTTCGTAAATCGACTGTCCAAGCATGGTCGAAGGGATAAACGTTTTACATTCAACAGCGACTGTCGGGACGATAATTTCACGGTACTCCTGACCGCCGTTACACTCAAACGTACATTTTATCAATTTTGATATGGTAAAATCCTGATTTTTATAATTGATAAAAACATTTGGACGCGTTAAGAAATCTTTTAAGTTCTTTGGCGCGAAAGATAAGTCGGTATAGGCGTTAGCCGAACCCATATATATTAAGCCTTCGCTTATACTCGACTTAATTGACGGAATATCTTTAAAGAGATAAAATAAAAACTCTTCCATGATTGAAGAAGACATTTTATCTTGCATAATAAAATATTTATTATAAGTAAGCTCGTCCACAAAGTTTTTATATTCGTTCAAAGCGCGTACTTTTTTCTCTAATTCATCATTATTTTCAGAATTTAACGCGCCGCTTAATTCGGCCCATAATTTATATTTTTGCGATAAATCCAAGAGAATACCATCGAGTTTTCCATTTGATATTTTGCGTTCAATGAGCGTCCCATGTGGAATATAATTACGTCTCATATAAATACCTAATTGTCGTCAAATCTTTATGAGACGCCGCCGTTTCATATGCGTCGATGAGAATACGAGCGATTTCCCATACCAAATCAGCTTCTTCAGCCAAATCTTCTCCCATAAAATCAGCGCCTTTTTCGACGGCTTTTTTATAGAATTGTATAAAACTCCAAACATATTCATTAACAGGGATTGCTATATCCATTCAAGAATCTCCCGACTATTTCGGCGTCATACGTCTTTAGGGCGACTGTCAATCACGCGCTTTGCCTTGCCTTCGGAAACCGGAAGACTGCCGTTTTCGTGCAGTTCCACTCGTGGGTTGATACTGATTGAGGCTTGCAGGGTTTTGCGGATTTTTTCCTTGAGCGCGTTTAAGAGACGGGCGTCGTCCCAGAAAACGTCCGGTCCCACCTCGGTTTTCACGGTTAATCTATCTAAAACGCCCTCTTTCTCAACTACAATCAGGTAATTGTTGCCCACTTCTTTCATTGACATGATAACCTCTTCAATTTGACTGGGAAAAAGGTTAACGCCGTTGATGATGAGCATATCGTCCGTACGTCCGGTGATGCGATGCAGACGACGGTGCGTCCGCCCGCACGCGCACGGCTCTGGGTAAAACGCGGATAAATCACGGGTGCGGTAACGCAAAATCGGAGACGCTTCGCGGCAGAGACACGTAATTACCAATTCGCCGACTTCGCCGTCAGGAGCGGGTTCCAGCGTATCAAGATTGATGATTTCGCCAAAATATCCGTCTTCCCACAAATGAAGCCCGTTCTTGCATTGACACTCAAACGCCACGCCCGGTCCGTTCATCTCGGACAGACCGTAGGAATTATAAACGTCGATGTGGAGCAATTCCTCGATGCGGCGGCGCGTGTCTTCGGAATACGGTTCCGCGCCCGCAAAGGCTTTACGGAGGCGAAGCTCGTTCAACGAAAAGCCCTCTTCGCGCATCTTGGATTCTACATGGAGCAAAAAACTCGGCGTGGCGTGCAAAACAGTCGTGCCAAAGTCTCTCATAAGTCGAAACTGGCGGGCCGTATTGCCCGCGCCGGACGGTATGACCAGCATACCGACCTCTTCCGCGCCCGCGTGGAAGCCCAGTCCGCCGGTAAACAGCCCATAGGTTATCATATTCTGGAAAACGTCGCTCTTATTGCAACCGGTAGCGTATATAGAGCGGGCCATAAAATTCGCCCATCGGGTTAAGTCGTCTTTGGTATAATAGATGGTGGTAGGCGCGCCTGTAGTGCCGCTTGAGGCGTGGAGGCGCGCTATATCGTCTTTCGGAACGCTGACAAAACCATAAGGGAACCCGTCTCGCAAGTCATATTTTGTGGTGAACGGGATGCGCCGAATATCGTCAAGGCTTTTAATGTCGTCTGGCGTATTTACACCCGCTTTTTTCAACCGCTCCTTGTAAAACGGCGTCCGCAGGGCGTTTTCAACCGCCCATTTAAGGAGTTCCACTTGATGCGTAAACAATTGCTCGCGAGGAAGCGTCTCCATTCTTTCGTTCCAGTATTGGTATCGCATAGCTTTCCTTTACTACTATTTTATCATAAACAACGCGTATGTGTCAAGCAGAGAACTGGATGAAGAGGAAATGGGGAAAAATTTTGAGAAGCGCGCTTTTAAGACGAATTACTCTGCGATAAAGGACAACGCGGTTTCGTTCCCGTCAGCGTCCATCGCCTCAAGGGTGAGAATACCGTCTGCAAGCGACCACGAACTGACATTAGCGAGATAGTCAAAGAATTCGTTCTCTTTCAAGACCTCGGGTTCTTTAACGGCGGCCATCAAGGTTTGAACCGCCAGCCCAATTGAAAGCGACGCGCCTTCGGTTTTGTAAGGAGCGCGGAAATTGTTCGGAGCGCCCTTACCTGCCGCATTCCCATCGGCAAAACGCAGGGTATACACACCGCCCATGCCGTCGGCTTCCAGTTGCGTCCTGTCCACCCGTATCGTATCCGCGCCCTTCTTTATTACGGATAGGCGCCAGGATATTCCCACGACGCCGCTATCAAAGGTTACTGGAGATTCGACTGAAGCCCCTAAAGCTTCAGACTCCTGCGCCGTGGAAACCGACTCGGCAGTCTGTATCGCCGTAGCGTTTCCGGCGCAAGAAGCTATCAAACCGCCAGCTAAAACGGATAAAATTGTTATCGTCTTCATATATTTCTCCTAAAAAATTATATAGCGTCAAAGATACTGCCGATTTGACGAAATCGGCAAGCTAAATAGCGAAAACCAGCGCGCCTTGTGGATATCTTGTGGATAATTATGTGGATTTTTCCACATAAGCGTCGTTTTTTTTACGATTAGTTGTTGAAAACTCTGTATAAGTTGTGTATAATATGTGGATATCTTGTGGATAATAATAAGGATTGTGAATATGTGGAAAAACGCGCATAAGTTATTAACAATTTGTGGAAAGTGTAATTACTTGAAATATAACAAATAATATACGATATCCACAAGTGAACAGCCCTTACTACTACTACTGCTATTATATATAAATATATATAATAAGAAGAATGGAGGAACATTATGAAATTCGCCTGTGAACGAAGCGTTTTGCTTAAAGAAATCGGGATAGCGCAGGAGATTGTCGCGTCTAAAAACGCCTATTCTATACTATCGAACATTTATATCGAGGCTTTTGACGATTCGCTCATCATTAAAGCGACTGACCTTAAAGTTAGTTTCGAGACGAATGTACCTGTCAACGTCATAGAGCCAGGATCGACTACCGTATTCTGCGATAAATTCTTGGGGGCGTTGAACGTGTTGCCGGACGGAGAAGTTGAATTCGAGCAGGTTGATTCGAATCTCGTCATAAAGACGCCTTTAAGGAAGCTCCGCTATAATCTCAAAAGTATTGCGTCAGACAGCTTCCCGCAATTTCCTGAACTGAATGAGAATAATTTCTTCTCGATACCGGTAAAGGATTTCAAGGATATGATTCAACAGACGGTCTTTGCCGTTTCCGACGACGAAACTCGTTATTTTATGACCGGCGTCTTTTTAGAGAGAGTCGAAGACAAGCTCAACATGGTTGCAACAGACGGAAGACGTCTTGCGCTCATCAAAAAAACTGTTGGCGACGACGTTCCTACATTTGAACCTGTCATCGTGCCGCCGAAGATTTTGAACATAATCACGAAACGCGCCGGCGACGAAGGGCTTATTTCCATCGCCGTTACGGAACGCTATATTTTTGTCCGCTTCGGCGTCTACAACCTATCGTCTGTCCTGATTGAAGGACAATTTCCGAACTACCAGCGCGTCATTCCTGAAAGCCAAGAAAACGTCTTCTCGGTAAACCGTCTTGAGCTACTTGACGCTTTGCGCCGCGTAGCTCTACTGATCGACAAACGCGTGTACCTAGGACTCTCCCCGGGCGTGCTTTCCATCTCTTCGGAAGAAAGCGATTTGGGCGCCGCAAACGAAGAAATTCCCTGTAGATACGACGGCGAGGAGCTGTCCATCGCCATGAACTTCCATTACATTGAAGAGCCGTTCAAGGTGATGAGCGAAAAAGAAATCAGCATCAAATTCACCGACGCCGTCAAAGCAGTGTCGATTTACGCCGAACAGCAAGACGATCGTCTGCATATCGTCATGCCTATGCAACCGTAGAGTCTCTTTTTATGGAACAGTTTGGTTCCAACCCATTAGACGCGGCGGAGGGCGTTATCAGAAAAATTGCTCTGTGAACATCTTTTTTGTTCGTTAAGAGAGGGCTCATGCGAATAGCGTCTTTACAGTTTTTCTCTTTCCGTAATTTAGCGGACGCGGAAGTTGATACCTCAACGCGCGACGTTTTCTTAATTGGTGAAAATGGTCAGGGAAAGACAAACTTCCTCGAAGCCGTTTACTTTTCTTCCTACGCTTCTTCTTTTCGGGGCGCCAAAGACTACGAATTTATAAAAATCGGCGGAAAGGGTTCGTGCGCCGTCATAGCGAAACGTATTTCTGAAGAAGATGGAAATAGAAAGACGATAGTCAAAGTGGAGGATGGCAAAAAGAGCGTTGTCATTGATGGGAAAAAAATTGACGACCGCAAAGAGTTACTTTTCATAACGCCCTGTATCGTGTTTTGCCACGAGGACATGGCGTTTGCCGCAGGCCCGCCGGAAAACAAGCGCTGGTTTTTCGACCAAACGCAGAGCCTCTACGACCCATTGTATTTAGACGACCTCCGTAATTTCCGCAAGATTTTAAAAACCCGTAACAATGTGTTGAAAGAGTCGCCTGATTTCGCAATGCTTGACGTCCTTGATTCTCAACTTGCCTATTACGGTGTTAATATTATGAAAAAACGAGCCGAATCGACGAGACTTTTTTCAGAAATATTCGCTCCGCTCTACGAAAAGGTGTCAGGTATAAGCAACGTCCAGATTCGTTACATTCCGTCTTGGAAAGACGAAAACGGAGACGATGCGGGGAAAGCGGTTGAATTCTTGAAGACGAAGCGAGAACACGACGCCGCTTTTGGGGCGACTCTCTCCGGACCCCACCGCGACCGTTATCTATTCACCCGCGAAGGCGCAGAGTTTGCGCGAAACGCCTCTACCGGACAGCGCCGATTGTTGGCTCTCTTGTTGCGCGTCGCGCAGGCGCGGCGTTTTTCAGCCGTAACCGCCAAGAAACCGATTCTACTATTAGACGACGTGCTTCTGGAGCTAGACCCGAAAAAACGCCGCAGATTTATGGAAGCCATGCCCGAATATAATCAAGCTTTCTACACTTTTCTCCCCGAAGAACCTTACGAACGTTACAGCAAAAACGGCGCAATAGCGTATCAAGTCGTTGAGGGGCGTTTTATTGAAAGCCGGGGAAAATAACAAGCTATTGACTACAAATGGACAATTAAGGTATACTGGCTGTATGAAGAAAGACGTTATCTTGGCGGGGGTAGGTGGACAAGGCGTCTTGTCCGTCGCTGCGGTCATTGCCAAAGCCGCGGTGAGGAGCGGTTTTTTCGTGAGGCAGTCCGAAGTCCATGGTATGGCGCAGAGAGGCGGCGCGGTTCTATCCCACCTCCGCATTGCGGACGCGGCGATAGCGTCCGATCTTGTTCCCAGAGGTTCCGCGGACCTCATTGTTTCAATGGAACCCCTTGAAAGCCTCCGTTATGTAGACTTCCTTGCGCCGGACGGCGCATTGATAGCCGCTGACGCGCCGTTTATTAATATACCCGATTATCCAGATATTTCGCTCGTGTTGAAACGCATAGAAAGCTTCTCGATTCACCGTATTATTGATGCGGTAGCTCTGGGAAAATCCGCGGGGTTGTCCAAGGCGGTCAACATGGTTATGGTGGGCGCGGCTTCTCTGTTTCTCCCTATTTCCGTCGAAAACATGGAGAAAGCCATTGAGGAAATGTTTGCGTCTAAAGGACAAGGGATGATTGACGCGAACAAACGGGCGTTTGAATTAGGAAGAGCGTGACTCGCTTAAAACGTCTTATAAAGCGTTTCTGTTCTCTACATGAGCGTGAAATCGCCGCTTGTTTCTCTTATTTCTTGAAAATGCGCTTGACAAAAAGTTATAATTGGTGTATGATAAATCAACTTTTGGGGGTGTAGCTCAGTTGGCTAGAGCGTTTGAATGGCATTCAAAAGGTCAGGGGTTCAATTCCCCTCACCTCCAAAGTTCCCTCTTGCGGCGTTTTTGCCTTTTTTGCCTAGTTCCCTTGCCCTTTTTACCAATTTCTCAACGTCCTCCGCGCTTGAATCCGCGAGCGTATTCCAGAGCGGGTCGAGACAGTTCCCCGATTTGAACGCCCTGAACAGCCAGAGAGCTTCGTCGACCAAGGGAGCGAGCGCGTCAATATCCGTTTCGTCGACGTTGGGCAGGGCGAGGGTGCGGAATTCATGGGCGACGCCTGAATCGTGAATAAGAGCCGCGCTGCGTTTTAAAGCTAATCCAGCGGACGCGAGGCTCGCCGCCTGCGAAGGATGAAAGAGTCCGTCGTAGCGGTCAGGAGCGAATTTGAGGTCAAGCGCGATATAATCCGGCGGGACTTTCCGCAAAAGCGTTTCCAGCGCCGATGGATTCACGCCGTTTGTGTCGAGTTTGACAGTCAAGCCCATATCTTTTACGCGCGCCATAATATCTGGCAACTCCGTGTATAGAGTCGGCTCTCCTCCGCTTAAAACGACGCCGCCTAGCACGGAACGCCGTTTCTGTATGTACGCTAACGCCTGTTCCAACGAAACCATGTCTTTTTCGCCGCGCCCCGTCGTTAATTCGCCGTTATGGCACCAGGGACAGCGAAGATTGCATCCGGCGAAAAAGACGACGGCCGCTATTTTTCTGGGATAATCTACAAGACTGGTTTTCCGTAACGATACTTTCATGGTCTTATACTACATAATAGATTGGATATTGTAAATGCCCCGCGCCGATGTTTGGCTATTCCCTTTTCAAGACGCGTCTAAAAAGCGAGATTCCCTGAAAAAAACTTGACAAAGCGTCTAATCGTGATATGTTCTTCTTCAACAAGCGTTCCTTTTACAAGGCGCGTTCGTTAAATCATTTCTTATTCCAATTTATTTTTCCGTTATTCTCAAAGCGCCTTTTACGGCGGCTATTAGCGTAGATATGTTGATTATCGCTTGCAACGGCAGATTCAAAAGACCGTTTAAAGCAGACGCCAGCGGCGCGGCGGTAAATAATTTAAATTACGCCGCTATCGTCTTGACACGTTTTCGTTTTTTATATATACTCAATCTGAAATGAGGAGCGGTGTCCGAGCGGTTGAAGGAGACGGTTTCGAAAACCGTTGAACTCGTAAGGGTTCCGGGGGTTCGAATCCCCCCTGCTCCGAGTTTGTTTTAAGAAAAAATTGGAGAGATGTCCGAGCGGCCGAAGGAGCACGATTGGAAGTCGTGTGTACCCCTAAAGGGTACCGTGGGTTCAAATCCCACTCTCTCCGTTCCCCCCTTTTTTACCACATTACCTTGATTGTCAGCCCCGCCTCTATGAAGGAAAATCCCGCGCCCGCGACGCCGGACTCGAAGTAATAGCCGTTTACCTTTCTATAGGTTGGACCAAACGCGCCCGCCGCATATTTATAGGAATAAAAAAAAGCAAGGGTGAATCGCGGAATGAGAAAACGTACCTCGGCTTTTGGTTCAAGAAAAAATCCGTTTTGAACATAGTCGTAATATTCCCCGCCGTAAGTACGATGGGTGTCATGCGCCGCGCAAAAGACAAGAGGGCTTGCGTTAAAAGTAATGTTTATTTGGAAATAATCTAACGGTAGGGTCAATGACGCGCCTATTCCTCCTATGAACCAGAGCTGTTTGTAATTGATAGCCGGACCTGTGTGGGACCGCTTGGGTATCGTTTCGTTCCATGTATCGGTATATGAAGTAACGTATTGGTAATAACCATCTCTGGATTCAAAGGAGAAATCTGCGAATAAAACCGTTCCGTAAGTCTTGAGGACAAACGTCTTGAATAGTGGAAAGGAGACGCCTGCGTCAATGTTGAGTATGAGCGCGTTTTGCGTATAGTTCCAATGGCAAGAATAATTGGTGAGCTGTCCATGAGTTCCTTGCCAATCTCGGTCTTCCATGACGCCGGAGTCTGCATTAACGCCGTATTTCAGTACAGCCTCGGTGAAGAAACCGAATCCATCCAAGGGGGTTCGCCTCTCGAAATTCATGGAAACGCTCCAGAACAGAAGGGTTTTCATGTCCCAGAGTAATTGGCTCAAATAATCGCGTGAATCGCCGCTTTTATAAACGATTTCCTCAATTTGCCCATAAAAAGCGCCGAAGGACGCGCTGGTTGAAACCGAATAGAGCGGTTCCGATCGGGCGGGAAATAACGAGAAAAGCATATTGTAAATAATCAAAAAAAATGTTATATTTTTTAACAATGTGTTTTCCTTTTTTAAAAGTGGTCGACGCCGCTATACCGGCGTCTGTAATCGCCTTTATTATACTCTTTTCCTGCGTCCGTACAAAAGATAATTTTTCTATTATACTACCGCCTACCTATCCTTTGTCAAGACCCGTTATAGGCTATGGCGTGATTGTTCCTTCTTATATAAACTTATCGAGCGCTCCGGACCCCGAAAGTTTCTCACAGGGCTATATGCGGCGCGGAACTATTGTCAATGTGATTGAACGTAAAGCCGTTCAAAAGCAGAGCGCGATAGAATCATGGGTGTTCATCGAAGGAGGCTACAAGGGGTGGTTGAACGAGGCGTATGTCTATATCTACGATTATAAAGCCCAAGCTGTAACTGCTTCGGATGTGATGAGTCAATGAAAACGTTCTTATTATGGCTAACGCCGCCGATTGTCGGCGCGGTTATCGGTTATGTTACCAACGCTGTCGCTATAAAAATGCTCTTTCGTCCTCTCAAGGAAGTACGTTTTGGTAAATGGCGGCTTCCCTTTACGCCAGGTATTCTTCCTCGTCAACGTCGTCAACTTGCTCAGAGTATAGGGCGTATGGTCGAGCGGGAGCTTCTCACGCCAGAAATCGTCCGCGCGCGACTTGCGCGGGAAGACGTCCGGGTAAGCGTCAAAAACGGCGCGGCGAATTTCACGGACAAGTTGTTGTCAACCCGTATAACAGAGCTTTCCCTTGACAAAACTAATCCAGTCATTGGCGACGTCCTGAAGAGTTTTTTTCAGTCCCCGATTTTCGCATCAATCTTTGACGAGATTCTCGATTTTATTACGAATAATATTGAAAATATTGAAGAAAATGAGTTTCTTGGTAAGAATATTCGCGAAATCCTGGGCGACGAAAAAATAATCGCTCTGGAAGAAAGCGTGAGCGGGACCGTGAGCGATTACATAGCGGCGAATAGCAACGTAATCTCTGAACAAATCACCGTCGTTTTCGCTAATAATTTCATGCAAATTGTAGATATGTGTATCAATTTCTTGAAACGCAACGATGTCCGTAGAGAGCTTGAAATCCATGGGCGTATCTTCCTTAACAATGCTATTCGTACATTGAGCGCGACTCAACGATTTTTCCTGTCGGTAGGGCAATACAATGAGAGGCTTTCTGAACGAATGCCGGAAATTATCAACGACCTTATTCGCCAGCTTTACACTTTGTTTTCTGGTAACGAGGTCAGGCAACGACTGTTGACGTTTTTTACCGATAATACGGAGCGGCTCTTGTCGAATAATGGAGCGCGGGCCGCAGACGTTATTGTAGGTTTTCTTTCCGCCCAGACCGCCAAGCCGCTGAAAGAATTTCTAAAAGGCGTCAAGAAAGAAGACGTCCGGGTTTTCGGGCAAAAAATCCTTGATTTTACGCGAAACTCCTTGAAGAACTCGTCTATTTTTGCAGACTTTTTCAAAAGAACGCTTGAAAAACACGAAGATGCGGTCGTTTCATCCTTTTTCCCCATTACTGCGGAGCAAAAAGACGCGCTCGACGCGTTCATTGCAGAAAAACTTCTGTTGATAGCGGACGATCAAATCGGTAATGCGCTTGTCTCTATAAATGTAACGGCTTTGGTCGCGGACCGTATTGACGAGCTGGACATGATTCAGGTAGAGCGCATCATCCTGGATATTATGGCGAATCAACTCAAATGGATAAATGTCTTTGGCGCGATACTTGGCGCTTTTATTGGCGTCTTCCAATCCTTACTTTCATGGTTGATGAGATAATTCCTACTTTTATCTTTAAGCGCTCTGGATAATTTAACCGTACGCATTGTGGAAATTCTCATAAATTTGTTCTTCTAATCCGTTTATGTCCGTCTTTTCACCGCGCAAACGTAGGATGCCTTGCAAAATCGCGAGCAAATCTTTCCAATCCGAGAAATCGTGACGGAGTGGCTGATAAGGCGCGTCTGTTTCCGTGAGTAGCCGCTCAAATGGAAGCAAGGCGCAGGCTTGTATGGCGGTTTTGTGGTTAAGTAGGATGGATGAACCGAATGAAAAATAGACGTTTACGCCGCGGCGAAGGAGGCTCTCTCCTTCCGCGACTGCGCCAGAATACGAATGAAACACAACCGCGGACGTCTTTTTAAGAATTTTTGAATGGGTGAAGACCTCGCGCATGGCTCTACGAATATGTAGAATCAAAGGAAGGCTTTTTGCGATAGCTAATTCCGCATGGGCGATAAAAAGTTCGGTCTGAAGTTTTTCTGTGGAACGAAATTCTTCGTTAAAAAAGTCAAAGCCAGTTTCTCCTACGGCTTGGAGTTGGTTTTCCGAAGCCAAACGGTAGAGGGTTTCCAGAGAACCTTGTACAAGAGAAGGATTGACTACGGGTAGTTGCGGGTGAACGGCAAAGGCGTGAACGCCGTTCGCGCCGCTTGCTTTATTGAAAAGAAACTGTTCGAGGTTCCACGCGCTTGATGCGAAAAAAATTTCTTTATTCGGCGACTCTAGTTTTTTCCCGGTTGCAGAGAAGAAATCAAACGGGTGGCAATGCGCGTCTATCAACACGGTTCTATATAAAATACATATAAGATTCTTCTGGGTCAATGGTACCGACAAGGGCGGCGAGCGTTTCCCGGTCAATGACTTCGGCGATGCGGGCATTGAGTTTGTCGAACACGACGGTACGTATACATTGCTGTATCTTCGTTTCCGAAACGCCCGGTATGGGCGGATCAACCACGAACATATCGCCTTCAAGCGTACGTAGAACGCCCCCGATGACGATGTCTTCCGGCTTGCGGGCGAGCGTGTAACCGCCGGAAGCGCCCTTTATCGAGCGTATGAAATGCGCCCGTTTGAGAATAACCGCCACCTGTTCGAGATAGCGGACGCTTATGCCCTGTCGCTCCGCCACGCTTGCCAACGGTATATGAGGCTCATCCATATGTTCCGCCAAGTCTATGAGAAGCCTGACTCCGTATCGTCCTCGTGTAGAAATTTTCATCTTTAACCATTTCCTTTTCAAGTTAGTTAGAGAATTACAGACGGCATAGAGAGAAAGATTCTCCACGTCTCTGTGATAAAACAACTCAATATCGCCAAATCTCATTACTAGAAACTTCGCGCGCCTTCGCTATTAAATTCGCCGCCGACCTCTTTCAGCGCCCTTTGAATCAATTCGTCGGGTAGGGGAGGAATATCGCCGGCTTCTTCCAGATGGCGTAAAGTAGAGCGGACAGTCGCGATATCAGCCTCCGCGCGGCGCCGCGCTTCTTCGCGAGAAATATTGACGCGGGCAAGTCCTTCCGCGACCGCGGCCGCCGCGACGTCGCCGGCTTCTTCGCTGAACAGAGCCGTTTCTGACATATCCGCGATGATTTTGTTAGGGGAAACGCCTTGTTTTTCGGAAAAGTCCGCGATGCTATGACCGCACCTAATCGCCATACTGTCCGTGATTTTGCGGGAACACGCTAAAAGCGCGCCCTTGAGTAGTCCGGGGAAACACAAGGAATTGTTCAGTTGGTTGGGAAAGTCGCCTCGTCCTGTTGCTACAATGAACGCGCCCGCCTTCTTTGCCGTGTGGGGCCAGATTTCCGGCGCTGGATTTGCACAGGCAAATACTATAGCCCTTTTCGCCATAGAACGCACCCATTCGGGCTGAACGATACCAGGTCCCGGCGCGGAAAGGGCTATCAGTACATCCGCATTCTGTAGAGCTTTTTCAATAGAATTAACCTTTTTCGGGTTGGTTTTTCGGCAGAGATCCCATTGTTGGTAATAGCGTTCATCTCGCTCGATGTCCGCCCTATCCACATGGAGAGCGCCGTTCACGTCGAAGAGCGTCATATTAGACGGGTCCCCGCCGTCCGCCAGAATGAATCGTGCGACAGCGGCGTTTGCCGCGCCTGCGCCCAAAAGCACGATTTTTGCGTCTGTAAGAGATTTTTCGGCGAGTTTCAGCGCGTTCAAAAGTCCTGCAAGGATAACGCAAGCCGTTCCCTGAGCGTCGTCGTGCCATACAGGAATGCTGCAGTCTTCCCGCAGTTCGTCGAGCACGCGAAAACAATTCGGTTGACTAATATCTTCGAGGTTAATGGCGCCGAAAGACGGCGAGACCATTTTCACAAAGTCAATGATTTTTTGAGGATTATGCGAGCCGTCTTCTCCTCGCGAATCGATACAGAGAGCGACCGCGTCGACGCCGCCCAGGTACTTCATCAGCAGGGCTTTGCCTTCCATGACGCCGAGTCCGCCTGACGAAGTACAGTCTCCGTCCCCCAAGACCCGCGTGGAATCTGATACAATCGCGACGAGGTTGCCGCGGTTAGAAAGGCTGAAGGATGCATCGTTGTTGTCGCGGATGGTTGTGGAAATCTTAGACACTCCGGGCGTGTACCACATATTCAACAATTCCAAAGAAACGCCGCATTTAGGAAAGGTCTGCATCTTTCCACCGTAAAACTCATGCGTCAAAAGAGCGAGTCTTTTTAAGAATTCAGTCTTTGCCCGCGTCTTTTCATCCTCGCTCCATGCGGCGGGAAAGACAATGTCTTTGACGTCAATCATTCCGCAGTCGCGTTACACGCCTTCCTTGATTATTTCAATCTTAATACCGTCGTTTACATCAGGTTCTTCTTTTGGAAGAATGACGACCTTTAAAATACCATTTTTGAACACGGCTTTTACGGATTCTTGGGCGTATTTATCTTGAGGCACGAAATATTTTTGTTTCTCGATGTCTTTGAGTTTGAGGCGGCGCTTAAAATAACGGAAATTTTCGGCGTTGCTTCCCATTAACGACTCCTCTTTACTCCATTCGTCCCCGATTTTCGCGGAAAAGACCATATAATCGCCTTGGAAAGACAGGCTTATGTCTTTCTCGTTAAAACCAGCGAGCGCAAACTCAAAAACCATGCTACGACCCGCGGTCATATAGACGTTCATCGGCGGATAGGAGTAGTTTGGATAATAATCCACGTTTTCGTCAAAGGGCCAGTTCGGATTATAGTTGCGCCCGAAGTGTTCGTTGCCGAATTCATTAAAATTTTGGTGGAATTTGTCCTTGAAATCCTGGGCGGCTTCAAAAATTTCGTCAAAAATAGTCCCCATATCCATGTAACCTTTTGTTCCTTTCATAGAAAGCTCCCTTGCAGGCTGTCAGCCCTGCGGTTTCTGATGCTTATGCAAAGCATCGACCCTCATACGAGCAGTCATTTTACCTAATATACTCATAAATACAAGAAAAAACAAGTATGAAAATGTGATATATCTTTTCTTCAATTAGAGACTGTTAGGAAAGGGTGAAAAAGAAAGGGGTAGCGGTATAATATATACGGCGATGGATATGGCGGTCTCGGCGTGAATTGGCGGGGAAACAGCGATACGTCGGCGATACTGGAGAGCTGAAAAAAAGTCGGCGGCTTGCTGTCAGGCGTGAGAAATCCGACGCTAACTTCCTCGACTTTATCCTTATCGAATCTCTTATCCTTTCCTAACAAGACTCTAGGCTGAGGATCAGGAACGGCGTTATAGATGAAAGCCCGCTCTCTTTATCGTAAGCCAAGAGCGGCTATATCCCATATTTTCACCGTTTTATCAGCGCTAGCCGAAGCTAAACGCTTACCGTCAGGCGCGTAAGTCAGAGCGGTTATTGCCTTGCGGTGATTGCGGACGGTCGCTATCTCTGCTTTGCCTTTGTCCGCGTTCCAGAATCGGACGGTCGCGTCAGCCGATCCCGACGCGAGAAACGCCCCGTCAGGACTGTAGACGAGGGCGGTTATTTTCTTATAATGCCGCTGTAAAAGCCGCATTTTTCGTTCCTCGATGTTATAGACGATGATGTTGCCGTTGTCAAAACCGACCGCCAGGCGTTTCCCGTCCGGGCTGAACACAATAGCTGACGCCTTTGACCTATTGTGAAATTCCGCGAGTAAAGTCTCGTTCAAGGCGTAAACTTTGACGTCTCCGTTGTTGAAACTTGCGGCTATCCGCGCGCCGTCCGGGCTGAAAACGGCTTTATTCGCCATTCTGCTATAACCTTCGTAGAGAGTCGCGGCCGCCGTATCCGAAGAGAGGTTGTCGTTTGAGAAAACGCCGGACGAGTCGTCTGATTCATTTAATGAAGAGCGATATGTACTTACCGTTACCGTCTTATTGAAGAGATAGATATTCCGCTTGACCGCGCCGCTACCCGCATCCCATAGACGCAGAACGCCGGAGACGGCCGCCTTTTCTTTTTTCTGCGGAGCGTTATAGTATACATAAGAGAAGTCTGTTTCCGAGCGATAAACATCGCCAGAGTCAGTCGGCATATCGTCGTCGTATTCAGAGGCGGAAACGCCGGATAAAAGCAAAGAACCGTCTATGTTGTAGGCGATGGACTCGATGAATTCACCGCCTCTGCCGTGGACGTCTAAAAGTTCCGCGCCTGTTTCTACATCCCACACTTTGAGGTTTTCCCTTGTCTGAAACGCCAGCCTTGTCCCGTCAGGTCTGAAAGACAAGGCGTTGACGGCGCCTCTGCGGGCTGATTTCGCCAATCCCGCGGCGCCGTGGTCCGCGTTCCAAACGCGCACATAGCCGTCATTACAGCCGGCCGCAAGAATAGAACTGTTTGGACTAAAAGCAAGACATAAAGCCTCTGAAGACATGGCTATATTCGTTGACGGCTCGACCTTGAGCGGATTCGCTATCGTCATACAACCATCAAGTCCAAGTAGCGAAACGAGCAAAAGGCGCCAATATGGGAAATAAGCTCCTGTTTTCTTGGGAATCATTCGGGTTTGTTGAATCATACTTTTCATTTCTCCCTGATTTTTCCTCTCACATATAGTCCGCTTGCGGAAAGGTCGGAATCTTTCCAACTCGGTACGCCGTCTTTGTCCAGGTCCTTGGGGAATGACGCGGCGTTGGGCTTAAACGCGGCTGAAGACTGCGCCGCCCGCGCCAACGACCAGTTACACCAAGAAACGCCGTTTGCGTCAAAAAAATCAAGCCAGTTTTCGCTCTCCGCGATATAGACCTTGCCGTTTTGTCCGCCGTCCGCCTCGCTCGTTCCCCATTCTGTGCAGAACACCGCAAGCCCGCCGTCAAGCGCTTTTTTCACTCTGTCCATAAGCCATTGCCCGTGAGTCCCCGCGTAGAAGTGCGCCGTGTACATCACTTGTCTCTTTGGGTCGGCCACCTCGTTTCCTATAGGAGCGTCCACTTCCTGACTCCAACTATCGGTTCCGCAAATGACGATATTGTCGCCTAATCCATCTTTATCGTAGAGCCTGACGGCGTTAAGTATTTTTTGATGATAGGGCAAAAGCGACTCGGACCAATTCTTGCTTAATTTGTTCGGCTCATTGGCGGTTTCCCAAAGGATGTTCGGTAAATCACCGTATTTTTGGGAAAGGTAAGCGAAGAAAAGCTCCGGTCCGCCGTATTCGGGATGATCTTTCCTGATTTCCGAATACTGACTGAGGCTCTTTCCCGCGTTGAGGTAATCATTGGCGTTGGGGTCTCCGGGCGTCAAGACGTGCCAATCCACTATCACGTATAATCCTCTGTCAGATGCGAGTTTTATACCTTTTTCAACCTTTGCGAGCATACCGAAGGGGTCGTTTTTATAACCGCCTTCGGTAACGTACATGGCGATTCTAACGACATCGCAACGCCAATCGTAGGCGAGCGCGTCGAAAGCCTCTTCGGTTAAAATCCAACTCTCCCATTGCAGTCCCATAGTGCTCATGCCTTTTAGCTGGACAGGGTCGCCGTTTTCCGTGCAGAGCCGCCGCCTGCCGTTTACCTCCGCTATCCTGATTTTTCCATATTTTTCAACTGGACTGACGAACCCCCTTGGTTTTTCACCGCCTTTCGGCGCGCCGACACAGGCTGTCAATAGAAGGAATAATTCTATGAGGTATAAATTATTCCTAAATTTTATAAAGTTATTCACTATAGGCTATTCTTCCTCTTCTTGCACCTTGAAGGCGACTGCCGCCTTGACGACGTCTTCAGCTATCTTACCGGAAATTGGCGCATAGTGGTCAAATTCTACAGTGAAGGAGCCAGTACCGCTCGTAATGGAGCGCAGGTCTATTGAATAACGCAGGAGCTCCGCCTGGGGCGCTTGGGCGTGGATTTCACCGATGCCGCCAACCGTATCCTGCCCTAAAATTTTGCCGCGTTTGCCGGAAAGGTCGCTCATTACGTCGCCGAGGTACTTGTCCTCGACAAAAACCGTCAGGTTGGTGATAGGCTCAAGCAGAGTCGGAGCGGCGAGCTTCATCGCCTCGCGAAACGCGTTACGCGACGCAAGTTTGAAAGATAATTCAGAAGAATCAACAGGATGGTATTTACCGTCAACGAGCTTCACTTCCACGTCAACCACCGGGTAGCCTGCCATGACGCCCCGCGCCATTCCTTCGGCAATGCCCTTTTCAACGCCCGGAATGTAATTCTTGGGAACAGAACCGCCGAAGATGGCGTTGACAAACTGGTAGTTCTCGCCGCGAGGCAGAGGCGCGATTTCAATCAACACCTTGCCGTACTGTCCGTGACCGCCAGTCTGCTTCTTGTGCGTATATTCAGCGGTAGCCTTCTTTGTAATCGTTTCGCGGTAAGGCACGCGAGGAATGTGGGTTTCTACGTCAATTTTCTGCGCGGCTTTGATTTTGTCAAGAATCATATTCACGTGAAGCTCGCCCATACCGGAAACAACCGCTTCTTTAGTCTCGCTATTAAAAGAATACTTCAAGGTAAGATCTTCCTCAGAGGCGCGTATGAGGGCTTCGCCGAGCTTGTCGTCGTCCTTCTTGGCGGTCGCGTTGACTGCGACCGAATGAACCGGCTCTGGAAGACGCAGAGGTAGGAATGTAACGGACGCGTCGCCCGCGCCCACGGCAAGAATGGTATCGTTAGTCTTGAGGCTGGCTGATTTGGCGATAATGCCAATATCGCCCGTGCAAATCTCCCGCGTTTCCTCCAGTCTTCTGCCCTGACAGACAAAAAGCTTGCCGATTCGCTCTTTCTTGTTTTCCGATACATTGAATATTTCAGAATCCGCGGAAAGGGTTCCTGTAATCACCTTGACCCACGAAAGCTTACCGGAAAATTGGTCGTAGGCGGTCTTTACGACAAGTCCGGACAAGGGTTTATTCGGGTCAAGAGGCGCGTCTTTTTGCGCGCCGTCCGCGCCTACCGCTATATCTTTCGCGGTTTTTGGGCTGGGAAATACGTCGGCGGCCGCGTTCAATAGCGAGACGAGTCCTGAATTTTTGAGCGCCGCGCCCGCGAAAACCGGGACTATTTTGTTCTTGGCAAGCGCCTCGATAACGCCTCTACGAACTTCGTCACTATCGAGAGTTCCGTTTTCCAGGTACTTGTCCATAAGCTCGTCGTCGCCTTCTGCGGCCGCTTCAATGAGGCGCTCGCGGGCGGCCGCAAGCGCCTCATTGTATCCGTCAGGTATTGCTCCTTCTTTCTCAAGGGCGTCTTTTTGAACGAGGTAAGCTTTCTCGTTCAAAACGTCAATCACGCCCTTAAACGCCTCGCCCGCGTCCATAGGCAGGGTGAAAGGAATCGGCGTTACTTTAAATTTGTCTTTTATATCCACGAGGACTCTGTTGAAGTCAGCGCGGTCGTCGTCAAGGTACGTAACAAAAATTCCGCGGGGTTTATTTCTCATTTCTAAATTGCGCCATAGTTTGACGGTCTCTATCTGCGCGCCGGAACGCCCGTCCACAGTCAAAAGCGCGAATTCAGCGGCTCTGAACGTCAGTATCACGTCGCCGGTAAAGTCTGACGATCCGGGCGTGTCGAAGAAGTTGAGCTTCTTGCCGTCCCGATCGATGTGCGCCAAAGCCGCGTGAATTGAAATTTTCCTTTCAATTTCCTCCGGAGTCGAGTCCGAAACAGTCTTGCCAGATTCAACCAGCTCTGGCTTAGAGACGACGCGCCCCGCGAAAAGCAAGCGCTCAAACAACGTGGTTTTGCCGGTTCCTCCGTGACCGGCTATTGAAACATTTTTGATAGCGTCAATAGTATACTCCATGGAAACTCCTTAAAAAAATTCATTTACCTATCATGGACTTGTTTTCCATTATTGTCAAGGCAAATTTTGACGCTTTTTAAACCTTTTTACGAGATACGATTCCTCGCTTTTGTCTCACCGCGAACGGCTTGTCGTTTATATTGATTTATGGTATAATTCTTATTAAATCTGTCGGTTCAAGGAATAAGGTATGCAAACTAAATTAAAGACTTCGACGAGTAGCTTAGTGAGACGACTCATTATAGTGTCTCTGGCGGCTTTTATAATGGCGTTAAATCTTAACACTTTCGTCAACGCCGGGGAGATTGTTCCGGGCGGCTTCACGGGACTCGCGCTACTCATTCAAGAATGTTTCCGTAAATTCTTCAATATTCAAATCCCGTTCAGCGTTCTCTTATATATTCTTAACGCGGCGCCTGCGATCGTATGCTTCAAGTTTGTTGGGAAACGATTCACCGTCTTTTCGTGTATTATGGTTTTTCTGACAGGTGTTTTGACTGACTGGATGCCTCCGATGTTCATAGAGTACATCAAAATTCATGATACGCTTCTCTCTGCGGTGTTCGGCGGTATCATCAACGCGGCGTCTATAAGTATGTGTCTCTTCGCTGACGCGACAAGCGGCGGCACCGACTTCATCGCCATATTCATCTCTGAAAAATACGACAAAGACGCATGGAGCTACATATTTGTGGGTAACTGCGTGATTTTGATTTTTGCGGCTTCTCTCTTCTCTCTCGAAAAAGCCCTCTACTCCATCATATTCCAATTCACCACAACCATGGCGCTCGGCTCTCTTTACAAGGGTTATCAAAAGAAGACGCTTTTCATCATCACAAGTAAACCAGACGAAGTCTACCCTCTTATCCGTGATACAACCCGCCATGATGCGACGTCCTTTAAAGGCATGGGTATGTTCCTCAAAGCGGAAAAAACTATGCTCTACTCCGTGGTTTCAGCAGACGAGGATGAACGCCTCGCAGCGGCGATCAAACAGGTTGACCCGGACGCGTTCATCAATATCTTGAAAACCGACCACATTCAAGGCAGATTCTACAAACATCCGAAAGATTGATTCCTCAAGCGTAAAAATTTTCAAGCAAGTCCGCCGATTTTTTCTTGACCCTTAAGGTGTTTTTTTGTATATTTGATTATTATTCAAAGAGGGGTAAAATCTCCCTCATCCTTAAAATTTTAGGAGGCTATATATGAACGTAAAACCTTTGGCTGACAGGGTGGTTGTAAAACAGGAAAAGAGCGAGGCGAAAACCTCAGGCGGCATCATCATTCCTGATACGGCACAGGAGAAAACCCAGATAGGCGTCGTAACGGCGGTTGGACCCGGTACCGAAAAAGAAAAAATCACGGTGTCCGTGGGGCAAAAAGTCATGCATGACAAATACGCGGGAACGCAGGTGAAAATCAACGGCGAAGAACACCTCGTCCTCAAGATGCAGGACATTATCGCTGTCATCGAGTAAGGTACCCGTTATTTATAGAGGATAGCTAATAGCGTGTATTTTGAAAATTTAGACTTTTGAAATACGCTTCTTATTCGCTATTCTCTACTCTCCATTTATGAATAAATATGCAAACTATCATTTTAGCGTCCGCGTCTCCGCGAAGGCAAGAGTATTTCAAAATAATGCGATTGCCTTTTATTGTCCGTCCTTCTTTTATCGAAGAGACGTATCCTTTGGGGCTTTCTCCTCGGCAGACGGCAGAACGGCTGGCGACTCAGAAAGTTTTAGCGGTTGCGGACGGTGATATGTGGGTTTTCGGCGCGGACACTATTGTTAGCGTCGACGATTTTCTATTCGGCAAGCCCAAAGACAGGACGGACGCGGAACGGATGCTATCCGTCCTGAACGGCCGCGTACATCAAGTAGTAACGGGTATAGCGCTTATGAGCGGCGGGCGGCTGACGAGTAGTTCGGCGGCGAGCGAGGTTGAATTCGTGAATATATCTGATGCGGAGACGGCGTGGTATCTGGACAGTGGAGACTGGGAAGGCGCCGCGGGAGCCTACAAGATACAAGGGCTGGCGGGCTGTTTTATTTGCGGCGTTAAAGGCTCTTTCAGCGCCGTCGTAGGATTGCCCATGCGCGAGACATACCAGTTGCTCGACTCCGCGAAATATTTTTGCCAATAAAAATACGCTTAACGCTTGCGTAATATTTTGTTTTTTGTTATACTGTTTCTTGTTGTTGCGAAAAAGCCGATGTGGTGAAACGGCAGACACGGTAGACTCAAAATCTACTGTCCGCGAGGACGTGTCGGTTCAAGTCCGACCATCGGCAAAATAGAGTCTAAATATAATAGTACCTGAGAAAATATTAATATATTTGGAGGCGCTTCACAATGAAGCCGTAGTTGATGTAAAAGAATGCCATGTCAAACGTTCTCCATGGGCGGCTATCTGACAGCGCCGACTTCTGCATGGCAGAAATTTTCCTGTAACCCACGCTGATTCGTAGCGCCCTGGACGGTGAAATGCCGCGGACTGTGGACAGTTTTTCAGGGTTGTCTGCCATACCCTAAACAACGAGGTAGACGCTGTATCCCTGGCGGAGAAAAATGGTTGAAATCCCCTCGCGCCCGCGGCGGTCATTTGTCATCTTCGCCGGGACCTGTCCGTAACCGTGCAGAAAGACCATCGCGTAGGCATTGGCCG